>CAKSRS010000065.1 GCA_934487205.1 uncultured Clostridia bacterium
TTACAGGGTATAACGAAAATCTTCGTGATAACTTGATTACCAATATAGTCATGCTTGTTCCGTCCGCACTGATGTTTATAAACGGCATAAAAAACGGAATAAGAGCGAATCTTGCCCGCCGTTACGATTCAATATTTATGTGCGACCAAGACGGCACCGTTACGATTGAGGAGCTTTCAAAGCAGACGGGAAAACCGCCCTATAAGGTGCTTTCTGAGCTTGAATGGCTTTTCGGTAAGGGTGTCTTTCGAGATTGTACACTGCAAAAGCAGGGATCGCCATGCGTGCTTCTTTCGGGCAGAGAGAACAGCAAAACAAGCTTTGTTAACGTTGTGTGCGAAAAATGTAACGGAACAACAAGAATCCGCGCGGGAAGCTCCGGTAAATGTGAGTATTGTGGAAACGCAATTTCAAGCCGCAATACCGGATAAATGCAAAGTTATATCGAAAGATATTAACGCAGACAGAGAAATCTAAAGCTCGGATTATACTGTTATTTAATCCGGCACATTCCGGCAAGTTTTGTGGAGAAATGTAAAATAACACATTAAAAGGATATAAATGTGAAAAGGAGAAGACAATTTTTTCTGTTTTACTGACACTGGAAATGCTGCTTACGCTCGTGCCCGCTACGGTGAGTGCGGCAGGCATATATCGCTGTACCTGCGGTTATGACAACTTTGACGGTTCAAACTATGCCGTTGCTCTTTGGGTGTGCTGCTACAACTTTCTCAGGCCGCATAAATTTAACAGCTATCAGGTACTTAACGAAGTCGATATGCTCAAAAACGCTGATACTATGCCTGCTAAATGGCATCTGCTTATTTATCTCGGACAGAAAACCGCTGCACATATCCAATCACAGCAAGCTAATGCACAATTTGTTCTTAGATTTTGAACCTGAGGCAAATTGCAGTCACAAAATCTTTGATTTTGCTTGCCCTTTACAGTATGGTAAAACAATGCCACACTGTTTTTGCCGACGGTAAAATTCAATTTTTTCTTGAGTTTTTCACCGTCGGCACGGTATTTTAAGCATTGTTTTGCCTAAGCTGTCAAGGGTGACGGTAGGTTTTCGCATACTTCATTTTTCATATGCTGCTTTACACTACCATTTTTTTCGCTTTATGCCGAAACTGTCACTTTTCCGATACTTGCACCGCCGAAATTCCTGAATATCCGCACGGCAGTTAAGCAGGTTGGCGGTTTTCAGATTGGCAAGCGTTGGAGCGCAGTGCTGTACAATCATTTCTTCCATGTCAGGCTTCTTTTCTGCTTTCGAGTAATCCGTATAATGCCGCAGCGCTGCTTGAATGTACGCGTTCAATCGGTATGTTGTTCTTTTTCGCTTCGTTTACGGCGCTCAGTATCATTTTGTGCGATACCGTATTGGTGAACAGAACCATGAGGTCGGGAGTACCCAGATTTTTTTTGAGCATTCCGTTCTTTTTCGCAAAAACTTTTGCCTTATAGCCGTAGCTTTTGCAAATATCTTCATACTGACAGACCATACGTTCATTTCCGCCTATTATTACTATACTCATTTGTAATACCTCCATAAAGTTAGTATTAACTAACCACAATGCTTAAAATAAAGGTACATAGCTGTACCTAAGTAGTTAGCCTTAACTAACTCAATATAATAATAACATATAGAAACCGATTTGTCAATAGGAATTTGAAAAAATTTATTTTATTATATCAATTAAAAATACAACGCTGACAGCCATCAGTATTATATGCATATATATCAAAGCGTTTATTTTTGAAAATGCTTTTTCGTCCTTCATGCGTTTTATGGATTTGAAAATAACCAAAGCCATACCGCAGATTATGGCGGGGAAGAAGAAAAATCCCAAAAGCATGCCGCCGTTTTGTGTGTATTTAAGTATGAAATCCAAAATAATTATAAAATATGCACTTCCGCACAGCAGAGAAAAAATTAATCCGCCGAATTTTGTTTCGAATATTTTGCCTATTCCGTACATAATAAATCCTCCGCGAAAAAAAATATCAAATTAAGTATAGCATATCATAAGAGTAAAATCAAGCGGTATTGGAAAATTAACGTGTCGTATTTTGACGAAAATTAGAGAAAACTTATAAATTTAGGCAATAGTTATCATATTCTGTTGTTAAAATTGTATAAGTTTATCCTTGACATTTGTTTTTATAAATGGTATAATTGATATATGCTGGTGATGGTGGAGGTAATGCGTGATGGATAAAATAAGGGAAAATTCATTGTGCAGCCTGCCTGATGAAGAAGTTGCCGCTTTGGCGCAGGACGGCAGTGAGGCGGCTTTTGACCATATTATCGCAAGATACAGAAATTGCGTTTATGCCAAGGCGAATACATATTTTTTGGCGGGCGCCGAAAAGGAAGACGTAATTCAGGAAGGTATGATTGGTCTGTATAAAGCTGTGAAGGAGTTTAAACAGGATTGCGGAACGTCATTTACGCATTTTGCAAATGTCTGTATTTCACGGCAGATTATTTCGGCGGCACGTGCCGCGGCACGAAAAAAACACAGTCCGCTTAATTCTTATATTTCGCTTGATAAAGAGGACGAAGGCGATATGGATACGCTGTCACATTCGCTTGAAGATGATGAGCAAAATCCGGAAAATATTGTAATCAGCCGCGAGAATCTTTGCGGTATCGAACGGGAAATTAACCGTACTTTGAGTAAGCTTGAACTTCAGGTATTTATGTATTACACCGAGGGAATGTCATACGAAGATATTGCGGAAATCCTCGGCAGACCGGCTAAAAGCGTAGACAATGCTCTGCAGCGCGTAAAAAGAAAGCTGACGGAGGCGCTGGAAGAAAATAACCGTTTGTAGCTTAAAGAAAAGCAGCGCATCAGTGTGCTTATAGGGGTGCAAGTCCCTTCGGACGGAGAAAGAAAATTTTTACTAATTCAAAAGTGAGGGAATTAACAATGTACGAAGACAAAACTCTAATCTGTAAAGACTGCGGCAAGGAATTTATTTTTTCTGCGGGCGAACAGGAATTTTATGCTGAAAAAGGGTTCCAGAATGAGCCTATTCGCTGCAAAGACTGCAGAATTGCAAGAAAGAACAGCATAAGACAGAACAAGGAAATGTATGAAATCACCTGTGCTGACTGCGGCAAGGTGGACAAGGTTCCGTTTATGCCGAAAAATGACAGACCGGTTTACTGCAGTGAATGCTTTGAAAAGCACAGAGACTAATATCCTGCTTTTGAACTAATCGTGGGAAGACATTATTTGCGCTGTAAAAAAGCTGAAACGGGACGGGGTTGATTTCTGTCCCGGTAAATATCCACCCGCATGGTGTGCAGTTGTCAAGTAAAAGTAGACACTAAAAACCACAAACTATCCAAACCCTTGTTCGGTTCTGTATTGAACAGGGGTTTTGTAATTTAGTTTGCATGATAATCTTTCGTTATTAAAGTAATAAACATAGTTTTCAATAAACGATGGTATGCTCTCTGCGGATTTCAAATTGAAATATATTTTCATTTCTTCTTCTATCCATCCGCTTAAGGATTCTATTATCGGGTTGTCGGATGGCATTCCCGCTCTTGACATAGAACGTTTGATGTTTGTATATATTTATGGGTTTGGTAAAAACCTGATGAAGGGTAGACGCTAACCATTTGTAATATCCGGAACGATTGCTGACATTGTTTTACATAAAAATTTTATACTATATTTATCTTTCAAAGAGTATATTATTTCATATTCGCATATTTTAAAGTAACGAACTCCTTGTTTGCACCAGCTCCTTTTACCTGATATCCTTTTTTTAATCGTTCATTTTCTATCTCTAATTTTGCTAATTGTAGCCGTAATCTATCGGTTTCTGTTAAGGACTTACCGGTATGTAGCGCAGAAAATGGATTGCCTTTTCTGCTATTTTTAGAATCAAAGGCTGTTTCAGCGTGCTGATTGTAGTTCCTCATCCATCGACCAATCATCCCTTTATCGGCAACATATTCTTTTGCAAGAGATCCGGATGAAATGTGCTCTTCGTAATATCTTTTTATTATTGCTAACTTTTGTTCTTTTGTCCAAATTCGTTTTGTTTGTCCTTTTTTCAACTCAAACACCACCACAATTATTTTATCACAATTAAAAAAAAGACGGTGCAAAACGCACCGCCTCAGATTAAAGTTCTTTGTAAATTCTTTCGATTGAGGTTACCTTGCGGGTCGCATCGTCAATTTCGAACATTGCGGCGCAAAACTGCCCGCGGCTGTTTGCTACGGTGAATTTTTGCGGCATGCTGTTCAAAAAACGGTCTATTATAGTTTGTTTCTCGAGCCCCAAAACCGATACGGCGGGACCTGTCATGCCCAAGTCCGAAATATATCCGGTGCCTTTCGGCATGATTTTGCTGTCCGCCGTCTGAACGTGCGTGTGAGTGCCGAAAACTGCGGTTACTCTGCCGTCAAGATAGTAGCCGAGCGCAATTTTTTCACTCGTTGCCTCAGCATGAAAATCGACGAAAATCAAATCGGCATACGCTTTAATGCGTTCAAGTTCGCGGTCGGCTGCAAAAAACGGCGATTCTGCCGCGCCTTGCATATACGTTCTGCCGATAAGATTAATGACGCCGACTTTTATGCCGTTTTTCGCCGTGACAATTGTGCTGCCCTTGCCGGGAACACTACCTTCAAAATTTGCCGGACGAACAACATTGTCGTTGTAGCGCATAACGGTGGCAATATCGGGACACCCCCATGCGTGGTTGCCGAGCGTGAACACATCTATTCCGGCGTATGAGAGCTGCTCATAAACCGGTTTGGACATACCCCTCCCGTGCGACGCATTTTCCGCATTTGCAATAATAAAATCATATTTTCCGCGCATGCGCTCAAGTTCTTCTTCAACTGTGTTGCGCCCGACGCGCCCGAAAATGTCGCCTATTGTAAGAATTTTCATAAAAATTTCGCCTTTCGTGTAAAAACGGTTATCAGAATTTTGATAACCGTTTTATAATCATTATTTTGCAAAATCAACTGCGCGTGTTTCGCGTATCAGGCTGACTTTAATCTGTCCCGGATATTCCAGTTCCGACTCGATTTTCTTTACGATGTCCTTTGCAACAAGGAGCATGCTTGCATCATCGACAACGTCCGGTTTAACCATAATTCTGATTTCGCGTCCTGCCTGAATGGCGTAAGATTTTTCTACGCCGTTAAATTCATTTGCGATTGATTCAAGACGTTCAAGACGTTTAATGTATGTTTCAATATTTTCGCGTCTTGCGCCCGGTCTTGCGGCACTGATTGCGTCTGCAGCCTGAACAAGCTGTGCAACAACCGTCTGTGCTTCAACATCGCCGTGATGTGCCATGATTGCATGGATAACATCTTTGTTTTCTTTGTACTTCTTTGCTATGTCGGCGCCAATGGTCACATGCGAACCTTCGATTTCGTGGTCAACGGCTTTGCCGATATCATGCAACAAACCGGCACGCTTTGCAAGCGTTATGTCTACGCCGAGTTCGCCCGCCATAACTCCGGCAAGATGCGATACTTCGATTGAATGGCGAAGTACGTTCTGCCCATAGCTTGTGCGGAAACGCAGTCTGCCGAGAAGTTTGATAAGCTCCGGGTGAAGTCCGTGCACGCCTGTTTCAAAGGTTGCCGCTTCGCCCTCTTGCTTAATTGTGGCTTCCACTTCTTTTTTAGATTTTTCTACAATTTCTTCAATTCTTGCCGGGTGAATACGTCCGTCGACAATAAGCTTTTCGAGTGCAATTCGTGCTATTTCGCGGCGTACCGGGTCGAAACTTGAAAGTATAACCGCCTCCGGCGTGTCGTCAATAATCAAATCAACGCCCGTCATTGTTTCAAGAGTGCGGATATTGCGGCCCTCACGGCCTATAATTCTGCCCTTCATTTCGTCGGACGGAAGCGCTACAACCGAAACGGTTGTTTCCGCAACATGATCTGCTGCAATCTTCTGTATGGAAGTTGCAACTATATTTTTTGCCTTTTGCTCTGCTGTGTCTTTTGCTTCCTGCTCAATTTCTTTAACCTTTATAGCGGCCTCGTGACGAGCCTCCTGTTCCAAATCGCGGATAAGGATATCCTTGGCCTCTTGCTGTGACATGCCCGAAATTCTTTCAAGCTCGGATACTTGCTTGCTTTTAAGTTCTTCTACCTCAATCGCTTTTTTGTCATAATCTTTGATTTTTTGGTTCAGAGACTGATCCTTCTTTTCAAGAGATTCGGTTTTTCTGTCAAGATTTTCTTCTTTTTGGTTAAGTCTTTTTTCCTGAATAGATAACTCACGTCTACGGTCTTTAATTTCGGCATCGAGAACAGCGCGCAGTTTTTGATTTTCTTCCTTAGCTTCGAGTGTTATTTCGCGAGCCTTGGCTTTAGCGCTTTTTTTTGCGTCCTCTAAGATACCTTTTGCCTTTTCTTCTGCAGAGCCGAATTCCGCCTCCGCAATCTTTTTTCTGTACGAAATTCCCATTTTGAACGAGAGAATATTAAGTACGGCAAAAATAACCGCAAAAACTATCAATATGATTTCCAATGTGTCTATCTTGTCCACCCCCCGTTTTCAAATTTGTTTTTAAAATTGGGGATATTGAATATATGTTATGTATATTATAAAATATTAATTTTCATAAACTACTATCAAAAATTCAACATTCCCAATAGCATAGTTTAAAGAAACAACAAGCATATATATTTTATCGTATTTTTACCGTGATGTCAAGGGGGTAACACAAACAAAATTATTCTTTAATAAAAAATACGTAAAATTCGGGCGTATCCGTGCGATTATTTATGCATAAAATATCATTTTTATTGACAAAATAACAGGGATTATGTAAAAAATAATAAAAAATAGGAAAAATATGTCAAATTATACAAAAAAATTAACGTAAAATTTACAAGATTAGTATTTACTGCATAAAGAAAATGTGATATAATATATTATAACAAAAGAAAAGGGAGGACGAAATTAATGTCATCAGGCGATGAAAAAACATGGGCGGGAATTGACGAGTTTCAGCTCTATTTATATAACGAGGGGACAAATTTTCAATCATACGAAATGCTTGGGCCGCATAAAATAGATAAAGGCTGGCGCTTTGCAGTATGGGCGCCCAACGCGGAAAAGGTTGCGCTTACCGGCGATTTTGACGGTTGGCGGGGCGAGAGATTTCTGAGCCGCATCGGCACAACCGGCGTTTGGTACGGCTGTTTTGACGATATCCGCGAAGGAATGATATACAAATATGCGGTGACAGACCGCGAGAGTAACACAGTTTTAAAGGCAGACCCGGTCGCTTTCTGCGACGAAATAAGACCGGGTACCGCATCGGTGGTGCATGATATTCCGGTTTATGACTGGACGGACGACGAATGGCTCGAAAAACGTGCGGACATACCTGTTTATGATAAACCGATGAATATTTACGAGGTGCATGCGGCGTCGTGGAAAATGCACGAGGACGGAAGTTTGTACACTTACAGAGAACTTGCCGACGAACTTGTACCGTATGTAAAAGATATGGGTTACACGCACATAGAGGTAATGCCGCTGTCGGAATATCCTTTTGACGGTTCATGGGGGTATCAGGTTACGGGATATTTTGCCGCAACCTCACGTTTCGGTGCGCCGGAAGATTTGATGTATTTTGTGGACAAATGCCATGCGAGCGGTATTGGAATTATCATGGACTGGGTTCCGGCGCATTTCCCGAAGGACCTGCACGGTTTGTACAAATTTGACGGGACGGCAACGTACGAATATGCCGACCCGCGTCTCGGCGAACACAAGGACTGGGGAACTATGGTTTTTGATTATTCAAAGAGCGAAGTTGTATCGTTTCTTTTGTCGTCGGCGTTTTTCTGGGTGAAGGAATACCATTTCGACGGATTGCGCGTCGATGCGGTTTCGTCAATGCTTTATCGCGATTACAGCCGGAATTACGGCGAGTGGATTGCCAACAAGTACGGCGGAAATCAAAATCTTGAGGCGATAAGTTTTATTCAAAATCTCAATAAAATCATGTTCGCGAAATTTCCGAATATTCTGATGATTGCGGAAGAATCGACGGCGTGGAGCATGGTTACGGGTCCCGTTGACAAAGGCGGACTCGGATTTAACTACAAGTGGAATATGGGCTGGATGAACGATACGCTGCGATACATGTCGATGGATCCGTATTTCCGCAAACCGAACCATGACTTGCTCACTTTCGTGATGTGCTATGCGTATTCCGAGAATTTTATTCTGCCGCTTTCGCATGACGAAGTTGTGCACGGAAAAAAATCGCTTATCGATAAAATGTACGGCTCTTATGAAGAAAAATTTGCGGGCTACAGAACGCTTTTGGCGTATTATCTGTCCTTGCCGGGCAAGAAACTGATGTTTATGGGCGGCGAAATAGGACAATTTATTGAATGGCGCTATGACGAGGGTTTGGAATGGCATCTTCTGAAGATGGATAAGCATAAAAAACTTCACGGATATGTGCGTGAGCTGAACAGATTTTATCTTGAAAATTCGCCTATGTGGGAGATAGACCAAAGCTGGGACGGATTCCGCTGGATTAATGAACAAGACCGCGATAACTCGATGCTGTCATACATGCGTACGGATAAAAAAGGCAAAAAAGTAATCGTTTGCGCAAATTTCACGCCAATTGTGCGGCAGAAACACAGGATAGATGTACTCGAGCCGGGCGAATATGAAATTGTAATGAACACCGACTGGAAACGTTTCGGCGGTGAGACGGCGGCGCACAAAAAGAAATTCAAGGCGAAACGAAACAGTGATAATGTCGCGCTGCCGTACACAATAGAAGTTGACATGCAGGGACTGTCATGTGTTTATATCAAGCCGTGCGGGAAACACAATACTGTTTCCGCGGAAAATGTACTGTAAAAATATGTGTACCGCAAATGCGGCACGCTGATTAAATAATCTTGCCGCCCGGGGCGGCGGAATGGAGGAATATAATGAATGTAAAGGACTGTGTAGCGATGATTTTGGCAGGCGGACAAGGCAGCCGCTTGGGTGCGCTTACCAAGAATGTTGCAAAGCCGGCTGTGCCGTTTGGGGGCAAGTACAAAATTATTGACTTTCCGCTTTCCAACTGTGTACATTCGGGAATCGATACCGTGGGGGTGCTGACGCAGTACCAACCGCTTGAACTTAATACTTATATAGGTAACGGGAGTCCGTGGGATTTGGACAGAAACCACGGCGGAGTATACGTCCTGCCGCCGTATCAGAGCGCTAAAACGGGCGAATGGTACAAGGGTACAGCGAACGCTATTTATCAGAATATCAGTTTTTTGGAGCGGTTTAATCCGAAAAATGTGCTGATTTTGTCAGGCGACCATATTTATAAAATGCATTACGGCGAAATGCTGGATGTTCATGAAAAGTCGGGTGCGGCGGTAACCATTGCCGTAATGCCGGTGCCGTGGGAGGAGGCGAGCCGTTTCGGAATAATGAACGTGGACGAGGACGGCGCAATTACGGAATTTGAAGAAAAACCGGCAAATCCCAAGAGCAATCTTGCGTCGATGGGAATTTATATTTTCGACTATCAGGTACTGAAAAAATACCTTGAGGACGACGAGCGCAATCTCGAATCGGCTAACGATTTCGGAAAAAATATAATTCCGGAAATGCTGAAAAATAAAGAAAAAATGGTAACCTACCGTTTTGAAGGTTACTGGAAGGACGTCGGAACAATCCAAAGCCTTTGGGAGGCAAACATGGATTTAATTGACGAACCGCCGAAGTTTGAAATCAATGATGATAAATGGAGCATATATTCGCGCAATACAGCGCTTGCACCGCAGTATGCGGGCAAGAATGCCAAAATCATAAACAGTACGGTAACGCAGGGCTGCATGGTTTACGGCTCGGTTAAACATTCCGTTATATTCTCGAATGTGGAGATAGGAGAGAACACAAAAATAACCGATTCGGTTGTCATGCCGGACGTTAAAATAGGGAAAAATGTTACTATTAATAAGGCCGTAATCGGAACGGGCGCGGTTATAGAGGATGGCGCGGTAATCGGCGTCAGCGAGGACGCAGACAGCAAGTATATTTCGGGCATGTGTACTAATGGGCTTGTGCTTATCGAAAGCGGAGCGATTATATCCGCGGGTATGGATATACCTAAGGGTTCAATGGTCGAAAAAAGCTGAGGGAGGAATGTAAAATGATAGATACAATGGGAATTATTGTTGCCAGCAATTTGAGCATACCGCCGCTTACTGATGTACGCAGCGCAACGGCTCTGCCGATTGCCGGCGGCTACAGAATTATAGATTTTGTTCTGTCGAATATGGCGAATGCCGGCATACAGAACATCGGCGTTGCGACCGAGGCGAATTACTCATCGCTTATGGATCATATAAAATCGGGTGCGCCGTGGGATTTGAACAGAAAAAATCACGGACTTAACATTCTTCCGCCGAATATCGGCAGAAAAAACGGGTTTGAAGTAATCCGCGGCGATTTGGATATCCTTGCGGGAATAAAGGAGTATATCCGCCGCAGCCGTCAGACTTACGTTATACTGTCGCTCGGAAACAACATCTACAACATGGACTTTAAAAAGGTACTTAAGGCGCACGTGGATAATCAGGCGGATATCACGATTGTTTATAAAAATATGAAGGATATCGACCAAAAAGAATTATCGCGTTATACGCTTTTGGATATCGACGACGAACATAATATCACGGATATTGAGGTTTGCCCGTATTATCCGAAGTCGACTTATGCAAGCACCGATGTGTTCGTTATGGAAAAAGCGCTTTTGGAAAGCATTGTCGATGAATGTTCGGCACGCGGCAATCATGATTTTATCAAGGACGCTATTGCGAAAAAGATGGCGGGACTGCGCCTGTTCGGATTTGAATATGACGGATATACTGACAAAATCGACAGTATGAAGTCATACTACAACAATAATATGAAGTTTTTGAGCGAGGAAATGCAGAAGGAAATGCTGCACTCAAAACTGCCTGTCTACACGAAAAACCGCGACTTGCCGCCATCACGCTACGGCAGCGACGCCGTTGTTGTAAATTCCTATATAACCGACGGGTGCGTTATAGAAGGAACGGTTATCGACAGCGTTGTTTCGGGTAATGTTACGGTAAAAAAAGGCGCGGTTATTAAAAATTCAATCCTGATGCAGGGTGATATTATTGAGGAAAACGTTCAGCTTGAATATGTCGTTTTGGATAAGGACGTGAAGATTACCGCGGACAGAAAGCTTATCGGTCAGGAAAATTATCCTCTGCCGGTGGCTAAGGGTACTGTTATTTAAATATTACAATTGTTGATTAATTTTGTAGAAAAGGAATTTTATTTCCGCAATTCTGTCACTGTCTATGCTTGCGTCCGCGTTTAGCATGACAGCGGCGGTTTACGCGGAAGAAACAACAAAAACACCGGCATTTGCCGAGGATTTTTCGTCGTACACGGCGGAAAATACCGCACATCATTCAACGGATACGTCGTACGAGTTTTATAATGCTTGGCTTTCATAACACAAAGGAAATTACCGGTTACTATTCGGGAACCGAGACTGACAGAATGCCTTACATAGCAATCAGTGATAACAGTACAACAACACCTGTAACAATTGTTGAACATGAAAACGGTGAGAAATGGGCAAAAGGGCAGCGTCTTACGGTGTTGATGTTTCGGACGGCACAACTGCCGTTACGGGCAAAACCGAGCCTAATGCCGGCATAGTAATCACGGCGTATGATTCGAATGGCAAGCCGATTTATGCGAACAACGTATTTACCGACTATAATTCGGACTACAGCTTTACATTCAGCGGAGCAGCCGAGACGGTTTATATAAACGGCGAAAAGGTAGTTAAATAAGATAAAAACAGGGGCTGTAACGGTTTTTACAGCCCCGCATTTTTGTGGAATAATTTAATGCTTGCAATTGTTGTAATTTTGCCGTATAATTAAATTAAATATTCATCAAAAGGGGGAGCGGTATGAAAAATAAATTATTATCTGCAATACTGAGTGTGTGCATGCTTTTTAGCCTTTGCGCATGCGGCGGAACGGAGGAAACAAATTCCGAACAGCGGCACGAGAGAGAAACCGCCTATTGCGACGGAATGGAGGTACACTTCATTGATGTGGGACAGGGCGATTCCGCGCTGGTTTTGTGCGGGAAGGAGTCTATGCTGATAGACGGCGGCAAGCCGTATGCGTCGGATATAATCTATACATATCTTAAAAATCTGGGCGTGGAAGAACTGGATTACGTTGTATGTTCGCATGCTGATGAGGATCACATAGGCGGTCTTGCAGCCCCGCTGTCAACTATGAAGGTTCACAATGTATTGATGCCGGAAACGGGGTCGGACGCAAGCGTTTATCAAACATTAATGAAAAAGATTTCGGAGCAGAAAATCACACCAAAACACCCAAAGGCGGGGAGTAAGATGAAATTTGCCGACGGCACAGCGGAATTTTTGGGCCCCGTAAGCGAAAACGGCGATAAAAACAACAGCTCGATTGTAATGAAGATAATTTACGGCGATACGTCGTTTTTGTTCACGGGCGACGCCGAACGCGAAGAAGAACAGGAAATTCTGGACAAGGGTTATGATTTATCCGCAACGGTTTTAAAAGTGGGGCATCACGGCAGTAAAAATTCCACAACGTATCCGTTTTTGCGGGAAATTATGCCGAAATATGCCGTGATATCGGTCGGGAAGGATAATTCTTACGGACACCCGACAGAGGAAACCTTAAGCCGCCTCCGCGACGCGGACGTCAAGGTTTACCGAACCGATATGCAGGGCGATATAATAATGAAAAGCGACGGAAAACATGTGTCGGTTAGTACAAAAAGAAATGAAAACGCGGAGGTAAATCCTACAGTAAAACCGCAGATAACCCCCTCGCCCGTGTCGGCGGAAACCTCGGATATTAAGAATACCACGGACAGCGCGGTGACTTATATAGCTAACAGAAATTCCAAAAAGTTTCACCGTCCTTCGTGCGAGAGCGCAAAAAAGACGAGCGAAAGCAATAAAGTCAGCCTGAACTGCAGCCGCGATGAGGCGATAGCGGCGGGATATCAGCCATGCAAAAAATGTAACCCGTAACACGTATCTGTTTGCCGCTTTTAAAACATTTAAACGGACAGCTGTATTTCTGACGCGTACGACCGTTTTCTGAAAACTTGATTGTAAATACCTTTAACATCATAGGCTTTGTCGGATAAAAATGTACATTCCGCTAACGGAAGAAAAGAATTTGCTCTTTTGAGAATTTCGAGAGTTACAGAACTGTCGGAAACATTAGCCTTAACGGGAGTAGCATCCAAAGCAATAAAAGATGAATCAATCAAAGATAAACCGGCAGCTTTCAATACCTGCGGTTGCATAACGGTTTGAAGCATATCGTTATCAAATTCACGGATAAATCGGGTGAATTTCGCATAAGAAGGTAATTCACGAGATATGTCAAAACCGC
>CAKSRS010000066.1 GCA_934487205.1 uncultured Clostridia bacterium
TGCAAAAATTGCTCATGGCGCGAACGCCGAGGATACGCGGACGGATAAAGTAAATATTTATATATAAAGTCGGTTTTATGCCGGCTTTTTTTGTTTGCGGTAAAATAAGAGTTCTATTTTTATGTAAACGGCATAGTATAGAGGGAAAGAGGTGGACAACATGTTTACATTGGCAAAGGAGACTTATTGCCCGGGACAGGAATTATTTTCGTCGCTGCCCGAGAGGATTGCCGCGTGTCTGTCGGCGATTGATACGGACAAGCTTATGGAAGTGCGGCTCCGATGCGGTTCGGCACTTGCCGTCATGCAGATAAACGGTGGATTTTTCGTGACCCCAAACGGGCGTTTAACGCGTGATTACGGCTCGGCGCTTAAAGTAACATCGCAGGATATCCGCCGCGGCATGGAACTTGTTACACATTGCTCGGTATATGCGCATGAAGATGAAATTCGCCGCGGTTATATAACTCTTGCAGGGGGACACCGTGTGGGAATATGCGGCGACGCGGTATGCGAAAACGGCGCAATTTCGCATATACGCAGTGTACAGGCATTGAACTATCGTTATGCACGCGAAGTTATCGGTGCGGCGGATTGCGTTATGGACAGGATTACCGACGGACGGATTATAAAAAATACCGTGATTGTATCGCCGCCGATGTGCGGTAAAACAACAATGCTGCGTGATATAGCGCGCCGGCTGTCGCTCATGGGAAAGCGCGTTTCGATAGTGGACGAACGCTGTGAAATTGCGGCGCTGTCCTTCGGCGAATCACCATTTGATCTCGGCGCCGGCTGCGATGTGCTGTCGAATGTGGGTAAAGCCGACGGCATGCTGCTTATGCTCCGTTCCATGTCGCCCGATGTTATCATCACGGACGAAATCGGCGGCAGCAATGATTTTGCCGCAATCGCTGAAATAAAAAAGCGCGGCGTAAGTATTATCACATCGCTGCACGGCGGGCGGGATATACAGCCGAGCGGATTTGAACTTGTTATCAGGCTCGGGGGCATAGGCGAATGTTTAAACTGACGGGCGCCGTGCTGATTATCGTGTCCGGTATGATGTGGGGGTGCGGCAAGGCTTTCGGGCTTAAACAAAGATGCAAAACTTTATCCGGACTTATATCTGCCTTAACAATGCTTGAAGAAAAAATCTCTTATGAAAAAAGGGACATAAAAACTGCACTTATATCAATTGGGGACACACAAAATATACCGCTGTTTTCCGAAACGGCGGAAAAGATGCAAAAAATGAATTGCCGTGCGGCTTTTGCGGAAACCGTAAAAAAGCAAAAATCGTATCTTTCGGAGGCGGATAAAGAAATTATTCTTTCGCTTGCCGAAAATCTCGGAATGACTGATACAAAAACGCAGATAAATTCAATAGAATATAGCTGTAAATTACTTGAAAACGCACGCGAAAATGCCGTGCACGAATATGAAAAGAACGGGAGATTATATAGGAGTACGGGGATTTTGTGCGGCATATTGGCAGTAATTCTTTTATACTGACGGGAGGAAAAAGTATGGATGTGGATTTGATTTTTCGGATAGCGGGTGTGGGCATCGTCGTTGCGGTGCTTAATCAGCTTTTAATTCGCTCCGGGCGCGAGGAACAGGCGCTTTTAACAACAATTGCCGGACTTGTGGTTGTTTTGTATGTGCTCACAAAGGAAATCGGCGGACTGTTTGAGTCAATCAAGCAGATATTTAATTTGTAGCTATGGAGATAACACGAATTGTCGGCGTGGGTCTTATCGGGGCAATACTGTCGGTGACCGTCCGCCGCCACAGACCGGAGCTTGGCATTTGCACAGCGCTTGCAACGGGGGTTGTACTTATTTTCATGATTATCCCATATCTTTCTTTGCTGGTTGGGGACATATATTCCTTATGTGAAAATTCGGGGGTTGATACGGAATATATCAAGATAATCATCAAAATTATCGGTGTTGCGTACATAACACAATTCGCAGCAGAACTTGCCAAGGACGCCGGTGAGGGGGCGGCAGCAAAAAAAATTGAGCTTGCGGGGAAGGTGTTTATTCTTGCCATGATGATGCCAGCTGTTAAAAGCCTGCTGAGGCTGATTACGGACACTTTATCGACGTTTTGAAAAGGGACACATAAAAAGGGGACACAAAAATGAAAAAAGCGGCATTAATTATTTTGATGATATTACTGCTTGTTCCGACAGCTTTCGCTGCGGACTTTGCGATAAGCGGCGAGGATTTTTACAACCGGAAAACAGAAGAAATTATATCGGGGAAACTTGATTTAAATCCCGTAAAAATAATAAATGCATTTGCGGAAAATGTTTCCGGTGAAATTACCGAAACGAAATCCATGTTAAAATCAATTCTTGTTATTGCGGCGGCATCGGGCATTTTGCGCGTGCTTTCCGATTCACTCGGCGGCGATGCGTCCAAAGCGGCGTTTTTCGGCTGCTTTTTGCTGATAACGGGGTCGGCTGTCAACATATTTTCCGAGGTTGTGGGATACGGTGTGGAAGTGATACATGCGCTGTGCGGATTTATCACCAAGCTTGAGCCGATTTTTATCGGACTGTTGGCGTCGAGCGGTGCAATAACGCAAGCGGCGGCGTTTCAGCCCGTCATGACGTCAAGCATATACATTATGAGTCTTATTGTTGACAAGTGCATACTCCCGCTCACTTATTTTTCCGCGGTACTGGGTATTGTCAACAATATCGGCGGCAGAATTGAAATCGGGACGCTGAATAATTTGATTAAATCCGCATCGAAGTGGATTTTAACCGGCGTTTTGACACTATTTTCGGCGATATTAACGCTGTACGGCATAAGCACAAGCTCCTTTAACAGCCTGGCTGCCAAAGGAATAAAGTTTGCCGTCGGAAGTTTTGTGCCGGTGGTCGGCGGTTTGCTTTCGGACAGTATCGATACCGTAATATCCGGGGCGCGGCTCATGAAAAACGCTGTCGGCACAGCGGGTATGATTACGGTTATTTCCATGGCGTCGGTGCCTGTAATAAAAATCTGGATTATGCTTATGCTGCTCAGGCTGACGGCGGCATTTACCGAACCTTTTGCCGACAAACGCATAACGGGCGTGCTCATGTCGACGGCGGATTCGGTACAGATTATATTTTCAATGGTAATCACAGCGGCTATGCTTTTTATAATTTCAATCGGAATTATCTTAACATCTACAGGGGTGGGACTATGAAGGAATATATTATCACCGTTGCCGGTGCGGCGGTCATTGCGGCGCTCGCGGATATTATCGCGCCGAAAGAGTGGGACAAATACCTGCGCATTATAATCGGGTTTCTGATTTTGTCGGTGCTTTTGGCGCCTGTGGCAAAGTTTCGGCATGTGCAGATTCTGCCCGTTACCGACAATTTTGAAATAAGCGATGAACCGCTTAAAGACAGCGTTTCCGAGGAACTGCGGCAGCGCATTGAAAAGGATATCGAGGACAGAATTTCTGATGAATACGGGGTTGATGTCACGGCAACGGCGGAGATTGATGTTGATGATGAACACAATATCCGCGGCGTGCGGGCGATACGGATTAAAAGCTGGCAAAATCCGTCGGGTATGCTGGAACGTATAAAAAATGTATATGGGTGTGATAAGGTTGAACTTGACATTGAGTGAAATTTTTAAAAAATGTGCGAATAATAAGAGCATGTATATAATAATTATAATTGGAATTGTTTTTATGCTTTTGCCCGGGTTCGGCGCAAAACATAGCGACAATATAAATGCACGCAGCTATGATGCTTATTCCGATGAGGAACGGCTCCGCGGAATTTTGTCCAAAATAGACGGTGTGGGCGAGGTGTCGGTCATGATCACATATTACGGCACAACGAGCTACGAGGTTGCTTTTGAACAGAAACAGGACAGCTCAAAATCGGAAAAGGAAACGACCACACGGCGTGAGGATTCGGTTATCACATCGGGCGGTGCACCCATGGTGAAGGGCGAGGTATATCCCAAAGCGAAGGGCGTTGTAATAATCGCCGAGGGTGCGTCCGACGCGCGGGTGAAAAAATCCATAACCGATGCGGCATGTGCGGCGTTGGAACTTGCGTCATGCAAAGTGTGCGTCTTAGAAGGAAAGGAAAGGAATTAATTATGATGGTACTTAAAAAGAAGGAAGTTATTGCTGCGGCGCTTGTCGTACTGATCGGAGTGGCGGGATATCTGAACTGGTCATATCAGGACACAATCCGCGTATCGGACGGCGGCAGCTACATTGAGGATGCAAAAAAGCTCGGCGAGGCAGAGTATGTTTCGGGAGATAAGAAAGATGTTGCCGATACCGAATCGCCGGAAAATGTGCAGTCGGAAAAACAGGGGACGGAAAAAAAGGAGACGGAGAAAAAGGCAGACGCTAAAACGGAGGAAACAGCCGCGTCGGCGGAATATTTCACCGAGGCAAAAATGGCTAAAGACAATTCACGCTCAAAGGCTTTGGAAATTTTAAATCAGACGGCGACAAACGAAAGTTTTGAGGGCGACGTCCGCAAACAGGCTCAGAATAAAATCGTATCAATTGCGGAAAATACCGAAAAGGAAACGATTATCGAAAACGTAGCAAAGGCAAAGGGTTACAAGGATATTTCGGTGTATATTGACGGGGAAAGCGTGGAAATAATAGTAAAAAAGAACAACTTTTCGAGCGAAGATGTAAAGACCATAAAGGAGATTGTTACATCGGAGCTGGATACATCTGCTAAAAATATTAAAATTATTGAGGCAAAATAGTTGCAAAAGCCGCAAATGTTTGATATAATTAGCATAAGAAAACCATTGCTTTAATGCAGAAAGGAATGTAATTGACATGGAAGAAAACAAAAATATTATAGACGAAGTGACCTTGGAAAAAGATGAAGGACACGTAAACATATCCGATGAGGTTGTTGCGTCGATTGCCGGAATTGCGGCGAACGAGATTGACGGCGTAAGCGGAATGGCGGGTAGCTTTGCCGGCGGTATTGCCGAAAAACTCGGCGCAAAAAAGAATCCGCAAAAGGGCGTAAGAATTGATATTAAGCCGGAGGGTGCGACGATTGACCTGTTCATTATTGTTGAGTTCGGAAAACGTATTCCCGAACTTGCATGGAATATTCAGGAAAACGTAAAAAACAGCGTGGAAACCATGACGGGTATCGATGTTTTGAAGGTAAATGTGCATATCGAAGGAATCAGCTTTGAGAAACCGGCAAAACAGGAAAAGCCGGCGGCAGAGGAGGAGAAGGTTATAGAGGTTCCGGAAAATATTGATGAGGACCCGGAAAATGAGATACAATTTGATGAATAAAATCAGCGTTACGGCAGTTCTAAACGGACTGCCGTAATATTTTTGTAAAAAAGTATTGAAATTGCAATTAACATATGGTATAATATTCTTGCGACACAATCTGAATAAATTTTAATCATTGCGGGAACATATTTAGGAAAAAGGTGTTTTCTCTGTTTACTTTACCCGTGATGGTTAAGATTGTGTCGCAGCAATAAGAGAATACACTTTTTCGGTGCGTTCCTTATTGAGCGCACCTTTTTTATTTGGAAAATATGTAAAGGGAAGGAGTATAAATAATCGTAATCCATTTTAAAGAGTGCAGGGATATTAAAACTTATAAAAAGAGGTAAAACCATGAAGAAATTTTTACAATTTTACTTTCGCTTGCACTTATGTTGCCGATGGCAGCCTGCGAAGACAAAAAATCATTACAAATTTTGACACTGATGCAACTATTGAAGAAACTGTAATTTATAATGAAAATGATGTTAAAATCACTGCAAATGAACTAACCTACAGCAGATTTTCGGCGGAGCTTTCATTAACTGTAGAAAATAAAAGCGAACAGGAATTATCATTTTTCAGCGGCTCGGCTGATGCAGGTAATTCTGTAAATGGCTATATGGTTGAGAATGCTTTTTTGACTGTAATGTTCCGGCGGGGCAATCTGAAACCGATACAATATCATTTGACTTTAATTCACTTAATTTATATGGAATTAACAGCATAGCAGATATAGAGCTTTCCTTCAGAATTCCAGATGAGGACTATGAAAGGACATATACGGGTCCCGTTCAAATAAAAACTTCTCTTGCTAAATCTTATGATTATTCTGTAAAACGATATCAGAATGTTATGAGTAATGGCGCACTTGAAAATAAATTTGGTTGTGTAATCGATTGTTTTTCGAAAGATAATTTATATGATAATAATGGTATTCGCATAGTATCTTCCGCTGTAATCACCAATGTTGACGGGGATTCATCTCTGTTGCTTGAAATGGAAAACAATACTAAAGGTACGGCTTGTATCGGAATAGAAGAAATATATTTAAATAATTGTTTGGTTTATGAAGGTCGTGCAGCGGGATATGATATAAATACAAACAAAAAATGCATTGCGCATATCTCATTGTCAGATTTGGCAGATGAGTATGAAGGCGACTTTGCAGATGTATCAAATATATCAAATATATCATTTAAATTAAGTGTTGGAGAAAATTGGTATAAACCTGCGGATACCAAAAAAATCAATATTTGACTATTATATCAGATTATGCAAAAATGATAGAAGAACTTGGAGAATGGGAGGCAAAAAGCGAGAAAATAGAAAAGGAATTAAATGAAGCCTCACCGACAGAATTAGCGGAGTATGTGTCTGAGATTTTAATAATAGCGGCAAGAATTTCCGAAGCGGCATATTAGATGTTCATGGCAAATGACAGTTTAAAACTGCCTGAGAAACAAAGCAGTTTTAAACTGTCATTTTTTAAATTTTCTCGCCTGTCATGGCGGTAAGGGTTGCTTGTGCGGCATTATCCGAAATATCGCATGCAATCCTATAAAACGGCACAAGTTTTAAAAGTTTATCGACATGTTCAAGCGTAAGCCCGGTACACTGCGGATTTTTCGGGAGATATACCTGATGCAAAACGTCGTTAAGCACATCCGACGGCTTTTGCCGCGTGCACAGGTTATCCGTCCCGCGGTTGATGATGCACACACCGCCCAGCGGCATACTGACATTTTTGCACCACTGCTCTTTGCCCGCCCATGGCGTTGAGCATGTCGTAACGCCGTTATCATCTATCCGAAGAATCGGCTTATCACCGTTTATTATATCGACCTTATCGCCCGCCAATTTTCGCCAAAGGCATATATGCGTCGTTTTGCCCGTGCCGCTCGGCGCGGTAAACAGATATCCTCTGCCGCCGTACGAAATTGCCGCTCCGTGAAATACAAAACAGCCGAATTTCGGCAATTGTTCCGCTATTACGCGATAAAGTGCCGTACATTCCGTGTATTCTTCACTTGCGATAAAATTCGTCTTTTCCATTTCGGCAGCAACCGTTTCGGGCGATACCGAGGCGGTAATATTTGGCGCACCGCCCGGCTTTTCAATAATATAATCTCTGCAAAATGTTCTGACAAAATCAAATCGTGTATTTATTTCAACTGTCAGACCTGCCAGCTTAATATAAAATGTGTAGTTCATATTTTCCTCCCTATATAAATTCGCCAATAAAGGCGTCGCCCCGGACAGCAATGAGTTTTACCATGCGGTATTTACCGCTTAAATCCTCGGTTGTTTTGACATGCACATTTTGATAGTTGCTTGTTTTGCCTTCAAAATATCCGTCTTTTACGGGCTGTTCAAACAAAACTTCCGCCGTTTCGCCGATAAAGCGCTGCATAAAATCAAGCCGGGATTTTTCGCATATATCCGCTATAATTTTACTGCGTTTTTCTTTGGTCTTCGGGTCTACTTGATTGGGAAAATCCGCGGCGGGAGTGCCTTCGCGTACGGAATACTGAAAAATGTGCGCGCGGGCAAAGGATACCTTTTCGGCGAATCTGCACGTTTCTTCAAATTCAGCGTCGGTTTCGCCCGCAAACCCGACCATGATGTCTGTCGTGATTGCCGCGTCGGGAAAATGCCGCCGCAAGCCTTCGACAATTTTGTAATACTGTGCCGTTGTGTATTTTCGGTTCATGCGCCGCAGCGTTTCGTCGCACCCGCTCTGCAGCGACAGATGAAAATGGTGGCACAGCTTATCGCAGTCTTTGATTTTTTCGATAAATTCTTCATTGAGCGTCATCGGTTCGATTGAGCTCAGACGTATTCTTTTAATTCCGTTAATTTTATTTGCCGCGAGCAGCAAATCCGCGAGGTCGTGAGTCTTTTTATCCAGCCCGTATGACGCAATGTGTATGCCGACATATGTTATTTCGGTGAAACCGTGCTCCGCAAGACGCTTTGTCTCGGTGATTACTTCGGAAAAATCACGGCTGCGTATAGGACCGCGCGCATAGGGAATAATACAGTAGGAACAGAATTGGTTACAGCCTTCCTGCACCTTTATATATGCGCGTGTGCGGTCTTTGTAATCGGTTACCGATAACCCGTCAAAATTGTGCGTGTGCATGATATCACTGACGCAGCAGCTGTTTTCGGCATTGGCGTGCTGTTCGTATAAATTTACTATGTTCGCCCTGTCCTGTGTGCCGAGAACAAGATTTACTCCGTCGATTTTTAATACTTCATCGGGACTTGTCTGCGCATAGCACCCCGTGACGATTACAAATGCGTCGGGATTCGTTTTTTTTGCGCGTCGTACAATCTGCCGCGATTTACGGTCACTCATGCCCGTAACGGTGCAGGTGTTTATTATGTAAATATCGGCATATCCGTCGTAATCACAGATTTCGTAATCGCTTTTTTTGAATAATTCACTCATGGCTTCCGTCTCGTATTGATTGACTTTGCAGCCGAGAGTGTAGAATGCAACTTTTTTCATGCTTACCTCTTTTAGCGTGTATATTAATTTTGTGTAAAACTGATATTACTATTATATAAAATATTTACAAAAAGTGCAATACCCTATTGACTAAATTAAAAAAAAGTTGTATTATATAGTTACAAAATAATGTAAATCACGGAGGTATTTAGTTATGAAAACTTTTAATCTTATTTTGAGCTCGATTAATGACGTAAAGGACTTTGTAAACGCTGTTTCGAAGTATGATTTTGATGTTGATTTGACATCGGGAAGATATGTCGTTGACGCAAAGTCGATTATGGGGATTTTCAGTTTGGATTTGTCAAAGCCGATTAAGGTTGAGGTTCACAGCGATGATTGTGACCAATTTTTGTCAGACGTTGAAAGATTCAGAACCGACGACTAAGATTAATCAGTCGGCAGGCTTTTTGGTCTGCCGATTTTTTATATATGGAGGAAATTATGATTATAGATTTTGAAAATATGGAATTTGTTAAAAGGACGGAATTTTTGGGCGGGAAAAAGAGCTTTTTTATCCGCAGCTACAATGACGGCGTAAACAATATTATGAGCGACAGGCTTGAGCCCGGTGCGTCGATAGGATATCACAAGCATGAAACGGGCAGCGAAATTATTTATATCATTAAGGGCAGCGGAAAGGTGCTTTATGATAATAATGAGGAGCGCGTTGCGGCGGGACAATGCCATTACTGCCCTAAAGGGCATTTTCACAGCCTGATAAACGACTCGGACAGCGACTTGTATTTCTTTGCAGTTGTTGCGAATCAGTAAAAAAACAATTGCAATTATGTGTCGTTTTATTGTATAATAGCTGTAGGGAGTGAGTTTTATGAGTATGGAATACGTCAACTCTGAAAGCGTACAGCAATTTATCGTGTACAATATCGGATATGAGGCATGCGCGCCGGGGCATTGCTGGAGCTGCGCCTTGCCGGACAGATATCTTATTCATTATTGTTTATCGGGCAAGGGGATTTTGCGCACCGGCGGGAAGGAGTATCGGCTCAAAGCGGGCAACGCCTTTTTGATTGGAAAGGGGTTCAGTTACTATGAGGCTGATTTCGAAGAACCGTGGAAGTATGCATGGATTAATATTTCCGGAAGTCCGATAATTGATTTTCTGAATCAGGTCGGACTCTCGGAGGAAAATCCGATTTATACGTCCAAATCACCCGAACTGGTTGAAAAGTATTTTAAAACCTTGCTCAAAATAGAGGGCAAAGATGATTTTATGATATATTCCGAAGTTTTCGGACTTTTGTCGGTAATGCTTAAAACGAGCAATAAATATGGAGTACAGGGCGGATTTGAGCAGACAAATTATGTTGAAACGGCGTGTGATTTTATTGCGGCGAATTACCACAGAAGAATATCGGCGGAAGATATCTGCGCATATGTGGGGTTGGAATATTCGTATCTTTTCCGATTATTCAAAAAAGAGATGGGGATAAGTCCGTCGGCATATCTTGCCGATTACCGCATGAAAAAAGCCGCCGAGCTTTGCCGCAGCAGTATGGCGGTAAAGGAAATAGCGCCCTCGGTAGGATATGATGACAGGAGCACGTTTTCAAAGGCTTTTACGCGGCATTTCGGCATGTCGGTGAGTGAGTATAAAAACTGCAATAAGCAGTTTCGGGAGGGTTGAAAGTGGAAAAATGGCTGGAATGGGCAATTGAAATTCAAAGCCTTGCACAGGCGGGATTGGCGTATACGGATAACGTGTATGACATCGAACGGTATGAAAGACTGCGCGAAATCGCGGCGGAAATGATGGCAGAAAAATCCGGTCTGACGCTTGATAAAGTCAAAGGATTGTTCTGCAATGAAACGGGATATCAAACGCCGAAATTAGATACGCGCGGCGTAGTTTTTAAGGACGGAAAGCTGCTGCTTGTGCATGAAAATAACGGAACATGGGCGCTGCCGGGCGGGTGGTGCGACGTTTTGCAGTCGGTAGAATCGAACACTCTGAAGGAAATTTATGAAGAAACGGGTTTTTCGGCGCGCGCCTTAAAATTGATTGCCGTTCAGGACAGGAATAAACATAATAAGCCGGCATATGCATACGGTGTATGCAAAATCTTTGTTTTGTGCGAAATCATTGGCGGCGGATTTCGGGAAAATATTGAAACAACCGAGGTGAAATTTTTTGCACGGGACGAGCTGCCGGAAAATCTGGCAGAAGAAAAAACGAGCCGGGAACAGCTGGAAATGTGTTTCCGTGCATACGGCGACAAAAACTGGGAGACATATTTTGATTAGTAAAAAAATCGCAGCAAGCCTAAAGCTTTGCCGCGATTTTTTTTGAAGGATTTTTTTATGATTTATCACAGCCGCAGCCGCACCCGCGACGTTCTCTGTCAGATGTATCGAAATCGTCGTCAAAGTCCGCGCGCTCGGGCGGGAAGAATTCGTCGACAGGGAAGGAAATTCTGTCAAACAAATCGCATGGATTATCATCGGTTGCGCCGATACATTCCTTTTGCGGTACACAGAAATCGTAAGCCGGGATAAGCAGCATTACTCTGCGCTCAAGGCGGATTATAGAGAATATGCCGATAGATACGAATACGCGTTTTTGCTCTCCGCCGAGGATAAGACTGTCGTCAAATACGCGGCTGACGGAATCGGGTATGCTTGCGAGGTCAAAGTCGTCATCGCAGCAGCACTTGTCGTTTACGTCAACGACTTTTGCGCCGAGAGAAATCGGGTCAACAACTTCGACTACGGCACTCGGCATATTTGTCTTTTTCCACATTTGCGGGTCAAAAGCGTCCTGCTTATACTTTGACGCAAATACTTTTGCGTTGCCTTCGCTGCCGAACAGTATTACTTTCTTGTCAAATGTCGCAAGACCTTCAACCTCTGTCGGTCTGCCGAGCCCTGTAAATACGGCAAGCGTAATTTTAAAGAAATATTTCAAATCAACCGAATAAAATCCGCGGTTGAACGGAACCGGCTCGATATCCGAGAATACCCAGATTATCTCTGCCTTAGTGCATTTTACGTTGATTGCTCTGTCAACAACATTTTGCCCGTCCGCCGTCAGATATACACGTATGTTCTCAAGGCAATCTTTGTCATAAGACTATGCAAGATAGATATTTAGTATAAATGGCGATTTAAAGCCAATTGTTAAAAGATACAGTTATTTGGAAATCGCTGTTCCAGCTTTTGTCGCGCTTGTACGTTATCCTGTTTATGAGTTTTTTGAAAATAAAATTTTTCTCGGATGCCGGCATGGTAGCATAATTTTCTATTAAATGCCATGCGAGCGGAATTACTTCACGGCGGAGCGGCTCGTTATCGATTACAGATAACTGTGCTTTATATTTTTCGAGCTGCTTTTCAAGCTCTGCTGTCTTTTTTGATAATACACCGCTGCGTGTAGTAAAGGTTTTGATATCATATACACCTTGTTCCAGCAAATCGTAAAGTTTATCCGATTGTAATTGCAGTGTTGTCAATTGCTTTTGGATATCATTGATTGCGATTTTTATTGATGCGATATGTTCCGCATTTATTTTTTTTGCATCATTGCTTTTGCTTTTTACTTCTTCTAAAGTTGCGTTAAGTATGTGCAAGACGCGCTTTTCAACCTTTTCACAAACTATAGAGCGATTGCATGCGGTTGTGTTGCATATCAATCTCGGCGGTAAATCGCGTAATTTCTGACGCGTCATAATTTTACCGCAATTTGCACAATATACAAGACCGGCAAGAGGGTTCATAATTTCGCCCGTATATGATGGCGGGTGCGTGTGTTCGGAACGTATACGCTGTGCCTCGTCAAACAGTTCTTGTTCAATTATCGGTTCATGAACGCCGTCGGCTACAATCCACTCGGATTCGGGGTTTAAAACAGAACGGTTTTTGTCTGTCGGTAATTTCTTTTTTATTCTGCGTTTTTTGTTAAAGATAATTTTTCCGGTATAAATAGGATTGGACAGATAAAACTGAATCGTCGTACGACCGAACTGGTCGCTTTTTCGCGGCTTAAGTCCCATATCGTTTAGTATCTTTGCGATTGTGGCGGAACCGTAATGCTGATGTACGTACATATCGTAAACCATTTTAATTACCTTTGCCTCCGGCTCATATATCTCCAAGGTTGGCTTACGGTTAATATATGTGCGTCTGTAACCGTAAGGCGGCTCACCTACATGATACCCGTCCTCGACGGTTCGCGCGAGCCCTATTCGCAGACGTTTTGTGATTTTCTTTAATTCCTGGCGTGCAAACAGCATCTGCATTTCGGTTGAAAATTCGTCGATTTCATCTGATAGATCGTAAGTCTTACCGGGCGTTATTATTTTTGTATCTGCACTTTTAAATGTGTCTAATATTATACCGCGGTCCTTTGTGTCGACACGTCCCAGACGGTCGATGTCCATGCATAATACGCCGCTGTATTTGCCTTTTTCTATATCATTTAACAAGCGTATCATTTCGGGACGTACAAACAGACCGTCACCCGATACAACCTCTAAATATATTTCAGATATATTTAGTTTTGCCTTTTTTGCAAATTCAAGCAGTATTCTTTTGTGCTTGTCAAGGGTTTCCTCTATCGTTTCATTTTCGGGGTCGCCGCGCGATTTTCGCAAATATAAAGCATTTATATTC
>CAKSRS010000067.1 GCA_934487205.1 uncultured Clostridia bacterium
ATTCAATAACTTTATCCAAGGTTTTGCACTACCTCTTTTTGTTATGCCTTTTTTGACTTGTTTTCTATTATATCATAATTTTTCAAAAAGCGCAATTTCCTATACAGCAAAAAAGACAGCCGCACGTGAGCGGCTGCCTGTGATAGTAATGCGGTGTCAGACTTTCAATGCCTCTTTTAGAGGTTAAGCCTGTAATAGCCCCTTATAGGGGCAGTGCAAACCACCAGTTTACTGGTGGTTATGATTCTTATCTGTACATCGGGCCGTACTTTTTGCAAGCCGCATAATCGGCAGCCTGTGCATCTTCTGTACCAAATGCCGACCATGCATGCGGTCTGTAAATCTTTTCTTCCGGAACATTATGCATTGTTACAGGTATTCTCAGCATCGAACACATTGTGATGATGTCTGCACCGATATGTCCGCCGATTGTTACGCCGTGGTTAGCGCCCCAGTTTGCCATAACCGAGTACACATCTTTAAATGCACCCTTACCCGTTAAGATAGGCGCAAACCATGTTGTCGGCCATGTCGGGTCGGTTCTCTTATCAAGCTTATCATGAATTTCATCAGGAAGTACGCATGTATATCCTTCAGCTATCTGGATAACCGGTCCTATTCCCTCAACAATATTCACGCGGAGCATTGTAATAGGCATTTCTGCCTCTGTTTTGAAGTGGCTTGAAAATCCGCCGCCGCGGAAATATTCATAGTCCGCACGGCACCAGTCGGTTGCAGCAAGACAAGACTTGATATCATTATCCGTCATGTTCCACCATTCTTTGATTGTGCCCTTGCCTTCCGCATCTTTTGCAGCGCCCGTGCAATCCATTGCCGTTGCGCCCGAGTTGATAAGGTGCATGATACCGTTTTTAGCATAGCCTGTGAGCTCTTTGCCTGTAACACGCTTTACCGCATCGGGCGACCAGTATGTACGAACATCATGGAATGCCGGTGCTTTACCTGTCAACAGCGTTGCAAACAGCATTGAAATTCCGTTCAATGTATCATTTTCCGTAGCAAACGGCGTCGGCATTTTCTTTCCGTTCCAGTTGAACGAACTTGCCATCAATGATTCGGTAAAGTCTGCGTTCGGCAGCCAGTCTGTCCAGTTACGCTGACCCTGGAATCCGCCGACAATTGCATTTTTGCCGAGGGCTTCTTCATGCCAGCCCATTTCGTCCAGTTTCGGATTTCCGTAAAGGATATCGTTTACTATAAGTGTGAACTTGGTGATAAATTCCCAATCCTTATCTGCATTGACAACTTTGGACTTTTTGATAATTTCCGGGAAATTCTTGCCCGCATTTTTATCAAATCCTTCCGGACAGTTTGCCTTAATCCACGCAAGCGCTTTTTCATATTCATCATGGTCGTAAATTTCGAGCGTCATACGTCTTAAAATTTCCGTCAAATCCACAAATTCGGCACGGATACCGAGATATTTCTGCATAAACGACATATCGCAGTACGAGCCGGCAATACCCATCGCTACGCCTCCCAGGTTTACATATGCCTTGTCCTTCATCTGACCGACAGCAATCGCCGCTTTCGCCCAGCGAATCATCTTCTCTGCAACATCGTCCGGAACGGTATTGTCATCAATGTCCTGTACATCATGTCCGTACATCGAAAATGCCGGAAGTCCGCGCTGCGCAAAAGCCGCCATAACGGCAGCAAGATATACCGCGCCCGGGCGCTCTGTTCCGTTAAAGCCCCAAACTGCCTTTACCGTGTCGCCCGACAAATCCATTGTCTCCGAGCCGTAGCACCAGCACGGCGTAACCGCAAGGCTTGCGCATACATTCTGTGTGCTGAAATACTCCGCGCACTTTGCTGCCTCGGCGCCGCCGCCGATTGTGCACGGCGAAATTACACATTCAACCGGTGTTCCGTCCTGATAGTGTACATTCTTTTCGATAAGTTCCTTTGCGGCTTTTGCCATCGCCATTGTTTTTTCTTCAAGGCTTTCGCGAACGCCACCCCATCGACCGTCAATTGTCGGTCTTATTCCGATTTTTGGTTTCATTTATAGTTCCTCCTTTATTTTTACCGATTTTAATCGGTTACTACACCCTTTTTCAGCAAAATGTTTGCATACAGTGCGCTCTCACCCGTAGCAATTACCGCATATGCGTTTTTTGCTCTCTCATAAAATTCAAATCTTTCCAAATGTTCAAAATCTGCACTTGTATATTTTTCGGCAATGGATTTATATTCATCCCAAATCGGCGTTTTGACGTCGTCACCCGGCACAACCTCCATTAAATACACTGGCTTTGCATATGTATCGAGGGGCATGAGTTTTAAAACAGCCTCTAATACTTCGCAAGCGCCGTTACCGCTGAGATATACAACCCGTTTCCCCATGCTTGCAGCCGGAAAATTTCCGTCTGCTATCACGATTTCATCGCCATGACCCATCTCACAGAGAATTTTCAAAAGCTCAGGCGGTAAAATTTTCGGTATCCCTTTAAGCATCTTGTATCACACCTTTCATTTGACTTATTATTGACATTTTTCCGCGTTTGATATATAATCAAACTATACTAATTTTATTTTATCATATTGGTGTTGAAATTCAATGATACAAATACGCTTATTATTGTTTAAAATCGATGTCGGAGGAAATTATGGCAGATATAGGACGAGTTTATGATTTTGGGAAAACGGCTGTCGGAAACAGCTGGGGATATAAAAATTCTAAAAATCTTAACAGACTTTACTACATTCACAGCGGCAAAGGGACATACCTGCACGGCGGCAAGGAGCACACATTTATGCCCGGCATGCTGTATTTTTTGCCGTACACGGCAAAAATCTCACCCAAAGGCAATCCCGAATACCCGATGCTCCATTCCTATGCGGATTTCGAATTTATTCCGCCGATTACGGCGGATATGCCCATAAATTTTGACCCACGCCGCGACGACATGATTATGTCGGCATGCGAAATATTTTTAAAGGGCACCGAGCTCTCATCGACAGGCAAGCTGAATTATGCCGATATGTCCGATGAGCTCACGGCGTTATGCTTTTCCGCCGTAAAATTTCTTGCGCTGCGGATTTCCGCGGCAAACGGATTTTTCCCCGTTAATGACGAGGTCATTATCGACGCTTTGGAATACATGCTGGAAAATCTTTCATCTTCCGTCACCATTTGCGATATCGCAAAAAGATACTACATAACCGAGGACGCTTTTATCCGCAGATTTTCAAAATCTATGTGTACCACGCCGTACGCATGGCTGAAAAATATACGGCTTAAAACGGCGCGTTCTCTGCTTGATAACGGCAACAATCTTTCGGTAGCCGCGGCTGCCGTCGGATACTCTGATTCTTCCGCACTGCTACATGCATTGCGCCGCCAAAAATAAAAAGCGGTCAGGGATATTTCCCCGACCTTGAATATAATCAGAAACACAGCAAAAATAAGCTTGTCCCGCCGCTCGGTACGGCAAATACGCCGCCCAGAACCGCCTTACTTACATATATGCCCGCAACAATAATTCCCGCCGCAAACATTGACTCATATACAAGTTTCGCATCGGGCCATGAAACCGTGGCATATTCCTTTTCTCTTTCTTCCTTTGTAACCGGAACTTGGGTGAAAACCGATTCCCGCTGCCACTCCTTTTTATTCTTCTTTTGTTCCTTGTAAAAGATAACGCCTTTTTCCGTAAATTTTTTTGAAGAATACGCTATTATATCAGTTTCTTTCTGCCATGTAATCGACACATTGTCAATATCTTCTCCTTGAGTCATCGGACAATAATATCTGTCTGCATTTTCCGGCAATTTGCTTTTCACCACATAGTTGGCAAGCTGTATCGGTCCCGTCAGGTGTCCGTACCGTGAATCCGGCTTGACTTCCCATACTCTGTTATTTTTCGACTCAACTTTTACAATATCTGCTCTGCCGCCTGCATTACGTATTCCGGCTTTGGCGATATAAGCCTCATTAATAATTGTATAACGCTTTGTATTTCTCATATAAGCGCTTACATTGTTGCAAACCCAGTTATGACGCTCACGAAAAACATTTATTTTATTTAATCCTTCAAGCGAAATCAACCCGATATTTGATTGTTTATTGGCGGAAAACACCTTTTTAATTGTATTTACGCCGACAATACCGTCCACCGTCAAGCCGTTTTTGCTTTGAAATTCCTCTACCCCGGCTTTGGTCAGCGGGCCGAAACTTCCGTACTCCATCGTCGGTATATCGGTTTCTCCTAACATTCCCCACGCCATTAATGCACGCTGCAGCGCAATTACATCTCTGCCGCTCATTCCGCTTTTTAAAGTGCGGCGGAACTTTGTGCCGGTTTTGAGCGTACCGATCTCCAAAAATGCATCGGCAAATGACGATTTTGGATATACTACGCAATAATCCGCGCGCGCAATATTTGCCTCCATATTCGCCACTTCCCGTAGTTTCGGCTCTTTCAGCCACGCCATCTGCGCCTCTCTTATTCTTTTTTTAACGTCACATTCTATCATTTTATCATCACAGTCGCCCGTAGTGACATCGGAAAGAACGGCAATATCGGAATTTATTCCGGCGTCCGCGCCGCTGTTCAGCACAGCGCTCGTTTCACCGTTAGGGTCAATTTCCGCATGAACAACGTCATCATCATTCATCGGGCCGATAACAGCGTTGCCGAATGAGAAACCGTCACCGTCATATATAACCTCATATGTTTTTGTCTTTTCGCCATCGCTTACGACAAACGCCGATATTCTCTGCTGCGAATCATACTTCACGGAAAGCCCGTATCCTATATCTTCGTCCAAGGTATCATAAAATTCGCTGAATACTTCCGCATTTTTATGTGCCGTCTCGGTTGGTATGACGCCCACATTATCATAAGACATCTTTTCTGCAAACGCTGTACTGCATGTGGAAAACAGTGTAACAAGCGTAAGAATTACAGATATAATTTTCTTTTTCATTTTAATCTCCTTTCCGCCGCAAAGCTGCACAAATCTTATCGTGAAAAAGGTGCGGACATATTGCCTTCCCCAACATGAACGCGGCGTACGCGAAGGTATTCCGAGTCCTGAAAGAAGGCAATATGCGCAGCATATTTTCCGTTACTCAACAATTACTCTGTATGTGTTTCCGTACATGTATGAGCGGTCATCCTCCACTGCAAAATAATAGTCTCTGCCCGCCTCTAATGTCACCGTAATCAGACAGTTGAACTCCGTCTCACTCGCATTATCATTAAATTCAAGACAGGTTTGGTTATCATCATAGACAAGACCCATCATATCGCCTGACCCGATTGTCCTGAAGGTATATTCGCGCGTCTCGGTCGGGGTAAATATGTATAAATCCTCGTCCATCGGATAATCGATAGTACCTTTTAATGCTCTGCCGAGCGTTAACACCCTCCCCGACGTGTTATCGTCATCCAGCATATTTACGCATAGCTTGTAGTCGCCCATGTCTGTTGCCGAGAAACAGCAAACAAGAATATAATATGTATTATCCTTCTCCATATACATCGGAACGTCTGCATTGCTGCTCAATCTCTCGGTAAAGTCATCATCATTATAATTAATCATGGTATAATTGGCATTATACACCGTGATAGTGGTATCAATATCGCCCGTTGTGTGAATTGAATATTGTCCGCTTTGTTTCGGTTTAAACATAAAGATGTCTATGTCCATTCCGTGGTCTATCGACGCTGCACGTTCGATACCTTCATGAATTACCGTCGCCGTATCAAAGGTGTCGCCGTCATCATTTATCAGCACATTCACTCGAGCCGCCGCAGTCGGCGCCGTTCCGCCGTAAACCGGAGTACCCGTCACCGTAATGCTGTATTCGCCGTTTTCTGACGGATTGTATGTGCAGCTGAACATATTGCCTGATGTTTTTACATTCGAAACGGTTTCATCATTTACTTTTACGGTAATTCCGCTGACGTTCGCCATGGTACCTTTTATGTTAAGCGCGGAACCGTCATACAATTTCACAACCGAACCGTTCGTCGGATACGTTATGTTTATCCTTGCCTGCTTAGCGGCTTCCGGCGTGCTGTCACCGCGCGACAGCGTCAATTTACAGAACACTTTTTTGTTCTCACCTTTTCGTATGTAGTCATACGTCGTTGCGCGGATATAATATGTTCCCTCATCAAGATTTTTTGCTATTCTCGAATAATTGCTTGAATCGTTATCATTCTCATCAATCAATTTTCCCGATGAATTGTAAAGCAGTAAATATGTGTCGGAATTTTTCTGCAAATATTCCGTTTTAATCACATATGTTCCCGCCGATGAAACATTGAATTTGTAATACCCTTCGTATACGTTGGCTATCGACACCGTTTCGTCCGTCGCTATATCCTCGTCTGTATAGCGCTCGGCATACAAATTGCAGAATATCGGTTCGCCGTCGTATTCTTCTACGTCAATAAGATATGTTCCCACGTCAAGATTTTGCTCTATTTTCGAATAATGATTACGTGTGTATGCATCATCATTTCTTGCGACAACCTTCAGCGATGAATCGTAAAGTACAAGACGTGTATCGCAGTTCGCTGTACTTTTTAAAGTTCTGAATACATAGTTGCCCTTGCTTGCAACGTTGAAAATATATCTTTGCGTTGTCGACTTACCGGCAATCGTTTTCATGGTATTGAGCGGAAGTGTTTCATAATACGGCGTTACCAGGACGCCCTTTGAAAGTTTATCACCGAAATACCGTGCGTTATGTTTCATCTGCCAGTCCATTGTATAGTGCGTATCTATTGTTACATCGGGGGCTGTTATGTTAAAAATAAAGTTTTTGCCTTTTCCGTATGTTATACTGTCCGTACTCGACAGCGACATATCGCCCGGCGCAAACATATTGCTTTGATTAAGCGCGGCAAGTCCGTATCCGTCCGCCAGCGTCCATGTTTTTGCACCGGTGTTCTCCGCGTAAATCGTCACGGCAGTAACATCATTTGCCGTCATATGCGCAGGATATCCCGTCGCCGCGGTAAGGTATGCATTATCGGTTGGGGTCGATTGTTCGCTTGTCAGGCTGTATGATGCATATGTTCCACTGTCACGGTTGACTTTTATTCTGTATATTCCTTTTTGTAATATATAAACAACCGATTCTTCCGGGTCTTTATTGACACTCTTGTCCAGTAATTTATAATTTTCATCATACAAATATAAATCATAATCGGCATCACCATAGTTACTCAGAGTGAATTTCAGTCCCTTAGGAGTTGTTATTGATAAGTTGTAGTAAACCGTGCCGGAGCCGGACATAGTATCATCATATGTTACTCCCTGAACTAATGTCTTAATCGGGCTGTGTGTTACCGTCAGTGTATATCTTGATGAAGAATACTCGCCGACAGTATAAATTTTTATATAATATGTACCCCCGTCCAATTCACATGCGTATTTATTTGCAGTAATTTCCGTCATAGACAGATATAGATTTGAGGCATTGTATACCTCAAATCTATAATCTGAACTCGGCTTTATTAATTTTATTTCGAGCAATTCCTTTTGACCCAGCGTTACTTTATAATAATCAACATCGTCTGAATTAAAAAGAGTGTCCCGTATTATTTGGTTTGCTGATGAAAGAGTATATGCATCGCTTAAAGAGTCATTCGGCTCATATGTGCTCGGCGTATCATATAATTTTGTACGAACCATATAAGCCGATTGTGCATTATATCCGCTTACCGATGCAACTTTAATATAGTAATATTTTTCACCGCTTACCGGATAGTACGAAATAAGCTCCGCTACCGTACCGCCGTTGCACGATTTTGCCAAAAGTGTGCCGCCTTCATCATACAAATACAGCTCATAGTCGCAATTTTCCGGGATATCACCCAGCCAGAAGTTTGCCACACCGCCGTATGCAAATTTAACTTTATAATAATCCACATCATTAATACTGCTTATATAGCCGTAATTATTACAGTCGTCATATGTGAGATTAGCGCTTTCTATAGTATCGTTGCTTTCCTGCTCATTTTGTGAGCTTATGTTTTCCGTATCGGTGTTTTCAGCTGCATTATCCGAATTCACATTACTGTCTGTTGTATTGTTATTGGTTGTTTCATTGGTTTTGCTGTTATTATGCCGTCTCGAACCTCCGCCTGTTGCCGCAGGAGGCGGCGTAGGTGTCGGCGCAACCGTCTCATAATGCTGTGAATGAAGTATATTTACGTCCGGATAAGGGGTTCCCTCTACTATAATCTGTGTAATTTTTCCGGTGTATTCACATGTATCGTTACCGATAACCGTTTTTATTGCCAAATCATATTCGACATCTGTCTGAAATTCCGGAAGAACAAATTCCGATGCAATCGGCACCGAACCGTCGGTAAGGATAATTTCTTCCTTTTCGCCCGTCTTTTGATAAATTTTTAAATTTACCGATGTAATGTTTTTCGAAGTATCAAGCAGGAACTTTACCGCACCCTCCTGATACCTAAATGTAAACGGATATTTGACAAACAGATTTTCCTGTCCGGGATTATCGTCATAGCCTATGTCCCCCGATTTGCCGTCCTCGTCTGATGCCTCAAACGCCGCGTATGCATTTACCATGCCTTCCGTTTCTACATCGGTGTATTCATCTTCCGCCTGTTTGGGTAATACTCCGTCAACGGAATTTATTATCTTATTTTTCAGCCCATTTGCCGTGAGATCTTTATTGCTTGACAGCAGCAGTGCCGCCATACCGCTTACATATGCGGCGGAGCATGATGTTCCGTCCATAAATCCGTATTTGCTCTCGGGAAGTATGCTGTAAATTCCGACACCCGGCGCCGCAACATCAATAAAGCTGCCGTAAGTTGAATTTGCCCACAGCTGACCTTTGTTATTTGCCGCCGATACGGATATTACATTATCCAGCTCATAACACGCCGGGAACGTTGCAAGCTTTGTTGAAGGCCCGCCGTAATTTCCCGCGGCACATACAAAGAGAATATCCGGATTTGACGCTATCGCTTCTTCCAGTGCCGGATTTCGGTCTGTTCCCGAAAAACTGCAGTTAATGATTTTTACGCCCTTTGATTTTGCATATTCTATTGCCTTTATAATATCGGAAGTATATCCTCCCTTATAATTAAGCGCTTTAAGCGGCATAATTTTTACCTTTGGCGCAATACCCGATATTTCGCCGTTTGCGGCAATAATTCCCGCCATATGCGTGCCGTGCATGTCAACAACGTCCATGTCGTAAACCTTGTTATCATTGTTTACAAAGTCCCAGCCGTTTATATCGTCGATATACCCGTTTCCGTCATTGTCTGCTCCGTTGTCCGTCTCGTCATTGTTAGTCCATATATTCCCCTCAATGCTCGGGTGATATATGTCTATGCCGGTATCAATAATTCCGACAACAACTTCCTCCGAGCCTTTTGTAATCTTCCACGCGTCGGGGATTTTCATATCAAATCCGCTTTCGCCGGTTTTGCTTTCAATGGTCTGACCGCCATTCTGGATTGCCCACTGCTTTTCGTCAAATTCGCTCATTGTTTTGACTTTGTAGTCCTTTTGAGCGTACTGTACATTAACATTCCGGTTTAATTCGACCACAACATTATTAATATCCGACGATGATTCCGCCCGCAAGACTGCCGTTTTGTTCTCGGCAGATGCGCTTACAAGTGTGAGCTTTAGTTCATCAAGCTTTAATTTCTCCGACAATATCTCATCGAACTGCTTATCTTTATCCATATCTATCGTTCCGGAAGATTCGCCCGACATATCTGAATCGGACATATTTCCCGAACTCGGCTTTTCTATAGTTGTATCATCACCGACAGTTTTATCCCGAAGTTTAATGAGAATATCATTATCCTTATTCGGTATGGGATTTTCTTCCATATATTTCTCATACCGCTCTTTATCCGTAAGACCTCCGTCAATACTGTCATCTTTCGCCGAGACGGCTGTAAAATTTGCACATACAAGCGCTGCTGCCGTTAAATATGATATTATTTTTTTCATAATCTGCCTCCATCTCAATATGTAATATTCTTTTCCGCTTTGTACGCCCTGTTGTCACAGGTTACTTCTACCGTATAATCACCGTTTCTGTTTAATTCTGCAGGAATTTCAAAACTTCCGTCCGCCGAGCTTGTAACTTCTTCTTCAAATATACTGTAATTATCATAATAAACCCGACATTGTAAAGCGGAATTTGCTGCGGCTTTGCCCGAAATCATGATTTGATTGTCAACCAATTCCGCCCGCATGATTATTACATTAACGTTATCATCATAATTATTTGAGGTTTTGCCGATATTTGCCGTTACAATCGCCGCATCAGCAGAATCAATAATTTTATCGGCGTTTACGTCCGCGCCGATAACGTATTCTTCATCGCCGTACTCTTTCCCGAGCAGACTGTTGACAAGAATCAAGTCGTTATTGTCAATCACATCATCGCCGTTTGCGTCACCCGGGATAAGACTGACGCTGCCCAAATCAACCACGTTATCATTAAGGTTAATCCGCTGATATTTTGCCAAATATCCCGGTCTTGCCGTTTTGACAAGATATTCACCGGCATGAATTCCGGTAAGCGTAAACGGCGCATTGTTTACGCCCTTGCTGTTCTCCTTTAAATGCACCGTCGCAACATATTCGCCCGTTTCATAGTTTTGCAGATTTACCGTTGCCTCCGCGTCGCGGTTAAACTCCATATCGTCGCTGTAATACTTTACGGGGCCGACAGTTCCGAAAATGTTTCCTATAAAATATCCGTAATTCACCGAATAATCGCCGATTTCGTTTCCCGTCACATACAGGTAATATGTTGTGCCCGTTTTGAGTTTCATCATCAGTCTGAAATTATCGGAATCGGCATTATTATTTTCCGGCGTCATCGGCAAATCCATATTCCCCGCACGGTACATCTGTGCCGATGTGCCCATCTGCGAATCGCCTTCAAAATAATACAATCCGTCCTGCGGCGGTACAAAGGAGAATACATCAACATCAACAGCCGTGTTTACGGTACCGCTTATCTTGTTTCTGATTGCCGATATCGGCTGTGCCATAGTGTAGTCATCGCCGAAAAAGTCCCGTCCGGCAGATGTCATTATGATAGGCGAAATATACGGTCTTACACCGGACAGGCCATCCCAAATCATTAATTTGGCGCTTGCTGCATTTTGTTCCGCCGGTACAACTATGCTGTTATATAAAATATCATTTTCCGTCTTTTCCACACTTCCGCTGCTCGTATTCATTTGCAGAAGTTTTCCGTCGCTGTCATATATCGCCAAAACGGAGGTAATATCAATCGGATTTTCCTCATCAATGTTTTTGACCGAAATTTCCGCCGTTAATGTTTCGCCTTCCAAAACGACGCCTTCGCTGAATTCATTATTATACAGCACCGAAACATTGATTCGCGCATTACCGATTTGCGTATTCGCAATATTCGACTGGATAATTTCCGTTGTGCCTCCACCCATAATATCCGATGTATTTTCATCTTTTTGCGGAACTATGTAATAAACCTCGTCTTCTGCCGAGTCCCAGTCTATGACTGTCAGAAAATTAATGCCCGCAAAGTCAACATGTATGAAAGCTCCGTCGTTAAAATCACCGAGTTTTCCACTGAAAATCGTCGTTTTTTCATCTCCGCGCTGTCTTATTACCGTAACGTTAAGATTTGAGTTATTGACAATCGGTTTCATCGTTTCGCCGCCCGAGATTATTTCTCCGCCCGAAAAATCAATTGCACCCGCCGTCGCTGCGCTCACCCCCAGCATACAGAGTGTCAACATCATTGAAATAATAGTTTTTGCCTTCCTCACCATGTTTCTCTCTCCATTCTGCATTTTGTAATATTTGAACGTCAATTTATACTTTATTTATTCATGATAAGTTTATCATACATATATACATTTTTCAAGACATTTTATACAAATTCATACCAAGTTCAGCAACTTTTATGCAGAAAATTATACAATTATTGTCACTTTTTTAGTTTTTTCGACTTTGTTCGACGATATTGGATATTTTTTTACATTATTTTTATGTAAAACAAAAATACCTATAAATTATTATTGCCAATTCGGCAAAATTATGCTATAATACTAATAAATAAATTACAATTTCAGCCAAAATATGCTGTTTTTTAAAGGGATAAAATTATGAATCATTTTTTTGTCGAACAACGGAATATTCCGTTTGATTTTCATTACACAACGATGCTTGACTGTGGTGCACACCTGCACGACCAAATAGAATTGGGAATTATAAAAAAGGGTACCGCTCTCCTGTACACTGACGGAAAAGAATATATACTGAAAAAAGGCGACTGCTTTATTGTTTTTCCCAACCAGATACACTCGTATGAAGGCTCGGAAAATCTCGAATGTCAGCTGATCATTTTTTCTCCGGAAATTATCCCTGAGATGCGCGAAATCCTCACGGGATACATTCCGCAATCATCTGTTATTTCATGCGAGGGGACGGATATTGAGACAATTATGTCGGTAATACTGCATAATTTCAAAATGAAACTGCCCGAATTTAACCACGGCATACTCCTCGCCCTGTGCAGCCTTATATCTCACCACATGCCTATGGAAAAATTAAACAAATACAGTATATATACACTTAAAAATACGCTGATGTTTATTGAGCAGAATTTCACCGAACCGATAACAATTGAGTCGGTCGCGGAAAATCTGCACATCAGCGCGTCACGATTATCACATCTTTTCAGCGACAAACTGAATACAACTTTTACAAAATATGTTACATCAAAGCGTATCGGCTATGCGTGCGGCCTTTTAAAAAACAGCGATATGCCGATAACCGATATCGCATTTTGCTCCGGATTCGGCTCGGTGCGCACCTTTAACCGCGCATTTGCGCTGGCTGTCGGGATAAATCCCAGAAACTATCGTGAACAGGAAAATGGGGCTGTTTAAAAAGTCGCAAAATCAAAAAAGGATCTCTGATTGAGGTCTTTTTTTGGTTTTCATTAAAAAATCCC
>CAKSRS010000068.1 GCA_934487205.1 uncultured Clostridia bacterium
GAGCCGATGAGCCTGGAGATACTGCCGGTTCCATCGGAAAATGGCAAAAAGCCGTATATTACGCAAGCCGGAGTTGGACTTTGCGCATATAAAACAACAACTCAAAAAGCAGAAGCGTCAGTGATTTTTGCCAAATGGCTTACCGAGCCGGAGAGAAATCTTGAGTTCGTATGCCAAACAGGTTATATGCCGGTTACAAACGGCGCGTTTGACAAAATAGACGACTACCGTTTCAAGACAACCGATTATGAAAAACTCTATGCAGTCCTAAAAAAAGCTAAGGAAAGCTCGGTGGTTTTATCGGAACAGCAAAGTCCCGAATATTACAGCAGAGTTTACGAATTTTACGATTATTTAAGAAACGAACAGAAGCAATTTATATTAAGCAACACGCCGCCCGAAGCACTTGCCGAGCGGCTTTGGCAAAAGCTCTGTGAAAAATAGACGGGGGATTGTTATGCAAATATCGGTAAGAAACAAAAGACAATCTATGCAAAAAAAGCTGTTTGGATATATGTTTATCCTGGCTATCGTTTTATTGCTTATATTTGCGGCTTTTCTTTTCCTGTTCGGACGTTTTTCGACAACCGAGGATAAAATATCGGATATATTAAGCCTTCAGATTGAGTTTTTCGACCGTGAAATGACGTCTTACTACAATGATATTACCTTGCGCGGCGCACAGCTTTCCGAAAAAGCCGCGCAGCTTACTGAGCAATATCTTAATTCGAAAAATACAGATTTTGGCGACGTTCAAAATTCTTCTTTGCATATCAACGCTCTTGAGGAATGCTATATTGACTTGTTGAAGAACGAGCTTTTAAAGGCAAACTGTTCCGGCGCTTTTATTCTGATTAACGCATCTCAAACCGGCGCAAGCGATTCAAAAGCAGGCGTGTATCTTAACCGGGACATATTCGAAACAACGGACAAGGAAACAATGCTTCTTTACAGGGGAAATGTGAAGGCTGCAATAAACAAAGGCATTATGCCTCACCGTAAATGGCATTTGGAATTTGACGCCGGGGTATTCCCGAATTTTGAAGAAGTTTTTTCGGATACCTCCGAGCCGATTGAAAAAGCCGCTCACATCTGTAATATTATAACGCTTCCCGGGACATCGGAGCGCGTTATGCTTATTGCTCTTCCTATCAGAGGCAATGGCGGCCGCGTTTATGGCATCTGCGGTTTTGAAGTAAACGAAAGCGCTTTTAAATCCGCGCACGCACAGCCGTCCACCCTTCCGCACATAACCTGCGTATTCTCCCGCTCGGACGATAAAGAAATCAATATCAAAGAGGGATTAAGCTGCGGAGCAAAAAACGGATATTTTCTTGCGCCTAAGGATTCCCTCAAAATCAAGCCGCTGAAAAAGGGTCTTGCCGCTTTGAAAAACGAATACGGCGCATATATCGGCATGACGAGAAACACAACTCTTTATTCCGAAAACACGCCTTATTCGGTCACGGTTATGATGCCGTATGCGGATTATTCCGGGCTTGAAACAAAAAACACCGTGCAGCTTATACTCATAATTCTGATTTTGGGATTTGCAGTTTTAAGCCTTAGCCTGTATTTTTCAAAACGATTTATCCTTCCGATAAAAAAATCGCTTGACAAAATAAAGCAATCTGAAAAGACATATTCCGATGAAAGTCAAAGCGGTATCATGGAAATTGACGACCTTTTTGCATTCCTTGCCGGAAAGGATAACGAATATCAAAAAATCTTCGACGAACATTCCGAAAAAAACGAGAGTCTGCAAAGCGAGATTGAACGTATCAAAACCGAAAACAATCGTCTAATGAAAGAGCATAAAAATATCATCGTACAGGATGATTATGATCATTTCTGTTCGGGTATACGCAGCCTTACTCCCAAGGAGAGAACAATATTTGAACTCTATCTGGAGGGAAAAACCGTTCCTGAAATCTTACAGATTGCAGAAGTTAAAGAGAGTACGCTTAAATACCATAACGGCAATATTTACAGCAAGCTCGGCGTTTCCTCAAAAAAGCAGCTTCTTAATTTTGCGGCACTGTATGCACGGGAAAAATAATAACAGAGCCACACACCAGAGAATAGTTCTCGGATGTGTGGCTATTTCATGCAAACAGTGAAAGATTTTACTCTTTAAAGTAATTTTTTTGCCCTTGAACATAGATGTTTAGTACATAAAATGTTCTATCAGCAAATCAACAATATCTTTGTCCCAATTCGGATCAAGTATATCCTTTACGTCGCTTATTAATATCAGACCGTCAGAATAAAACACTTCTTTGCCTATTGCCTCCGTGCACGCGCGCAGCGGAAGAAATGTCCGCCCATTTCTGATAATCGGTGCAACATCAAGTTTTGTTACTTCGCCATTAATCATAATTTCCGGGTTCCCTATTGCCAGTGATATTGTTCTGTCCTCAAAAGTAATATTAACCGTTTGAGTTTCCGGTATCCATTCAACACCGCCGCCATAATTTTCACTGATAAACCTGACCGGAACATATGAACGGTCATTTTCAACAAATACTTTGACATTTGCATTTTCTGTATCTATTTGCTTTTCAACGTCATTTACAAATGCCTTACTGCTGCCTACATACAAAGCCGTATATTGCAGCTCTGCCGCAAATGTTGTTATTGGTAAAACAATGCACAGCAGCATGATTAATAATAAAAAACGTTTCATATATCATTTCTCCTTGTTATTTCAACATTTTCTTAAAAATATCCCTTTCCTGCGTTGAGAAATCATCATAGCTTGATAAATACTTAATATTTTCTTTATCAGCTTTTTGATTGCTGTATATCTTATTTCCGTATTTATCTTGCGTATACTCTCCTGTTGTTTTAATGATAGATTGATCCACGAATATTTTACAAATATTATTTTCGTCTACGATTGCACATCCATCCTTTGACCTAACATATAGTTTTCCCTCCACAATTTTATACGAGGATATGTTTTTCAGCAAAATATAGCTTTCTTTATCAGCAACGCTGACATATTCCAAATTATTACCCGACTTATGGTGATTGATTTGAAAACTCAAATCGCCCCAGCTAATTTTGTTAAAGTCATCTCCTTCTTCCGACGAACGCTCATAGTCTAATTGGCTTTCGATTTTACCCCAAAAATGATTAGGTAAAATATGTCTGTTCAAACACACCAACAATCCAATTAAAACCACCCAAAAAGCAATCAGCCAAAATACTCTATTCTTTTTCATATGACCACCTCGTTGTATAAAAATCAACAGTTACTTTATATGGATTAATGGCATTTAAAAACTGTGAAATAACCGCAGCGTCATTTGCAAGAGTTCCTATTCCTGCTTGCGTTGACCAACCTCCATTATCATTCGTAAAAGATTGTATTTCCGTAAAGTCACATGTTTCAGTTAATGTAGCATGTACCATACACTTTCCATTTTTCTGTTTATAACCACTAACGTATATGCTTGATTTATGAATCGGATAATATAGGTCACCTGTCTTGAATGGATCCGTATCTAAATATCCTTCAACTTTTCCATTCCATGAAGACTTTATTTTCTTATCTAAAGCTGTTAAGTAAGCCGAATCATTGTTAACGAGGTATGCAATTCTTGAATCATTTCCTCGCCATATATCACTTGGATTATCGTCCAAAGAATGCTCAAGTATCCATGCCGATGTTAAATATTCCCACTTTTCTCTCAAAAGATGTTGGGCACCATATCGCCAGAATGATCTTTGAACATTCTTCTGCATTGCATCCGTTGCTCTATATTTGGCCATTTCTGCTTCTTGTTGAGCGTTAAAAGCATCTCTTATAAAATCTCAGTAAACCAATTTGTTCCGTAAGGATCTACACGATTATTGGGCTTGTTATCACAATACATATACCAATTCAATCCGTCCCTTGTGGGGTCCTCAGTGATAAAGCGTCCGACACTCGGGTCATAGTAGCGGTTGCTATTTCATCTTCGGTTATCTCCGCGGCTATATTTCCGTCGCCATAAACATATCTCGTCTTTACGCCGTTTACCGTTTTACTCCCGCGGAGTCCGTCAATATTATATGCATATTCCGCGATTGTTCTGTCATCTGCATACTCCGTCAGGCGGTTATATCCATCATAGCTGTAATATGAATTTCGCGCATTTGTGCCGATTCCGGTTATCTTTTTTACCAAGTTTCCCGCGCGGTCATACTCATACTGTACGGTCTCCCTGCCGTCCTCCAACAAAAGACGGTTTTTATAAAACTGAATATAAAATTGTATATCTCAAGAAAAAATACATATTCCCTGCCGCAGAACAGGCTATTGCTGTTAATACCAACTTTATTATGGAATGTTGATATAATTTTAAGATATCATTTAATATTGTGCAAAATATCAATATTGAAACCAACGCAACAACATCATATTGTCCCGGAAATTTTGTATTATTTCTCAGCATTATTTCTTCGTATAATATCCGCAGCAAAATGCTTGCAAAAATAATGCATAGAAACCTAACTTTTTTCATGGCACTTTGTCCTCCACAATATAAATAACTTATACCAATCATAATCATAAATCGTCAAATAGCCTTTCGGGGCATAGATGACACGATACGATTTTCTGCTGATTGGATATATAATATCCCACTTTTTTACATCTAAATCAAATTCATCTGCATTTTTTTCTATCAACTTTCCTTCCATTAAATACAGATTTCCACTCGGCTCAATATAATCCGTCAAATAAATGTCTCTAAGACATGTATAAAACGAATTACCTTTTAATTCATCTATAAATATGCCATGGTTTATATCTTCCCAATTTCCGCCTGTAACTTGTGTATACTTACACAAATATAAGTCACTTTTACAGTCCTGAGACTCCCTTACTGCGAACTTTATCGGAACAAAATCAAGTAATATTGCTGAAGATATAAAAGTTGCAATTATTTTGACCATTTTTTTCATTTGTTTCCTCCATACACAACTAATGTTGTTCTTGAGCTGTAAATTCGGTCTCCCGAATCCGATTTAAGTATCTTTTCGGTCAGATTTTGATTTCGGTCAAAAACATATGACGTTACGCGTTCAGACATAGAGCCGCCGTCCGTAGCCGTCATTTTCAGACGCATTCTCCCATAATCATCGCAAAATGAATCATCGTATGCGATTTGTTTTTCCTTTAACACAGAACCGTCCGTGTCATACGTTACCGCGCTCAAACAGCGGTCAAATCCATCATATGAATATTTTATAACTGCGCCCAAAGCAGACGTCTCACCGATAAGACGCTTTTTATCGTCATAGCTGCGCGCAAGAAGAACAATATCATTTTCGGCATCTTTGACAATTTCTATTGTACCATATCCGTCATATAAATACAAGATTTTTTTATTGTTTGCATCGCATGCAAGCAAAGTATTTTCGGAATCATCATAAAAATACTCTCTCAAATTTCCGTCCTCAAGAATCTCTTTTGTAATTCTGCCGACGCTGTCATATGATGTGTATTTTGAATTACCGAGATGATTTGTTTTCCTTATTTTATCTATACACATACTACACAAATATGCTCGCGCACATTCTCAAACTTTGTCGAAAATATAATACATTATTTTCTGTACTATTACTCAAAAAAAAGAAATATTTTGTAAAAATTCCCCATATAGCGTAAAAATTTGAGGTTTTAAACCTCGATTTTTTTGCGGGACCTTTCAAGTCCGTTCTATATTTCTGATGTCAATACTGACTTATTTCATACTCGTCCCCGTCTTTCGGATAAAGCATTTTAAAAGGCAGCTCTTTTTTAAGTTTTTTTAACCCGTCATATACGCGCAACGGAAAAACATGTACAATTGCGGCAGCATTTGTGCGGCATTTTTTCAGCTTATCGCATAGTGCTTCAGGTGTAAAATGTGCACATTCGGCAATTAACAAATTTACGTTCTCCTTATACAGCTGCCCTCTGAAATCCTTAAGCGTCCGGTGCATGTCTCCGGTTATATATACCTTTTGCCCCTCAGCCACCGCCATGAAACCATATGCTATATCTGAGGTTGCGCCCATGTGATCGGTATGATAAGCGGTAATTTTAAAATTACCGTCATCATATATCATTCCTTCCTCATATAAGTTATATGTTATTCTGTCAGTATCGTAACTGTTATACAGCAACATTGCACAAAAACTCCTGATTTCATCTATTCCCCGCTGCTCCGGCAGAAATACTTTAAAATTCATATCCTTATAATACCACGATGCGGCGCAGATAATATCGGCAATGCCCATCATGTGATCACTGTGCATATGTGTCACAAATATTGCCTTAAGCCTTGTAAGATCATACCCATCATTAGACAGAATGTCCAAAGCAGGTGCTCCCGCATCTATCATATAGTCCCCGTTTTCTGTTTGAATAAGAATGCTTTGGCAATGACGTCCCTTCATCGGCAAACCGTGGCTTGTTCCGAGAAATTTAACCTTCATAATCATCCTCCGTTATCCCTTACATCAGCAACTGAATTTATTATGAGAATATCATCATCTTTATTGCTCCTGCAATTCCCGTTCGAAATTATATTATCGATTATGACAGCATTATTGTACATGTTAACCGCTATAGAATAATCGCCGCTGTTTGATATATGATTTTCTCTGACAGTAACATTATCCCCATGATAACTTAAATCATCGGAAACGAACTGCTTCGCACTTATTGTTATGGCAGAATTGCATATGCCGAAACTCCCCTGTATATTAGCATTATCAATTGTATTCTTTTCAACCGTGCAATTATCCGGCACAAATGGTTCAAGTTCTTCCGCGGAACCGTAAAAAACTATTGCGCTTTGTGCAATATCTGTTATCTTAGTTGAAGATATTTTTGCGCCGCCTTTTCTGCATCGGTAAAATCATTTTCACCAACAGGGTAAGCCGGCAAAATCTTCTTTCCGGTCATATTCATTGTAGCACTTTCTCCTGTATTTATTACTCGACTATGTAATACTGTTTTATAAGTTCACCATTGTGATATACGCTGAGCTGCACCTTTTCAACACGGCTGCAGTTTCCTTTCATCTGTGCGACCGTAAAAAGTGATACGGGCTGCTCCATGGCGGAGGATTTTACAAAATTTCCGTCCGCGTCAAACACCGATATTTCCAAACGGTAATCACCCGAACCCCTTCCCAGTGCATATAACGAATACACTGTGTTTCTGCCCGATGTCCATACTCTTTCATTTAAAAACCGCGGTTTGAGTTCGTCCGCACCGATTGTGAAAAGAGCTGTGTTATCATCACTTTTATCAATGCCTGCCAAAACACCGTCGACGGTGTTTTTCGCAATGTGCAAATCACAATACGAAAGATTTAACGGCAGATTTTTTTCGACAGATTTTGCCGGCGTTTTAACTATTTTATTGTTGTACACCGCGCTGTCCTCATACATTTTCATTGAAATTGCATATACTCCGCAGCCGTATATATAATTATCCGATATATCAATGCCCCTTCCGCGGTAAGTTGTACCCCGGCAGTTTACCTGCGAAAGGTTCGCGATAATTGCCGCACTTCTGTACGAATCATACGTGCCGCCGAGGTTATTCGCATAATATATATGATTTTGCTTTAACGGGTATGTCTATCTTAGAAATATAGAAAAACTGTGCAAAACTGACATTCGTTTTATCCGGCCGGGATTCGGATAAAAATGTAATGTACGGCACCGTAAACGAAATCAGTCCCGCCGAGGCAACATTTACCGATGTACTCACCTATGACGTAAACGGCGACGGAAAGGCTGACCTTTTGGATATTACCGAGGCGCAGCTTTATTATCGTGCAGATAACGACAGCGCCGATTGGGACGCAGCATCAAAATGCGATTTTAACGGTTATAATATAATTGATATAGAAGATTATATGGCAATCTGGCTGAACTTTACAAAATAATTTATGTGTTTTGCAGGAGCTGTATATTTTAATACAGCTCAGCACTGCAAGGAGGATATTATGAACAGATTAACAACAAAACAAGCGTCGATACGTCATCATATCAGTGTATGCGGCAATAAATTTGGAAGAACGGAAGAATTTTATCAGTGCGAGGATTGTACAGCTTGTCCGTACAGAGAGGACTGTCATAAAGGTCAGAATAACCGACTCATACGCATAAATGAAGAATTAACGGAGTTTCATAAAGAAGTTATAGATAATTTGGAAAGTGTACATGGAGCGTTACTGCGCATGAATCGAAGTATTCAGGCAGAGGGAACATATGGCGAACAGAGATTACAACAGAGTACTCAGAAGAGGCTTAAAATCCGTAATTTTTGAATTTACAATCATATGCTGCGGTTTTAATTTGCATAAACATTATTTAAGCTATCAAAAGGCATTAAAAGCAACTTGATTTTGTTATTGAAAAAGCACAAATGTTATGGACTTTATTAAAGTTACCCTAAAATTAAAAATATTGCATAAAAACAAGGAAGGGCTTTATATTTCAAAGCTCTTCCTTGTTTTTGAGGCTTTTTTACAGCAACCTTTTAATCTATCGGCTTTTCTGTCCGGGCGAAGTTTTTGACTGCTGTGCTAAGACTATCGAAAATGACACACCGCGGGGGGTGCAGCAAAATGAAATCATTTTGCTGCACCCTCTTTAAATTTCAGTTGGGTATTTTCAATGCGGATATATTAAAATCGCTCGCCTTTTTCATCATTTCGTGCTCGGCAATCATGTGGTCGATTCCGTCAAAAAAGCTTTGCGGCAATGTGACATATGATGTTGACTGAAAAATTTTCGGGCTGCGCGATTTTATATTTTGTAAAAGTTCCAGCATGCCGTCGTTAAGCGGCTTGAATTTTGCAAGAATACCGTTTAAAACCGCCGGCGTCATGGTTTGTTTTTGCGACGTAAGCGAATAATCTATCGCATTAAAACTGTTTGCAAATTCGGTCAGATTATTTTTTACGTCGGGCGCGGCAACATGCATAAATTGTCGGTTATGCAGGAGCGTTCCGGCGTGCAGCGCGCCGATTATTGCAAAAAAATACAAATTATTGTACAGCAGATATGTTTTCGAAAGCTTGGGTTCCGCATTAAATTTTGTGGTTATCAGAACATTGTAGCTGTTTTGCGTGTCGAGAAAAATCAGTTTAAAATATCTCTGTTCATACAGATAGTGAAAAATATTCTGCAAAAGCTGCGGATATCCGTTAAAAGCCTCAAATTTTATGCGTTCCAAAAGATTGATAAGCATATCGTTTGAAGAAAGGAAATTTCGGGTTAGCTGCGGATTTCCGGTATTTGCAAGAGCCTGAGAATAAATGTTCTGCATATCGGCATTAATTTTGCGGAGCGCATTTTCGAATGATTGATTAAGCACAGCGCTCGTGCCGGAGTATGAACCGAGCAGCGCATTTATGTGCTGATAGGAATTTTGCGCACAAAAAGTAAGCATTTCCCGTACAACCTGCGGTGTAAAAAGAAAATTCGGATTTACAATATTCATAGCATTACTTCCTTACAGATAATATATAAAATTTATATTACCGAACAGCGGATAAAATGCGTAGAATTTTATATATATCGGCATATGCGGCGATATTCGCGCGGAGTTTTCCCGGTGAACTGTTTAAGCGTACGCCGAAAATAACTGCTTGACGCAAAACCGAGAGCATCGCTTATAACTTCAATTTTCATATCGGGGTTGTCGGCAAGCATTTCAGATGCAGCATCTATGCAAAGTTGATTTTTATATTGTATCGGCGATGTTCCGGTCGCCGCTTTAAAAAGCCTGTAAAGATTTGGTATGCTCATGTGCGATACTTCCGCAAGCTCGTCTGCCGAAATGGGTGCGGCAAAATTTTTCCGTATATGGGTAATCGCGGCAAGGACTCTTTCGTCCGGTACGGGCACGTCGGAAAGTACCATGTTTTTCAGCAAACCTTCAAATAAACAGTAAAATCTGCCGACAGATGACAACGGCTTATCCTTTCGGTTATTACAGATAAATTCAAAATCGAATAAGCTTTCAGAATCGGCATGCATCATTTGCAAGTTGCATTTTCGTCCGCTAAAAATCTCGCTTTCGCGGCAGATATTGAAAAATAACGATATCCAGCATATATCGGGCGAACCCTTCCAAACGGAACGATAAGTCGTCCCTCTCGGAATATATAGAATATCGTTGCTGTTTATGCTTACCGAATTACTGTGGTCGTAAATTGCGCGCTACCGTTTATCAGATATGCAAATATATGATAAGGGCGCGGCATACGGCTGAAATCATTGATCAGCGAAACAGAAGAATAATATTTTTCTGCATATAAATAACTTATATCAGTGTTGTAATTACTCATAAATCGTCCCTCATATGATAAAATTGTTCTCTTTTTTTATAATATCATATCTTTTATTGTAATGTCAATATGCTATACTGAAAAAAAGGAGAGTGATTTTATATGGAATTTAGCGATAAAACCGTGCTTATAACGGGCGGTGCAAGTGGAATAGGCGCTTTACTGGGCGAGTGCTGCATAAATGAAGGCGCAAATGTCGGTTACGCAGCGTCAAAAAGCGCATTGATGAACGGTGTTGTAAAGTCTGTTGCACCGTGCGGCACACAATACAATATAAGAGCATGCTGTGTGGCGCCCGGGCCTGTTCTTACAAGACCGTCAATGTCATATATGAGCACGCTTGTCGGACGTGCGGCAAAACCTCAGGAAATTGTTGATATGATTATTTATCTCGCGTCAAGCAAGGGCTCATTCGTAAACGGGATAACAATTTTAATAGACGGCGGAAGATTTGCCATGTTTCAAAAAAAATGATTAAAAAGGTGATGAATATGAATAAAGAAAAAAGGCCGTTATTAATGGCTATGATACAGGCATCAACGCCCGAAAATGCAATTGCCGCGGTGCGTAACGCCGTTTTTGACGGCGCTGATTCATTCGGTCTGCAGGTTGAAAGTTTAGACAACGCATACCGCTCAATGCAAAATATCCGCAGTATTTTAAGCGTTATGGGCAATCGTACGGTTTACGTGACAAACTATCGCACATCTTACAATGAAGAAAAAACGATGATGAGCTCGCGAAAGGTCTTTTACACTTAGCCGATTGCGGTGCGGATATAATTGATGTCATGGGCGATATGTTCTGCCGCTACGAATTTGGCATGACATATGACGAAAACGCTGTAAACGAGCAGAAAAAACTGATTAGGCAAATTCATGATAAGGGCAAGTCGGTTTTAATGTCGGCGCATGTTCCGCGGTTTTTATCCGCCGAAGAAGTCATACAGATGGCAGCAGCGCAGCAGGCACGCGGTGCAGATATCGCCAAAATTGTGACCGTGGCGGAAACAGAAACGGAGGAAATGGGAAACTTGCGTATCACGGCGCTTTTAAAGCATGAACTCGATATTCCGTATTTATTTCTGTCAATCGGCTCGCATTGCAAAATTCACCGTATGCTGTCGCCGATTTTGGGAAGTTTCGCCTGCCTTTGTGTGCAGAGCCATGATAGATCATCGACAAAGGCGCAGCTTGTGCTTTCCTCGGCGAAGGCGGTGCTTGACAATTTTGACTGCATGCCTGACAGAGAATTTTAAGTTTTACGCAATGCTGTTTTAATTAATTTAAGAAAAATCACGCACAGCAAAATGAAATATATTTTTTTGCAAGGATGCGAAAAGGAGAAATTTATGAAAGCAATCTTAGTGAATAATGACAGGTCGCTGTCTTGGAGCGACGTACCTGACCCGATAATAAAGCCTGAGGAGGTTTTGGTTAAAATCAACGCAGCGGCACTGAACCGTGCGGATTTAATGCAGCGGGAAGGCGATTATCCGCCGCCGGCGGGCTGCCCCGAGTGGATGGGGTTGGAGATTGCGGGGGAGATTGTACAACTTGGCGACACGGCAAAAAAATATTGGAATTTGGGCGACAAAGTATGCGCGCTTTTGGGCGGTGGCGGATACGCCGAATATGCCGCCGTCAGATATGATATGTGCATGCCTGTACCGAAGAATTGTTCTATGGCTGAAGCCGCCGCCATTCCGGAGGCTTTTGCAACAGCTTATTTGAATTTGTTCATCGAGGGAAAATTAACGGAAGGCAACACGCTTTTGATGCATGCTGGTGCGTCGGGGCTGGCAAGTGTTGTTATCCCCATGGCTAAGGCATTCAGTGCGCGCGTTATAACGTCCGTTTTGAGCGACGCAAAAGCAAAGGAAATACAACATCTCGGTGCGGATATCATAATAAATACATCAAAACAAAAAACGGCAGATGTTTTAAAAGCGGAGCTTGACGCGGGCAGAAGTGTCGACGTTGCGATAGATTGCCTGGGCGGCGAACATATGGGAGAGTGTCTGCTGTATTTGACGCACGGCGCAAGATGGATTATGATTGCGGCGCTTGCGGGAACGAAAACCGAAATAGATTTAAAAAATATATATGTGCGTAACGTGCGGATAATAGGCAGCACTTTGCGTTCACGAACGCCCGAGGTAAAAGCACAGATTTTGTCGGAACTGGTTAAGAACGTTTTTCCTGAAATAGAGGCGGGGCTTATAAAACCTACCATATGCAAGGTGTTGCCGATAACCCGCGCAGAAGATGCGCATGCAATTTTACAACGCGGCGAAAATGTGGGCAAGGTCGTTATGACTGTCGGCAATGCATAATAAAAAGGGGATGTAAAAAAAAGTTAAATCTTACATTTACAAGCATTGTCCTAACGGTTTTTATGTATATGCTAAACCTACTCTTACCAACAA
>CAKSRS010000069.1 GCA_934487205.1 uncultured Clostridia bacterium
CGGTAAAAGTTCAGTATTTTAACGGGCGGAATAAGTTCCGCTTCGGCAGATGTCAGCAAGCCTTCATCGACAAGGCGTGCAAGCTCGGAATTTATATATTCTTCGTCCATATCGGTTTTGGGAACGATGTTCTGCATGGCGGTGTGCATTGCCGTGCCGTAATATGCGCCGCCCGGGCGGGTGTCGCATAAAAATTGCGGAGTCGGCACAAGGACTGTTTCGGCGCGTGCCTTCAGTTCGGATACCGACACTTTTGTCGGTAAATCCGCGGCGGCGGAATGGCTGTAGTGAAAATCCAAAATCCGCGCAACATCGATTTCGTGCGGGGAAGAAACGGTTTCCGTTTGCATTGTGCGTGCCGTGCGGTGCAGGTCGCCGGAATAAATTCTTCGGAAAATCCAGTTTTCGGAACACAGCGCGACCGGTGCGACCCAATCGGCAAAACATGATGATGACAGCACGGTTTTCGGCGCAATCGTTCCGCCGGCGATGTCATTTTTTTTGTCCGTCTCGAATTTTTCAATACCGGAAGGCTTGTCGCTGTTTTTCTTTTCCCCGGCAACGGTTGCGACAAAGTAAAGCTTTTCGCGCGCACGCGTTGCCGCGACGTAAAGCTTGCGTATTTCTTCCGACATTTGCTCCGATGTGATAACCGATTTTAAAACCGATTTCATCGGCGTTTCATAGCGTATGCTTTCTTCAAAATCAATTCTGTCGGCGGCTATACCGAGTTCCTTGTGCAGTAAAATATTGGTGTTGTCCGAGCGTTTGCGGAATTTTTTGCTGCCGCCGGCAATAAATACGACGGGGAACTCCAAACCCTTGCTTTTATGTATGGTCATTATGCGCACGACGTTGTGCCCTTCGCCGACGAGGTTCGCCGACGATAAATCCTTTTCCGCCTTTTTCATGCGTTCGATGTATTTTATAAAGCTGAAAAGTCCCTGAAATCCGTTGTTTTCAAACTCTTTTGCGCGCTCAAACAGCAGCTGCAGATTTGCCTGAGCCTCCTCGCCGTCATACATTGCCCCGGCAAATGCGTAAAAATCGGTTTCCTCGTACAGCGTCCAGATAAGTTTGTCGGTTGTCATAAAGCGTGAATATCCGCGCCAGCGCGTGAGTTTGTCGATAAAGTCCGCCGCTTTTGCTGCCGCGGACCGCTGTTCGGCGTCCGGAAGGGCATCTTTGTCGGCGAGCGCCGCCGCACGCACCGCCGTGTAAAATTTTCCGCCCGCAAGTGTGCGGATAAACGCCAATTCGTTGTCGGTAAAAGCCGCAATCGGCGACCGCATGACACCGATTAGCGGAATATCGTTATACGGGTTAAGTATAATTTTGAGGAGCGCAAGTATCAGACTCACTTCGCTGCGCTCAAAATAGCTTTCGCTTTCGGCGAAACATTCTATCCCCGCCTCATTGAAAACAGCTGTGTATATATCCGCCGCCGCTTTGTATGACGACATAAGAATAACGATGTCGCGGTTTTCGATGCCGCGCGTTGTTCCGTTCTTTTCCGTGATTTGAAAATGTTCGGTTTTTAACCGGTTTATTTCCTGCGCGATAAATGTAGCCTCAAGTTCGGGGTTGGACATATCTTCATCGTCCGAATCTTTGGGCGGCTGTTCTATGATGCAGCATTCCGACGTAAATCCTTCGCCTTCGGGGAAATCCTTGTTGCCTGGATACAGCATTTGTTCGCTGTCATAGTCGAGTTCACCCGCTTCTTCTGTCATTATTGCGGCGAAAAGGTCGTTGACGCTTGAGAGAACTTCCCTTCTGCTGCGGAAGTTTTGCGTAAGAATGATGGTGCGGTTTTCGGCGTCTTTTTCGTTGACATAAAGGTCGTTTTTTGTTTTAAAAATGGACGGATCGCTGCTACGGAAACGGTAAATACTCTGTTTCATGTCGCCAACGGTGAAAAGATTGCTGCCGTCAGTAATATAATTGAATATTTTTTCCTGGAGCGGACTTGTGTCCTGGTATTCGTCCATAAGAATTTCGTCATATCGATTTTGCAAATCGGCGGCAATTTCGGGATTTTCGCGCAGAAGGCGCTCGGTCAGCTGTTCTATGTCGGAAAATTCCAAAAGCTTGCGCGAGATTTTCTTTTCGGTAAATTTTTCGTCAAATTGCCGTACAATTTCCGACAGAGCTTTAACCTGCGGATACAAATCCTCCCGCGAGTCGCGCTGAGCCTTTTCGGGCGATATCGAAAGGAAGGATTTCATTGCGGCAACGGACGCTTTTACGCGGTCGCGCAGAGCAATAAGCGGCGCCTTTTCCTCTGCCGATTTTGACGCAAGCGCGGCAAGGCGCGGAAACTGAAACGATGTTATGCTTTGCCGCAGCTCGTCCGCGGACGAGTCGCGGAGCGGCTGCAGTGCGGTGCGCAAAAGATAAAACAGTTTGTAGTAACTTTTCCATTCGTCGAAAATATCCACGCCCTTTTCGGGGGGGTTGAGCCGCCAAAAACTGTCGTCATGCGCGCCGCTGCACATATAAGACAGCGCGTCGTCCGTACATTTTAACGAATATTCGAGGTCGGAGCGGCAATCATGCATGCCGCGGCGGAACCATGCGGTGTTTTCTATACCGTCCGGGCACAGTAAATCTTCTGTTTTTTCGCTCAGCCACCCCATCGGGTCGGGAATTGAACGGATAAAATTATATATGTATTTAATCAGTTCGGCGAGAGGTTCATCGCTTCTGCTTGAACCGTAAAGGCATAAGATACGGATAAAATCTTCGTCGCCGCTGTCATACAGTTCGGAAAATAACTCCTCCATTGTTTCGTCGGCGAGAATGGACGCCTGTGCGGTATCGGCGATGGAAAAATCGGGGTCGATACCCAAAAGACTGAAATTTTCGCGGACGAGTTTTAAACAAAATGCGTCGATTGTGGTGATGTCGCTTGCGGACAGGAGGAGCTGCTGGCGTTTTATCACGCGCTTGCGCTCGGCGTCGCCTTTTGCGGCTGCGGCGTCATATGCGTCCGACAGAGCGGTGCTTATACGCGTTTCCATTTCGCGCGCGGCGGCGTTGGTGAAGGTTACAACAAGCAGACGGTCTATATCGCCGCCTTTTGTGATATCATCCGGAATGAGCTTTTCAATAATGCGCTGAACCAAAACTGCAGTTTTTCCGCTGCCTGCGGCGGCGCTTACAAGAATGTTGCAGCTGTTGCCATTCGAAAGATATTTTGTTTGTATTGCCTCAAGCTGTGCGTCTGTCCATTTATTTTTGCTCATTTTCGTCTACCTCCTTTTTCATAAATTCCATTGCGGCGGATTTGTCGGTGAAAATTTTCCGCACACTGTCGAAATTTGAGTCGAACATGCATGCCTCGCGGAACTTACAGTATTCGCATGCAGACGTATCGCCGTCTTTGCACGGATTGATGTTTATATTGCCCGATTTTATGCGCCGGTCGGTTTCTACCGCGGTTTTTGCGGTGTATTTTTCGATTATGTCAAAATCGGCGCGCGCGGCAACCTGTGAATATTTGTAAAGCTTGTCCGCACCGAAGGAAACATTTAAAAACTCACTGGTTTTATTTTCCGCGATACCGCTGTCCATTTCTGTGAGGACGGGATTGTCGGGCGTGAGCTCGTCGCATGTGTCGTTTTCGTCGAGAATGATAAGCCCGTCAAGCTTTTTCTGCTTGCGGATTTCGGATTTTGCTTTATCCGGGTCGCTTAGCGGTTCGCTTATTATGTCGTCGTTTATGCGGTTGTACATGATTGCCGAGACTTGCGGCGAAAGCGACGTATCCGCCTTGTCTATACCGCCTTTTTTTGCAAGCTTTACGGCGGCGATTGCATATAAAACCAGCTGCATGTCAATTTTTCCGGCAATGGCGGCAATGTTAAATTTTTTGTGACCGGATTTGTAGTCGATGATGCGTATTCCGAGACGGTTGCGTGCAATGCTTTCAATTACGTCTATGCGGTCGATTTTTCCGGCTAAGATAATGCTGTCGTCGCGCCAGTTGACGGTGACTTCAAAATCTTTTTCGTAGCATACCGATGTGTAGCCGCCGGCAGCAAGACTTTTGCGGATTGTTTCAGCGGATTTTTTCAGCGTTCTGCGGCAGCGCGACAGGAGATATTCGACGCGTTTGTCGTTTCCGCCCGCGCGCGCGAGGATTTTTTGCGTCATTTCGGTAATGACGTCATCTATGATTCGGTTGCTTTTTTCATCGGTGAGCGCCGCCCATCGTTCGTGAATTTCCGGGACGGTCGCCGCGCCGTTTTCCACGCGCATGCAAAAGTCATGTACCGCGGCATGGATAAGGCTGCCGATGTGCGATTTTTCCACGCGCTTTTCTTCCTGCGGCCGCGCTTTCAGACCGTATTCCATATAGTATGAGAACGGGCACGAGGTGAATTTTTCAAGCGCGGTAATGCTGTATTTTTTGCTTTTGTATAAAGCGCCCGCGCGTTTGCGTGACAGCATCGGCTGCATGCGCTTGTATGCGGCGGCGGTGCGGATAATGGAAAGCTTGTCCTTGTATTCGGGATTTTTGGCGTACCAGTCAAAAACAGATTGCCACAGCGCTGTCGGTTTTTCCTTGTAGTATTCCGACAACCGCGCAAGCATGTAGTAAAATCCGCGTTTGGAGGACGCCAAAAGTTCTGCGTCGGACGGGGCGGAAATAATATTGTCGGTTATTTTTATATCGGGAAACATTTTTGTGAGTTCGCCGATAAAACGCGACGGTGCGATTGCGCTGCCGTCCGCCGCCGCGGCGGGACAGCTGACATACAGTTTTTCCGTCGCTGTGCTGAGTATGCGGTAAAGTTTTAATTCTTCAAGTGCGGCTCTGCCGGAATTGTCGGGCGCAATTTCTTTGTTGTTTTCGGCAAGAGCGGCGTTTATCGTGCATCTGTCGAGGTCGGATAAAATACTTCCGCCCTGTGATTCGGCGGGGATTGCGCCGTGAGCCGCGCCGATTATAAAGAGATGCTTTACGCGGGTGGGCGAATTTCGCGCAACCGTGCCGACCGAAACGCGGTCGAGCCCGGACGGAATTATCGACAATTGACATTGCGAAAGTCCGAATTTGTAATACATCGCAAAATTTTCACGGCTGATACTGCCTTTGCCGAGAGTTATAACCATTTGGTCGAGCGTTTCGATAACGGCGTTCCAAACCTGACGGAACTGTTCCGCCTCGTCGCGCCGTCCGTCTGCAGTAAACCGTTCACATTCGTATAAAATTCCTTCATATAAATTTATACCGCACAAAAAATCAAACACAGCCGCCGCAAGCGCCGTTACGGTACGGCCTTTGTTCTCAAGAAACTGCGCAAACGGCGAGATTATTTTTTCACGCAAGGCGTTAAGGGTGATAAGGTCCGTCTCGTCCTTGCGGTAGTTTTCTATCACATCGTCAAAAACGGTTTCGCTGCGCTCTGTCCATTCGGAAAACCATGCCTTTTTACCCTTTATCCCGTGCAAAAGCACGTAATTTTCCAAACTATCTATTTCTTCCTGATTAATCGGCTGCACACCAAAATCGGTTTTTTCGTATATGTAACCCGCGCGCAGATAATCGAATACGGCGCGGTAACTCCAATTTTCTTCTATTATATTAAACAGCGAAAGCACCGTTTTTGCAACGGGGTGAAGGGATACCGATATTTTTTCGTCGGTAAAAAACGGAATACCGTAGTCGGTAAAAATCGCGTTTAAGATATGTATATATTTGTCCATGTCGCCGCAAATTACCCCGATATCGCGGAAACGGCAGCCGCCGTCGCGCACGAGACGGATTATTTCCGCGGCGGTATGCTCCGTTTCGGAACACAGGTCGCGCGCTTTGAAAATTTCGATGTTTTCGCACGTATTGTCATAAACCGGTTTTTCGACGTGGTTTTTCAAAAGAAAGCGTATGTCAGGTGCCTTGATGTAGGCGGGCTCGGCGGCAAGACGCTTTGAATATAGCTGCGCGCCTTCCGATAATGCCGCAGCGGTCAGCTTTTTCATGGTTTTCTCAATCGGCGCGAACAGCTCGCCGTCTGCAAGACCGAGGGTGATATGTACCCCGCGCGATGTGCGCAGAAGCGCTTTTATAACTTCGATATGTTTCGGCATAAAATCGTTGTAATCATCTATAAAGAAGAAAGTGTCTTTAAATAAATTTTCCGCGTTGATTTTTTCGGCAAAAACCGAAAGCGCGTCGTCGCCGTCGGTGAGTTCGTCGGAAAAAAGGCTCAGATATCGGCTGTAAATTTCGTTTACAGATGCAAGCCTTCTCGCCGTCTGCGCATTTTCGGCGGAAACGGACGCCAAATCCACGGGAGTGATGCCGTATCTTTTAAATTCCGAAAACAGCTCGGTGCATGAGTTTATAAACCCGCCGCGTCCGGCACAAGAGCAGAACATATTTTCTTCCGATAATTCCTGCGCCGCTTTTGCCGCGAGCATTGTTTTTCCCGATGGAAGAACATTGCGGCTCGAGTCTATATGGCGGTGAACGAGACGTGAAAAAGTCAAAACCTCAATGTGATTTAACCCCAATCCACCCATCTCCGCCGCAAGAGTTTTTTCGGCTGTGTATGAAAATTGCTCCGGGACGATAAGCACCGCGTTTGTTCCGGGATTGTTTTTCAGATTTTCTCTCATCAGCTCATACAGACAGCTGCTTTTTCCGCTGCCGATGTCGCCGGTAATTATATTTAAAAGCATGAAATCACTCCTTACCTATATAATATAACATATTTTGCGCGCAAAAAAAAGTACTATTCGGAAAAAATATTTGCGCCGAGTGCGGAAAGTTTTCCGCAGAGGTTTTCATAGCCCCGTTCAATGTGTTCCACGCCGCTGATTTCGGTTTCGCCGGAGGCACACAATCCGGCAAGCACGAGAGACGCGCCGCCGCGCAAATCGAATGCCGTAACCTTGGAGCCGCTGAGCTTTTTGCTGCCCTCAATAACCGAACTGCGCCCGTCTATGCGGATATTTGCGCCCATTCGGTTCAGCTCGCCTATGTGGAGAAAACGATTTTCAAAAACGGTTTCAACTATAATTCCCGTCCCTTCCGTTTCGCATAACAGCGCCGAAAACTGCGCCTGCATATCTGTCGGAAATCCGGGGAACGGCAGAGTTTTTATGTTTGCCGAGGAGAGCGGCATGCGCGCGTCAACCGCTATGGAATTTTCGTGTTCGGTAACTACGGCGCCCATTTCTGTCAGCTTTGCCGTTACGGGCTTTACGTGCACGGGATTGACGTTCAGAATCTCGCCGCACCCGCCCGTTATGGCAAAGGCGCTCATAAAAGTCCCCGCCTCTATCCTGTCTGAAATTACCGAGTGCGTGCATGGGGTGAGACTGCGCACGCCGGTTATGGTTATTGTGTCGCTGCCCATGCCGGATATTCCGGCGCCCTGTTTGTTTAAAAATTCTGCAAGGTCGGAGATTTCGGGTTCTGCCGCAGCATTTTCGATTATGGTTTCGCCGTCGGCGAGTACAGCCGCCATTATCAGGTTTTCCGTCGCGCCGACGCTGGGAAAATCAAGATAAATTTTGGCGCCCGTAAGCCGCTTGCATGAAAGGTCGACGTAGCCGTGCCCGTTTTCGATTTCCGCGCCGAGTGCGGCAAAACCTTTCAAATGCAAATCTATCGGTCGGTTGCCTATCGGGCAGCCGCCGGGCATGGATATCCGCGCTCTGCCCATACGTGCAAGGAGCGGTCCCGCAAGCAGAAACGAGCCGCGGAATTTGCTGACAGGTTCATACGGGGCGCAATAGCCGCTGCATTCGGAAAAGTCTATGTCCACACAGTCGCCGCGGCGCGTGTATCGCCCGCCGAGGTCGGCAAGAATTTTCAGCATATTTTCAATGTCGCTCAGCCGCGGTATGTTTTTGAGCCGGGTTTGTCCTTTTGTAAGAATGGACGCGGCGAGAATGGGCAGCGCCGCATTTTTTGAGCCGGAGCACAGCACACTGCCTGAAAGTGGTTCGGATTTTTGTATAATTATTTTTTTCATTGATTGTGTCCTTCTTTGACGGAATATTTTTTTAAAATTTGTTCGGTAATTTTATTATGCACGTTATGGCTTTTTTTAAAAGTGTAAATAAAAGAATTTATTTGAATAAAATTCAAAAAAATACTTGACAAATATGCAGGGTAATGTTATAATATTCACGATAAGAAGTGGGTTCTTTTTTTTTGCGTGTTAAATTTATGCGCACTAAGGGGACGGCTTTGTATATTTGACGAGTACAGACGGAGGTGTAACCATGAGAGTAAAAATAACATTGGCTTGTTCGGAATGTAAGCAGAGAAACTACAATACTATGAAAAATAAGAAGAACGACCCGGACAGACTGGAAATGAACAAGTACTGCAAATTCTGCAGAAAGCACACTTTGCACAAGGAAACAAAATAAGATAAGGAGATTTTTGTTATGGCTGAAAATAAAAATGCGGCTGCATCAAAGAATAAGGCTATGAAGTTCTTCAAAGAAACGAAAGCGGAAATGAAAAAGGTTTCGTGGCCGAGCAAAGAGCAGCTGTTCCACAATACCGTAATAATCCTGGTATTCATAATCATAGCAACAGCTTTTTTGTCTATTGTTGACGTTGGTTTTCAAAAGGGTCTGTCATTTATACTGGATATTTTGAAATAAGATAAAGTTGGTATAAAAGGAGATTATTATGGCAGACGAGGCAAAGTGGTATGTGGCGCACACATACTCCGGTTATGAAAATAAGGTAAAAGCAAATATCGAAAAATCAGTTGAAAACCGCGGAATGGGTGACTATATTCAGGCAGTCGAAGTGCCTATGGAGGATGTCATCGAAGAAAAGAACGGCGAAGAAAAGGTTGTTAAACGTAAAATATTCCCCGGTTATGTCGTAATCAAAATGATTATGAATGATGAAAGCTGGTATGTTGTTCGTAATACACGCGGTGTTACCGGTTTTGTAGGACCCGGTTCAAAGCCGGTGCCTCTTTCCGATGAGGAAGTAGAAAAAATGGGTGTTGAGCAGGTACGTATGGCTGATATCGCATTTGAAGTCGGCGACAGCGTAAATGTAAAATCGGGCCCGCTTGAAGGCTTTTCCGGCAAGATTGAAAAAATCGATAACGAGAGCCGGAAAGTTACGGTTAAGGTTTCCATGTTTGGCCGTGAAACACCGATTGAAGTTGAACCCGGTCAGCTTGAGAAACTTTCAGACTAAGCTTTTAGACGGCATTGCCGTTTAAAATATCCCTCTGGTGTACAGTGGGAGGGCATTTTTGCCCGCATTTACCACAATGGGACATGTTCCCAAAATTTAGGAGGTGGCCGATATGGCACAAAAAATCGCAGGTTATATTAAATTACAGATTCCGGCAGGCAAAGCAAGTCCTGCACCCCCGGTTGGTCCTGCACTGGGTCAGCATGGTGTTAATATCATGCAGTTTACTAAGGAATTTAACGAAAAGACGGCAAAGGACGCAGGTCTTATTATCCCGGTTGTTATCACCGTTTACGCAGACCGTTCCTTTACTTTCGTAACAAAAACTCCGCCGGCAGCGGTTCTTCTTAAGAAGGCTTGCAAAATTCAGAGCGGTTCGGGTGTTCCCAACAAGACAAAGGTTGCAACAGTTTCAAAGGCTGATCTGCAGGCTATTGCTGAGCAGAAAATGCCGGATTTGAACGCAGCGTCGTTGGAAGCAGCTATGAGCATGATCGCCGGTACTGCAAGAAGTATGGGTATCGTAGTCGGAGATTAATTACTAATTAAAAGCAATTAATAAGTGGGAGAGGTATATGCCTTGCTTGACCACATAAGGAGGATAATAATTATGTTTAGAGGAAAGAAATATCAGGACAGCGCAAAGCTTGTTGACAGAGCAAAGCTGTATGACGCTGATGAAGCTTTAGACCTGGCTGTTAAAACCGCTAAGGCTAAATTTGATGAAACAGTAGAACTTCACGCAAAGCTGGGCGTTGACTCAAGACACGCTGACCAGCAGGTAAGAGGAGCTATCGTACTGCCGCACGGCACAGGTAAAACTTCAAAGGTTTTGGTTTTCGCTAAAGGCCCGAAGGCTGACGAAGCTTTGGCTGCAGGCGCTGATTATGTCGGCGAAATGGATATGTGCCAGAAAATCCAGGAAGAAAACTGGTTTGATTTTGACGTTGTTGTTGCAACACCGGATATGATGGGTGTTGTAGGCCGTTTGGGTAAGGTTCTGGGTCCTAAAGGTTTGATGCCGTCACCTAAGGCAGGTACGGTTACTATGGACGTTACCAAAGCTGTTAACGAAATTAAAGCAGGTAAAATCGAGTACCGTGTTGACAAAAACAACATTATTCACTGCCCGATAGGTAAAGCGTCATTCGGTAAGGAAAAGCTTGCTGATAACTTTAATGCTCTTATGGGCGCTATCATCAAGGCAAAGCCTGCCTCTGCAAAGGGTCAGTATCTTAAGAGCGTTGTTGTTTCCACAACAATGGGCCCCGGAATCAAGGTTAACGGTTCAAAATTAGGTTAATGTTTTCGGCAGAAATAATTTTCTGCCGAAAATTATCAATTTTATCTTGACAAATGATGATTTCTGTGCTATATTAATATAGTTGGAAATAAATCCGTAGACAGCAGGCATAAAGGTAAGCCCTGCCGAGGGTGTTATTTAGTTTGATTACTAATGGCTCTTTTCGTCTACGAAAAAGAGCCTTTCTTTATTGAAAGGCATAAAATCTTATAGGAGGTGACATTATGCCAAACGAAAAAGTATTAGAAGCTAAAAAGGCGCAGGTAGCTCAGGTAGTTGAGGCTATCAACGGCGCAGCAACAGGCGTTCTTCTTGACTATCGCGGACTTACCGTTGATGAAGATACAAAGCTGAGAAACGACCTTCGTGCAGCCGGCGTTAGATACTTTGTTGTTAAAAACACATTACTTCGTTTAGCAGCAAACCAGGTTGGTCTTGAAGAACTTGACAGTACACTTCACGGCCCGACAGCTCTGGCATTATCGGAAGACCCGGTTGCACCGGCAAAAATTCTTTTTGATTTTGCTAAGGACAATGATAAGGTTGAAATTAAAACAGGATTCATGGACGGAAAAGTTCTGTCTATGGACGAGCTCACAGCGCTTGCAAAGACTCCGTCAAAGGATACTCTTATTGCAAAGATTATGGGCAGCTTGAACGCACCTGTTTCAAACCTTGTAAGATTGCTTGACACAATCGCGAACGGCGGGGAAGAAATTTCCGAGCTTATCGCAAAGAAGAATGCAGAAGATGCTCCGGCAGAAACAGCTGAAACAGCTCCCGAAGCAGCTGCAGAAGAAACAGCTGAGGCTCCTGCAGAGGCAGCTCCGGCAGAAGAAGAAACACCTGCGGACGCAGAGTAATTAAAAATTTTATTTAATCAGGAGGAAAATAAAATGGCAGACATTCAGAAAATTTTAGATGATATCAAAGAATTGAAATTGTTGGAAGTAGCAGAGCTTGTTAAGCTTATGGAGGAAGAATTCGGTGTATCGGCAGCAGCTCCGGTTATGGTAGCAGGCGCAGCAGCAGAAGGCGGCGCAGCAGCAGCTGAACAGACAGAATTTGACGTTGTCCTTGCAGAAGCAGGCGCATCAAAGCTGAACGTAATCAAGGTTGTAAGAGAACTTACAGGTCTTGGACTTAAGGAAGCAAAAGCATTGGTTGACGAAGCACCTAAGACAGTTAAGGAAGGTGCAAGCAAGGAAGATGCTGAAGCTATGAAGGCTAAGCTTGAAGAAGCAGGCGCTAAGGTAGAACTTAAATAATTATGCTTATAGACCTAACCGACATTATTAAAGATTACGGCGGTAAGTTAGAACTTTCCGAAGAATTTGATATGCCGAAACAGCATTTTTTGGGTGAAGATTTTGTCTTTGAGGGCAAGTGCGTTCTCAAAGGGCATATATTCAATAATACAAAAATGCTTGAGCTTAAAGCTGATGTTACGGGTAAAGCCACGGTGCATTGCGCGCGGTGCGGAAAGCCGATGTCGATTGACGTTAATTTTCCGATTTCCGAAGTGCTTGCACGCGATGATGTTTCATATCCCGAGGAGGACGAGGTTGTAAGCTATTCGGGTAACGAAATCGAACTTGACGAAATTATAACGAACAGCTTTTTAATGAATGTATCAGGGAAATATCTTTGCAGCGAAGATTGCCGCGGACTTTGCCCGAAATGCGGGAAAAATCTGAATGACGGTGATTGCGGCTGTGATAGAGATGTTATGGACCCTCGGTGGGAAAAGTTAGCCGAAATTATGAAAAATATGTCTGATACTGAATAGGAGGTGCGATTAAGATGGCAGTACCTAAGGGTAAAGTATCTAAATCAAGAAGAGATAAAAGAAGAGCTAATTGGAAGCTTGAAGTTCCCGGCATGGTGGAGTGTCCTCATTGCCATGAATATAAACTTCCTCATAAGGTTTGTAAGGCTTGCGGCTATTACAACGGTAAAGAGGTTGTTAAGGTTTCCGAGTAAGGCTGATATGGACAGCGTTTGTGCATAAAATGATGCACTAAGCGGATATTTAAAGCTAAAACAGTGTAAATACACTGTGTCAGACTGTCAAAAATGGGCTGATTAAAAAGTTAATTAACTTTTTAATCAGCCTTTATTTCTGTATAGGAAATTGCGTTTTTTGAAAAAGTATGATATAATAGAAAACAAGTCAAAAAAGGCATAACAAAAAGA
>CAKSRS010000070.1 GCA_934487205.1 uncultured Clostridia bacterium
GGTTTCAGCCTTTTTTCTATGCAAAAAATCGAGGACTTTTCATCCTCGATTTTTGTGAGACTTTTTAAACAGCCCCATTTTTTTACCAATATTTAATTATAAATCATAACCGGCTTTAAGAGCCTTCAGATTAATATCAATCATATTCGCTTTGCGCGCCGGAATGACTTTTTTCAGTCCGACTTCGATTGTGTCAAAATCAACTGCGCCCGTTTCTTTAATCATCTTTCCGAGAATAATCATGTTTGCCAAAGTCGGCGCGCCTATATCCGCCGCCATTTTTGTTGCCGGAACATAGAACGCCTGAACGTCGTCTCTTTCCACTTTTCTCGCAATCAGCGTAGAATCGACAAATATTTTTGCACCTTTTACAGCCGCATTTTCATATTTATCAAGAGAAGGTAAATTCATGGCAATCAAAACGTCCGGATTGGAAACAATCGGCGAGCCTACCGGTGTGTCGCTCAATATAACGCTGCAATTTGCCGTACCGCCGCGCATTTCCGGGCCGTAGGACGGCAGCCAGCTGACTTGCTTATCTTCCGTAAGTCCCTTGTATGCAAGGCATTTCCCCGCAAACAAAACACCCTGTCCGCCAAAGCCGGCAATAAGTATATTAAATGTACTCATATTATTCAGCCTCCTTTGCACTTCTGTCCTTATAAACACCAAGCGGGTAATAAGGAATCATATTATCATCAATCCATTTAAGTGCGTCTTTCGGCGTCATACCCCAGTTAGTCGGGCAGCTTGAAATTACCTCTACAAGAGAAAATCCCTTCCCGTTTATCTGATTTTCAAATGCTTTTTTTATTGCTGCTTTCGCACGTTTTATGTTCTTCACATTATTTACCGCTACTCGCTCAAGATATTCCGGTCCCTCAAGTTCGGACAACATTTCACAGATTTTTACAGGATATCCGCACAGTTTCGGGTCTCTGCCATACGGCGATGTCTGCGTTACCTGTCCCGGCAGCGAAGTCGGTGCCATTTGTCCGCCCGTCATTCCGTAAATTGCGTTATTTACAAATATAATAGTAATATTTTCATTTCTTGTAGCGGCGTGAACAGTTTCCGCCGTACCGATTGACGCCAAATCGCCGTCGCCCTGATATGTAAATACAATATTCGACGGGTCGGAACGTTTAATTCCCGTTGCCACCGCAGGCGCTCTGCCGTGCGACGCCTCTACCATGTCGCATGCAAAATAATCGTATGCCATAACGGCGCAGCCAACCGGCGCTACACCTATCGTTTTGCCTTCTATACCCAGTTCGTCAATCGCTTCGGCTACCAAGCGGTGAATAATCCCGTGCGTACAACCGGGGCAGTAATGCAAAGGAGCATCTGTCAGTGATTTTGGTTTATCAAATACAATCATTAGTTTTTACCTCCGTTTGCTTCTATAATTTTCGCAAGAACTTCCTCCGGCGACGGAATCATTCCGCCCACACGGTTGCACAGTTCTACCGGCTTTTTACAGCGAATTGCAAGCTCAATATCCTCTATCATCTGTCCCATAGACAGTTCTACCGAAATAAACTTTTTAACCTTGTCCGCTGCAGCCAAAAGCGGCTTTTTCGGGAACGGCCAAAGCGTAATCGGCCGTATCATGCCTGCTTTTATACCCTGTTTTCTTGCCTCAACAATAGCATTTTGTGATACACGTGCGGCAATTCCGAATGCTACAACGCAGATTTCGGCGTCGTCCATCATAAATTCTTCATACATTGCCTCGTTTTCTTCTACTGTTTTATACCGCTCAAATCTTTCAAAGTTGCCTTTTTCCAATTCGTCCGGCTTTAAATAAAGAGAATTTACTATATTATGCTCTCTCCCGCACTTTGTTCCCGTAACCGCCCACGGTTTTTCTACAGTTTTTATTTCCGCATCATCACGGATTTCAACAGGCTCCATCATTTGCCCCATAGTGCCGTCTGCCAATATCATGGACGTCATTCTGTATTTATCTGCCAGTTCAAAGCCTTTTATCGTCAAATCCGCCATTTCCTGAACAGATGCCGGCGCAAGCACAATCATTCTGAAATCACCGTGACCGCCGGCTTTTGTCGCCTGGAAATAGTCCGACTGTGACGGCTGAATACCGCCCAATCCCGGCCCGCCGCGCTGTACATTTACCACAAATGCCGGAAGATCGGCACCCGCAAGATATGACAATCCCTCGCTCTTAAGCGCAATTCCGGGGCTCGAAGAAGAAGTCATAACTCTTTTTCCCGTTGACGAAACTCCATAAACCATATTGATAGCTGCAATTTCGCTCTCCGCCTGCAAAAATGTTCCGCCGATTTTCGGCATTCTCTTTGCCATATATGCGGCAATTTCTGTTTGGGGCGTTATCGGATATCCGAAATAATGGCGGCAGCCGGCTTTTATAGCCGCCTCCGCAATAGCTTCGTTACCCTTCATCAAAACTTTTTCTGCCATATCGATTCCCTACCTTTCCACTGTTATAATGCAATCCGGGCACATCGTCGCACAGAACGCGCACGCTATACATGCGTCCTGATCCGTAATTTCAACGGGCGAATGACCCTTTTGATTAATCTTGTCTTTTGCAATAATCAGCAAATTTTTCGGACATGCTTCGACGCACAGTCCGCAGCCCTTGCACAGGTCTGTTTTAAACGTCAGTTTTGCCATATAAAATCTCTCCTTGTTTTGTATTTTCAGTCCGATACACAATCGGAAAGTCAAGCTTTTTTAACAGCATAATATTTTTCCTGCAATTTTATTTCAAACACATTCGGACATTTCGCCGAAACCTCACCGCTGACCTTATCGGTACAGGTGGTCATTACAACCGGAAGTCCCGCAAGCTCCGACAGCTTTTCCGTAAACTCCCGTCCCCGCAGAACATCTTCGGCTGCCGTTTCGTCTCCGAGGTTGGAATTATTGACAATTCCCGTAAAAGGAATGTGCGACGCACACTCAATCTCGCGCATTATCTCAAGCGCGTCCTCCGGCGTTTTTGTAAGCGGTCTTTTGCAGTTTGCGACAAACAGCATATCATAGTCATTTTCCGCCAGAATATCGGGCGTATACCGTCCGAGCGCAACCGCGCCGCGGTCGTCGCCGCCGACGTCGATTACAAGATAATGGCTTTTGTCGCTGATTGCCGTATAGATTTCCTTCGGGAGCGCCGGCGCGTCAAGGTTTGTGTTTGCATAATCGGAACAGATAAGCTCTATTCCCATATCCGCAAGCTCCTTTTCGCTGTCCTTTGTTCTGAAATACGGATTTACGATATCCAAATCCACAATGGAAACTTTATTATTATGTTTTCTTATAAATTCCGCATAACTTACGGCTATACAGGTTTTCCCGCTGCCGTAATGCCCTGCAAAAAGCGTTATTCTTTTCATGATTTTCTCCCGCCCGGATTTCATTAGAGTTTAGCTCTTATTATTTTTCCGCTCGTTGTTTTCGGAAGTTCGTCCTTGAATACAACAATTCGCGGATATTTATAAGGTGCCGTATGCTCTTTGACATAATTCTGAATTTCTTTTTTAAGTTCCTCCGAACCTTCCGTATCCTTTGTGAGGACAATACTTGCCTTTACAACCTGTCCCCTTACCTCGTCCGGAGCAGCCGAAACGCCGCACTCCAATACGTACGGAAGTTCCATGATTACATTTTCTATCTCGAACGGTCCGATACGGTATCCGGACGATTTGATAACATCATCAATACGTCCCACATACCAATAAAATCCGTCCTCATCCCGCATGGCAACGTCGCCCGTGTGGTAAAGTCCGTCATGCCATGCCTCTTTCGTCTTTTCCTCGTCGCGGTAATATTCCTTGAACAATCCGCATGGCATTTTTTCCGATGTTCTTATTACAATTTCACCGGATTTACCTACGCCGACGCTCTTTCCGTCCGGGTCGACGATATCGACATCATAGCCCGGTACAGGCTTGCCCATCGAACCGATTTTGTGCATTCCGCCAAAGAGGTTGCCTATTACAAGCGATGTTTCCGATTGGCCGAAACCTTCCATAACCTGAAGTCCCGTAAGCTTTTCAAGCTGTTTGAATACTTCCGGATTAAGCGCCTCGCCCGCGATTGTCGCATGTTCTACCGACGACATATCGTACTTCGTTAAATCTTCCTTTATCAGCATACGGTACATAGTCGGCGGTGCGCAGAATGTTGTAATATGATATTTTGCAAAAAGCGGCAATATATCCGCCGCGTGGAAACGGTCGAAATCGTACACAAACGTTGCCGCCTCACACAGCCATTGCCCGTACAATTTACCCCAAAGCGCTTTTGCCCAGCCCGTATCGGATATAGTCAGATGCAAACCGTCCGGGTCAACGCAATGCCAGTAATTCGCCGTTACAAAATGTCCGAGCGGATATTTGTAACTGTGCGCCGCTATCTTCGGATATCCCGTCGTTCCCGATGTGAAGAACATCAGCATTGTATCGTTGCCACAGGGTGTATCCTCCGTTCTTTCGAATTTATCGGAAAACAGCTGATAATCTTCATTAAAATCATGCCAGCCGTCACGCGCGCCGCCTACAAGAATTTTTGTAACCGGCATATCCGCCTCTTTTTCGGCGAGATCAACCTGGTGCGCCGCGTCACCGTCCCCCGTGCAGACAATAGCGCTTACGCCAGCAGCATTAAATCTGTATGTATAGTCATGCTCCTGCAGCTGATTTGTTGCCGGAATGGCAATCGCGCCGATTTTATGCAGCGCAAGTATCGAGAACCAGAACTGGTAATGCCGCTTTAGAACAAGCATTACGCGGTCACCTTTTTTAATGCCGAGGGATTTAAAATAGTTCGCCGTCTTATTCGATTCTTTTTTCATATCGTCAAACGTAAACCGGCGTTCTGTTTTGTTTATATCCAAATGCAGCATCGCAAGCTTTTCGGGGCGTTTTTCCGCCAAAGCGTCCACAATATCAAATGCAAAATTGAATTTATCTTCGTTCTCAAACGTAAGCGACAGCAGTGCGCCGCGTTCGTCCTCCTTCGGGTGAATAAAATTATGGTAAATTCTGCGGTACGGCTGATGTACTTTGTTCTCTTTCGAATTTGCCGCCTGAGGAATACTGCTCTTTAAAGCGTCCTCGCTTGTCGGCGACAGAACAATCGCATAAAACTCGCAGTCGGTTCCGCCCACAGCCAAAAGTCCGTGCGGCGTTGAACTGTCATAATAAATCGAATCACCCGGATTTAATATTTCCTTATGCGAACCCACCTGAACCATCAGGCTGCCGCTTATGACAATATCACATTCCTGACCCTCATGCGTTGTCAGTTCGATATCGCGGTGTTCCGCCTCCTCATCGTAAATCGCTTTTACGTACAGCGGCTCGGCAATACGTTTGCGGAACTCCGGTGCAAGGTTATAGTAAATCATGCCGTGCGCCTGTTCGATTTTTTGTCCCTCGCCGTTTCTTGTCAGCGTGTACGACCGCAGCATCGGGCTTGTACCCTCAACTATATCGGTAACGTCCACGTGAAAAGCGAGCGCGCATCGGTAAATAAACGCAAACGATAAGTCATGCTGTCCATTTTCGCATGCATTATATTCCTCCACTGACACGTCGGTAAGTTTTGCCATCGTAATAGGCGACATGCCCTCGATTTCGCGCAGCTCCTTGATACGCGTTGCCATTTCCTTGATTTTGTAATCAAGTCCTGTAATCTGATTTTTCATAACAATACCTCCAAACATGCTTTGGGATACAAAAAACTCGTCCCAAAGATATACTAAAGTCCTTGAGACGAGTTACAATTCTTGAATATAACCCGCGGTACCACTCAAATTGCGCATGATAACGCCACTTCAGACTCTGACAAGTCCTATGCACTAACGTAGCCTGCACGGGAAGGTTCTACTTGCATACGCTTTCTTCCTTCCGGCTCCGGAGCTACAAATCATTTGCACGGTTTATTGACTCGCACCCACCGTCAACTCTCTTTAAAACCTTACTGCAAAGATCCTCTCCTTCAATGCCTTTATATTGAATTATATCTATTTTAGCACATCTTTTTACAATTGTCAAGAAAAATTTTCAAATTACAGCTTATTTCTCTGAATTTTTCCGCTTATGGTCTTAGGCAGTTCTTCTTTAAATACCACAATTCTCGGATATTTATATGGAGCTGTTTTCTTTTTAACGTAATCCTGGATTTCCTTTTTGAGTTCTTCCGACGCGGTTTTATCCTTGGTCAGAACAATGCTTGCTTTAACAACTTGCCCTCTTACCTCGTCCGGCTCAGCCGAAACGCCGCACTCCAGAACATACGGAAGTTCCATGATAACATTTTCAATTTCAAAAGGTCCGATACGGTATCCCGATGATTTGATAACGTCGTCGGTTCTGCCGACGTACCAGAAATATCCGTCCTCGTCGCGCCATGCGATATCGCCCGTGTGGTAAAGTCCGTCATGCATAACCTCTTTGGTTTTGTCCTCATTAAGATAGTACCCGGCAAATAATCCGCACGGTTTTCCGCCGTCCAATCTGATAACGATTTCGCCCGATTCACCTATATCGCAGCTTTCACCTTCGGTATTGACGATATCAATATCATATGTAGGAACTGGCTTGCCCATTGAACCCGGTTTCGGCGTCATGCCGACAAGGTTTGCAACAGTAAGTGTTGTTTCCGTCTGACCGAAACCTTCCATAAGCGAAAGTCCCGTTGCTTTTTTGAATTGCTTAAATACTTCCGGATTAAGCGCCTCACCTGCAATTGTTGCATGTTTGATAGAGGACAAATCATACTTCGACAAATCCTCCTTTATCAGCATACGGTACATTGTCGGCGGTGCACAGAATGTCGTGATATGATATTTCGCAAACATCGGAAGAATATCTGCCGCATGAAAACGGTCGAAATCGTAAACGAATACGCCGCCTTCGCACATCCACTGACCGTATAGTTTACCCCAAAGCGCTTTGCCCCAGCCGGTATCGGCAATGGTGAAATGCAGACCGTCTCTCTCGGCACAATGCCAGTATTTAGCCGTCACAAAATGACCGAGCGGATATTTATATGTATGCGCGGCAATTTTCGGATAACCCGTCGTGCCCGATGTGAAAAACATCAGCATCAAATCGTCTCCGCACGGTGCGTCTGCCTCGCGGACAAACTTGCGGCTGAACAAGCCGTATTCTTTGTCGAAATTGTGCCAACCGTCACGCGTGCAATGCGTTGCAATTTTTATTTTAAGCGTCGGCGATTCGCGCTCGGCAAGTTCAACCTGTTCGAGAATATACTCATCACCGGCACAGACAATAGCCTTCACGCCGGCAGCGTTAAATCTGTATGTGTAATCATGCTCTTTGAGCTGATTTGTAGCCGGGATTGCAATTGCGCCCAGCTTGTGCAGCGCAAGTATCGAGAACCAGAACTCATAGTTGCGTTTAAGAACCAACATTACGCGGTCGCCGCGCTCAATTCCGAGCGATTTAAAATAGTTCGCCGTCTGACTTGTGGCGTCTTTGATATCCTTAAATGTAAACTTTGTTTCGGTTTTGTCGTCCGCAACATGCACCATTGCAAGTCTGTCGGGATATTTACGCGCGATTGCGTCTACAACGTCAAACGCAAAATTGAATTTATCTTCATTTTCAAATTTGATATCCTTAAGGAATCCGTGTTCGTCCTCTACAGGCTTTACAAACTTGTCAATCACAAGCTTTTCCGACTGACGCGCAAGAACAATGCTCTTTGTCAATTCCGTTTCATCTGCGTTATCCTCACCCGATACGACAATCGCGCAGAATACGCACCTTTTACCGTTTATGGCAATCATGCCGTGCGGCGTCGAACTGTTATAAAAGATGCTGTCGCCCTCGTTCAGCGTTACCGTGTGTTCGCCGACCTGAACCTTAAGGCTGCCCTCCAGCACGATATCAAATTCCTGACCCTTATGCGTTGTGCAGTGGATAGGGTGATTTTGCTGCTGTTCTGAATATTCATATGTAACGTAATACGGCTCGGCAAGTTTGTTTTTGAACATTGGTGCAAGATTGGCAATTTCAATGCCTTCTTCCTTCGCCGTCCGATGCCCCTTGCCCTTTCTTGTCACATTATATGACGACAGGTTCGCACTTACGCCCTCCAGAATATCGTTGATTTCCAGATGAAACGCAATTGCACATTTGTGAATAAACGTGAACGGGAAATCTACCTTACCCGCCTCCAGTTGCTTGTACTCATCAACGCTGACCTCGGTTTTTTCCGCCATTTCCTGTACGGAAAATCCCATAATTTCGCGCATCTCCTTAATTCTTTCCGCAATTTCAAATAACTTTTCTTCGGCAGCTGCCACAACAATCACTCCTTATTTTTATTTTGTGTACTTCGGCTTAAAATAAAATAAACCCGTCTCAAAGAAATCCTTTGAGACGGGTTAATATACTTAATCCGCGGTACCACTCAAATTGCGTTACACAAATAACGCCGCTTCAGACTCCAACAAGCCCTATGCACTAACGTAGCCTACACGAAAGACATTACTGTAATTTTCACATCTTCAGCTCAGAAGGGATAAGCCATTGGAAACGCTTACTATTGGCTCGCAGCAACCGCCAACTCTCTCAAAGCTTACGTATCCGACCGTCTTCATCATAGCTTTTAAATATTCATTTCCTTTATACTAACATACTTTTTTTAATTTGTCAACACTTTTTTAAATTTTTTGTCGAATTTTTTTTAAAGCTGACGGACACCCGAAAAGGAATGTAAATCCGCCTGTTGCGTACCCGTCGGCATACGATGATATGCTCAAAATACATCTCCAATGCTTTTTCAATGGTTTGTTCTATAAGCTCTGAATCTCTTACACCGCTGAAATACTTTAAAAACTTTGTTATTTTAATGGATGTTATCGGCTTATGTTTTTTATCTTCGCTTTCAAATATATCATCAAGCGAACCAAAATTTAAACTGTTGGTATTAAATGCTTTAACAATTTCATCTGCACCGGGTCCTTTAATTTTGCAACGTGTTTGTTCAAGATAGTTTGCAACAACTGCCTGTGCATTTTCGTCAAGCGCTGCTAATTTTACGGCAGCATCAAGCGCTATCCTGTTAGAGCCTGTTGCCGTAATCAGAGCGTCAGATACACTTCCACGTCAGAAGTGAAGGACAAATTATTAAAAAGAATGTATATATCACAATCGGAATCAATATGAAAGGGCAACAGGAAGTCCTCGGAATGTGGGTTGGCGAAAATGAAAGTGCAAAGTTTTGGCTTTCGGTGTTAAACAGTATAAAAGCTCGCGGTGTCGGGGATTTACTGATTGCCTGCATTGATGAACTGACCGGCTTTACAAACGCGATAGAAGCAGTAATCCTAAAACAGAGATACAGCAGTGCATAATCCATCAAATCCGCAATACAACAAAGTTTGTATCATACAAGAATATTAAGGCTTTAATGGCTGATTTGAAGAGGGTTTATGCAGCGGTTGACGAACAAACGGCACTTTCGGAGCTTGATAGCTTTGATGAAAAATGGAACAGCAAATATCCTAAAATAGCTATTTCGTGGCGGGCAAATTGGGCAAATTTATCGACATATTTCAAGTATCCGGAGGCGGTCAGAACCTTGATTTACACAACAAATACGATAGAGGGATTTAACCGACAGCTTCGGAAGGTTACAAAAAATAAAAGCATATTTCCAACGGATGACAGTCTTTTGAAAATGCTTTATCTTGCAACTATATGATACTTGCACCATCCATGTTGTACTTGATAAACTATTCGTTTTATTGGCCATTTTACTCACCCGCAAAACGGGCGGTTTTTTGTTTCGCACGCTTTGCGTACTCAACCGTCTAAAGACATTAATTAAAAAAAGACGGTGCACCGTTTTTTACGCCGTCCTTTGTCTTTCATTCCTGATTTCCGCGCCTGATAAAACTTACCGTTATGCTTGTTCCCTTGCCGAGCGTGCTTTCGAGCGAAATCTCCGCATGATGGAACATCGCACCGTGTTTCACTATCGACAGCCCCAGTCCCGTGCCGCCGACTTCCTTCGAATGGCTTTTATCCACGCGGTAAAAACGCTCAAAAACTCTGTCCTTATCCCCCGCGGGAATACCTATGCCCGTATCGCGCACGGTAACATTGACCCTTTCATCGGTTGTGTTGATTATTATATCAACAGTTCCGCCTTCCTTATTATATTTTATCGCATTATCGCAAAGATTATAAATCATTTCGTCAATAACCTTTGACGACCCGTCAATATTTGCAATGCCGCCCATTACATTAACCGTAACATTTTTCTTTTTTGCCTCCGGCGCAAGCCGTTTTGAGATGCTTTCCGCCGTTTCATAAATATCAACGCTCTCCGCGTCATACATAACGGCGTTTTCATCAAGTTCAGAAATTTTGATAATATCGCTCACAAGCGTTACAAGGCGCTTTGCCTCATCATAAATAATCCCTGAAAATTCCTTTACCGTATCCTCCGGTGCGCCGCCCGCTTTCATAATTTCCGCAAAACCGAGGATTGACGTCAGCGGCGTTTTCAGCTCATGCGATACATTCGACGTAAATTCACGCCGCAGCTGCTCTCTGTGCGCCCTCTCCGTCACGTCTATTATGACAATTACCGCGCCGATTACCCGTCCGCCGCCGTAAACGGGGTTCGCTATAATATTATAACATTTTCCGTCCGGCAAAAGGTCGCTTTCCGTGCGCCTGCCGTCAAGTGCGCCTTCGATTGTCTCGCGAAATTCCCTGCTCCTGTTCAGCGCATACACGTTCTCGGATTTTACATCATCTGTACCCAAAAGCGTAAGCGCCGCTTTATTGTAACTTAAAATATTCGCAAAATTATCCGTTACAATAAAGCCCTCGCTCATATTTTCGGTTATAAGGCGAAATTCTTCCTGCTTTTGTTTCGCCTCCTTCACCTGTCTGCCGATTGTTTTGTTCTGATTTGCTATCTTCTGCAAAAGCGGCGTCAATTCATCATAGGTATCATTATTCTCCGGATTATCCAAATCAAGATTATTTATCGGATTTATTATTGCCTTTGATACGCGGTTGGATAAAACCAGCGACAAAACGAGCGCAATAACCATTATCACAATAAGCGGCTGAATAAGTCCCAGAATTATCAGCAATACCGAATTTTGCACCGTCGAGACGCGCAGAATATTTCCGTCATCAAGGCGCACGGCATAATAGAGCGTTTTCTCCGTCAATGTACTCGAATACCGCGCGCTGCTGCCGAAGCCGTTATTTTTTGCGTCAATAATTTCTTCGCGCCCCGCATGATTTTCAAGCGTTTTCACGTCGGCGTCAGTATCGGCGATGACTTCCCCGTCCGCCGACACAAGCGTTATCCTCGCGCTCTTATTTTTGAGTTTTTCCACATATGATGCACCCTCCGCCGAAACCGCATAGGAAAGATAATCCGCCTCATTTTTAAGCTCGTTGAATATTCTGCCCTCAAAGTACGAAAACAGTATGCCGAAAACCATGACAAAACTTATTAAAAGTACCAAAACCGATGTGAGGAAATTAAGTGTAAAAATCTTTTTATTCATTATTATGTTCCTCCAGCTTATAGCCGACATTCTTCACCGTTCGTATATAATAGCCCGCCGCGCCGAGCTTTACCCGCAGTTTTCGGATATGTACGTCCAGCGTTCGGGATTCATCATAAAACTCGCCCCAGATACGCGTGAGAAGTGTGCTGCGGCTCACAACGCTCCCCTTCGCCTCCAGCAGCGCAATCAGCAGCGAATATTCCTTAAATGACAAGTCGACTTCCTCGCCGCTGACCTTTATTATATGCTTTTGAGGATTTACATACAGTTTTCCGACCTTGTATTCACTGGTTGTCTTTTCATATCTGCGCAAAACCGCATGCACTCGGCTTATAAGTTCCGGTATGCCGAACGGTTTCGCAATGTAATCGTCCGCACCCGCGTCCAGCCCCGTTACCTTGTCAAACTCGCTGTCCTTCGCCGTAATCATTATCACCGGAATATCCCCATATCGCCCGTCCGAGCGCAGTTTGGACAGGATACTGAGCCCGTCCTCCTCCGGCAGCATTATATCAAGCAGAACAAGTTTCGGAATATTTTCCGCGCATCTCCGCCAAAATTCGCTCGGCAGTGAAAATCCCTCAACCTCATAGCCTTCCTTTGTCAGACTGTAACAAACCAATCTGCGGATATTTGCGTCGTCCTCTACAAAATATATCATATTCCTCCACCTCTGTTATCTATATTATATAGCCATGTGCAAAACTCCAAAGATATAGAGTTCATGCGCTTTTACGGACATGGCAAATCCGTTTTGTCACTATAAGTTTACATTTAATGTATAGAAAAACCACTCTGATTTGGTATA
>CAKSRS010000071.1 GCA_934487205.1 uncultured Clostridia bacterium
GATATGTTGAAGAAAAAGCAAAAATCTATGCAGTTATCCTTGTTTCCGGATGTGGGGTTTGGCTGCTGCTGAAAAAAATGGGGAAACTCAAAAACATAGTATTATTGACATATTAAGTAATCAATGATATAATTATTACATAAAAATGTACAATATTTGTATATGTTAGTTGATTCTGTAAATAGTTAAATCAGCTTTGGAAAATATTCGGCGATGTCATTATCGGGGGCGGATTATGCGTACGAGAAAAGAAATTATAGATTTTTGTTTATCACTTGAAAATACGTTTGAGGATTATCCGTTTCACGATTTCAACTGGACGGTGATGCGCCGCAAAGACAATAGAAAAATGTTTGCCGCAATTTACGAGCGTATGGGGTTTATTTGGGTGAATGTCAAATGTGACCCGAATCTTACCTATATGTGGCGTAGTTCCTACAGTTCGGTTGTTCCCGCTTATCACATGAATAAATATCATTGGAATTCTATTATATTGGACGGAACGGTACCGAATGACGATATTAAAAATATGATTGCGGACAGTTATGAATTAACTAAAAATAACGGGAGGAAATTAAAATGAAACGAAAATTATTAAGCCTGCTCCTTTCTGCGGCGATGTTTATCGGCGCGCTGCCCACCGTATCGTTTGCAGCATCTTCCGCTGCGGCGAAACTCGGCGTGGAAAACGGCGACATCGTGCGTTTTGCGGGTAAAGACGGCACGCCTGTAAAGTGGCGCGTTATCGACAGCGGGAAATCCAACACCGGCAACTCAAACGGTATGCTTTTGCTCAGCGAAGATACTTTGTATGGTGTTACGCTGCCCCAAACACCACCAGCAACAGATGAGTTAGCCGATTGGCTGAATGATGACTGTAATAACTTCTACACGGCATACTTTGGCGATTTATATAAAAAAGCGGTTATGACCGTAAGCAAAACCGACAGCGGATATACGATTAATTCCAATGATTACACAGACAGACTGCCGGCGGGCACAACTGTGTTTGCGCTTTCTGCAGAGGAATTTAAAGGTCTGCCCAATAATCTCAAGAATTTCTCAAATACTACGATGTGGTGGCTTCGTTCAGTATGTCACAAAAAGCCGGGGGTAATGCTGTCATTCTCTTCTTATTCGTATGTGAATGAGGGCGGAGCGATTAGTAGGATTGCTACCAGTTCAACCAAGATACCAACAGACGCCAAACTCCGTCCGGCAGTGAACCTTAATAAAGACAAGCTCGCGAAACTCGGCGATAAAATTCTCCTTCTTCCGACAGGTGAAAATTACGGCAGTCTTGCACCTGTGGGCACGGCAGATGAGTGGAAACTGAGCGTTAAAAATGATACAAGTGTGACCGCTCATACCGAACATAACACCGAAGATTCGCTTGAACTCAATATAAAAACAAATCAAACGAATGATTATATATCGGTAATCATAGTTAAAAAGAACGGAAGTATTTCGCATTACGGACGGTATAAACAAATAGAACAAAATATTCGAGTAACTCTTCCGTCGGATATTGATATGAAAACGGATTCGATGTACGTTTTCGCCGAGGATTACAACGGCGCACTATCGGGCTCGGCAAGCACGCCCGTTAAGGTTTGTATAGAGCATAAGTTTAACTATACATCGGAAAACGACTCGGCACATACGGCAAAATGCAGCGTTTGTAATTATGAGGTAAAGCAAAGCCATAGCTGGGGCGGTTATACTTATAACGACACTGAGCACTCACAATCATGCTCCGTATGCGGTTTTGTAAAGACGGAAAACCACACGCTGTCTTATTCTCAAAATGATACAAAAACTCACAACGCGTCATGCGTTTGCGGATTCAAGGCGGAAAATCTGGAACATACATATAATATCAAAATGAGCGATTCGCCCGAAATTTTCACCTGTTCCGGGTGCGGAGCAATACATTTTACCGCACTTTGCGGAATGTTCGGCGGTATGGCTCTGCGCAGCGAATACAAGGCCGGTTCGGCGGCGCTCAATGGTGAAAAATCCGCATCGGCGGACAGCATATTTACCGACAACAATGCCGGCGGTACGGTTAACGCCGACGGCACGGGCGTGGCAACACTGACATTTGATACCAAGCGCCCTATACGTGCCGAGGGATTTCAGATAAGACTTCCCGAAACGGACAGGGCAAACTTACCCAAAACCATAACCCTATACGGCAAAAATGCGGAGACCGACGAGTATGAGGAAATCGAAACCGCCGCCTTGCGTTCACTCTTTGATGAAGGCGCCGTCGGCGGAACATATTCGTTTGGCTTTACGGCAAAACTCGAATTTACGGCATATGACAGCTTTATGATAGAAATGGATTTCGGGCAACCGAATCTGTCGGCGGACTTTACGTATTTCGGCTTGATTTCCTCACCGGCAATCGCTGCCGTTAACCTTAATCTTACGGGTATTCTGGCAACAGATGCGCCGGACGTAATGTACCCCGGCGAGGATTACATCGCAACATTTATATCGGGCATGGGTTATCCGGCGGCGAGATACTTTACGGTTGGGCTTGATAATAGTATGCTCGGCAACGACTGCTGGGAATATTCCCCGGAAACGGGCACTATGAGAATACCAAGCAAATATATAAAAGAAAATACCGTATGTGAAATCATAGGATTTTGTGGAGATAAGGTTGCTGTCGGATTCGACTCCCAAACGCTGCGGCTTGCGGGCGGTGATTCGGAGGCACTATTCGGCAAGGAATATGTCGCTGAATTTCAAGTAATAAGCGGCAAACAAGAGCTTGCGCCGAAGTCATTGGACGACATAACCGTCACCAACAAAAACGGCGACGTAACATACCTTTGCACGCTTGACAGCGACGGCAGACTCCACATTCCGGGCGAACTCCTTATCGGCGGAGTGGGAGATTTTGTTAAAATATCGGCGGAGGAAACCGGCATAAAACTCCCGCCGGAACGGGCGGCGGTTAAGGTCACAAAGAGTGATAATGTTGACCGATATTTCAGCAGTCCGGACGATGCAAAAGCTGTAATTGAACTTGATGGCGACACCGATATCACAGTTTTGAAGAACATCAGCACGGGCGAACCGATTACGTTAAACGGTAAAAAAGTAAACATAAACCTCGGCGGAAACACCATTACGTCAACGGCGGGCGAAACGGTGTTTAACATCGAAAGCGGCGCGGAGGTGAGCATATCAAACGGTGCTTTTTCTGCGGACGGCAGCACGAACGTAATTAAGGTAAACTGCGGCGGTGTGCTTACGCTTGACAATGTCATCACACCGGAAACCGACCGCAGTGTGTATGTTGAATATCCCGGCAAATTGGTTTTGGAGGGCGCAAATTCGGACGTATCGGTTTATTTGAACGGCGGAATATTCGAGCAATCGGACGGCGCAAGCAGAATTTTTTCTAATTTTTGCGCTGTGAGAAATATCAGGCTGTACGGCGGAACCGTGAAAAAGTGCAACGTCGGCAAAATTGACCCGTTCACCATGATTGATGACGGTTATGTTTTCGAAATTTCCGATACAGGCAAATTCACTGACTTTGTAATGGGCATTACAAATAATATTGCGTTTTCTGTTAAAAGGGGAGACATTATAACAGAACAGCCACAGGATATAAATGCTGAATGCGGAGAGAGTGCACGCATTACGATAGGCGCCGCCGAGGGTTCGGAATACTATTGGTTTGACCCCGAAGATAGCGTAAGAATCAGACAATCGGGTAATAATTACATGGGAATCGGTGCGAGTACGTCTGCAGGAGAATATTCATACCGCTGTGCCGTATTGACGGGCAACACCGTTGCCATGAGCCGTACGGCAAAGGTAACCGTGACATGCAGCCACAAGAGCGTGGCGGACGGCGTGTGTGACAAATGCGGCGCCAAGATGGCGGCGCAGGTTACGGCGGACGATAAAACCGTGAATTTTGAAGATATTTACGACGCTGTTTCATTTGCGGGAGAAAATGAAAATGCAAAGATTACACTCTTGAACGATGTCACGATTGACAATTATATGGACTTTGCGGGCAGGAATGTTACGCTGGATATGAACGGCAAAACCATTGACAGCGCAGATGTCAACAGATTCATTACAGTGAGCGCGGGTGGTACTTTTACGATTATCGGCAACGGCAATATGAAGGCAAGGTTCAGGGCGGAAGAAAAATGCGATTTAGTCATAGAAAACGGTGCTTTTGAAGATATTGTTTTTGGCGGCGATAATATCCTCACGGTAAACAGCGGGTCATTTGCAATGCTTGGTTTAACGGGCGGCAAAGCCATAGTAAACGGCGGGACATTTACAAAGCTTATAATACGAGCTGAAGCTGTATTAAACGGCGGTGTGTTTGCCGAAATTTCAGGAAACGATTTTTACAGATTTCTTCCCGATGGTAAGGCATTTGCGGGAGCGGACGACGGCAAGTTTAACACCGCCGAATATGAATATTACAAAGGCATAGACTCTTGTATCAAAAATGTAACGATTGCGGACGCACCGTTTGTGATAACCAGACAACCCAAAGGCAGATTCATAGCCGAGGGCGCGACAGACGCGAGCGTATCGGTGGGAGTCACGGAAAACGAAACATACAAAGGTAAGATTGCATATAAATGGATTGTCGGCACAATGAGTTACGAAGATGAAGAATTTACCGTTGAAAAGGAAGGTGTCGGTGATGCTGCCGCTGCGATAATTGACACAACCGGCCTCGGCGGAGGAGTGCAGAAAACATATCAATGCATCGTTTCGTATGAAGGTTATGAGGTAAAAACCGAACTTGCAACATTTACCATAGGCAAGGGCATACCGGTTGCGGATTTGGACGAGGGATATATAAACAGTTACGGAAACGACTGTCTGCTCATTGCCGCGGCATATGACGGCGGCGCCCTTTCGGAAACCTATACGATGAATCTGAGCAAAGATGACACATTTATAGATATTGACACAGCGCTTGAGCCATTTTCTGAGAAACTCGACGATAATGTTGATAAAATAAAAATATTTATTTGGGATAATCTTAACAGTATGATTCCCATGACAAAGACGGCAGAATAAAAAAACAGGGAGCGACATTGTTCGCTCCCTATATTAATGTAGTTTTTTATGAATTTATATTTTTGATTTTTTGAATATATGCTTTTGTTTCCGCCGCTACGACGCCGCTCAGCGAGAACAGCGCTATAAGGTTCGGAAATGCCATAAGCGCGTTAACTATGTCGGCAAGCGTCCAGACAAAGGAAACGTTCAGGTACGGTCCCATGAATACCGCAAGGATATAAAGTACGCGGTATGTCAGTATTGCCGGTTTTTTATTGCCTACAAGGTATTGCAGACATTTTTCCGAATAATAATCCCAGCCGAGGATTGTGGTAAATGCAAAGAATACCAGGCAAATCATAAGCAGAAACGCGCACACGCTGTTCGAGAAGGGAAGTCCGATTGTAAATGCACGCGTCGTAATTGCAACGCCTTCAAGTGTGCCGTCCATTGCCTGTTCGTATGAACCGGTCAGAACTATTGCAAGTCCCGTAATCGTACATATTATAATAGTATCAAAAAATGTTCCCGTCATACATACAAGACCCTGTCTTACGGGTTCTTTGGTTTTTGCCGCCGCTGCCGCGATAGGTGCAGAACCTATACCCGATTCATTCGAGAATATTCCGCGCGCGATACCGCTTTTCATCGCGGATCTTATGGTGATACCTAATGCCGCGCCGAATACAGCTTTCGGACAAAACGCACTCTTTACTATCAATGCTATTGCATGCGGTACGGCTGTTATGTTAATCACAATCAATGTTATTCCGCACAGGAAGTACAGAACAGCCATAAACGGAACAATAATTTCGGATACTTTCGCTATTCTTTTAATTCCGCCTATGATAACAAGTGCGGCGAAAAGCGATACAATAATACCGGAAATTACGGTCGGCCATGCGTATGACATGTCACCGAGCTTGAATGCAACCATTGCCCTGTCCGGGTCGAAAAAGTTTTGTACGGCGGCTGTTATACCATTGATTTGCGTCATGGTGCCTATACCGAGTATTCCTACAAGCATACCGAAAATTGCAAACAGCTTTGCAAGCCATTTCCAGTTTGCGCCCATGCCTTTTTCTATGTAGTAGAAAGGTCCGCCGAGGACATTGCCGTCAGAATCGATTTGGCGGTATTTTACGGCAAGCAAACCTTCGGAATATTTTGTCGCCATGCCCAAAAATGCCGCAAATTCCATCCAGAACAGCGCACCGGGACCGCCACCCGCTATCGCGGTTGCAACGCCGACGATGTTTCCCGTGCCTATTGTTGCCGAAAGAGCCGTACAAAGCGCACCAAAACTGGTAACGTCACCTTCACCGTCCTTCTCGTTTTGCAGCATGTACTTAAGGGCTTTCGGTAAATGCAATACCTGTACAAGACCCGTACGTACCGTTAGGAGAAGTCCTACTGCCAATATTAGCACAATAAGGGGTACGCCCCACACTGCGTCACTGATTTTGCCGAGAATGTTGTTGATTGAGTCCATTACACTCATTTTTTTTCTTCCTCCCAAATGTTTATTTGCTGATTTTGCGAACATAAAATATATTGCACAAAAAAAGCTGCCGACCCAAAAACGGCAACTTCAAAGAAAGCGAAATATGCAGTCTTCGTCCTTTTGCCTGAGAGTTTCGGTTTGCACCTTGCCCCTTCGGCACTCAATTTAATGAGGTTCTCCGAAGTTCCCTACGCCTTCTGTTTTTATCCAAAAGGTTTCAACGGGTCATATAAAAAATATCAAATTTATTTTATCACAATTTTTTACAATTGTCAACATTTTTTGTTTAAAGATTTTTTGTTTAAAGATTTTTTGGAGAATAATTATATTATGAAATAACTCGGTTCTGCCGCCGCAAAATGACTTTAAAACCACAATACAAAACAAAAAAAGTCAAATAAAACAAAAAAAGTCAAATTTACTGTTGAAATATTCTGTAATATGTGATATACTTATAAATATGATTTAACGGATTATTATTAAGGAGGGAAAAACATGGCTGAATTTGAAAACGGCGGAATTAAAATGACGGCTCGTATTGCAAAGCTGATTGATGATTTGTTTGCGGATATGCCGCATATCGAAACAGACCGTGCGGTTTTGGTAACGGAAAGTTACATGGCGACAGAAAATCTGCCGATAATTAAACGGCGCGCGCTGGCGTTTTGCCATATTCTTGAAAACATACCCATTACTATTCGTGACGGAGAATTGATTGTCGGCAGCAACGCGCAAAAGCCGAGGAGTTGTCAGCTGTTCCCGGAATATTCATATGAATGGCTGGAAGGCGAGCTTGACACGGTATCGACAAGAAGTGCAGACCCGTTTTACATATCGGACGAGGACAAGCGGATTCTGCGCCGCATTTTCCCGTACTGGAAGGGAAAGACCAATTCGGATTTGGCGCTTTCATACATGGCGCCCGAAACTTTGTGCGCAATGAAACACAATGTTTTTACGCCGGGGAATTATTTCTACAACGGTATCGGACACATTACCGTTGATTATAAAAAAATTCTGAACATAGGTTTTCGCGGACTTATGCGCGAGGCAGCGGAGGAGCTTGAACGATGCAAGGTATATCTTCCGGAATATTCAAAAAAGCATGAGTTTCTGGAGGCAGTTATTCTTAGCGCGGACGCGGCCGTAAAATATGCAAAAAGATATTCCCGTTTGGCGCGCGAAATGGCGGAAACCGAAAAGGACAGCGTCAGAAAACAGGAACTTTTACGTATATCGGATATCTGTGCAAGAGTTCCGGAAAACGGCGCGGAGAACTTTTATGAGGCATGCCAGAGTTTTTGGTTTATTCAGATGCTCTTGCAGACGGAGTCGAGCGGACACTCGATTTCGCCGGGACGGTTTGACCAGTATATGTATCCGTTTTATAAGAAGGATTTGGACGAAGGTAAAATCACGCCCGAATTTGCACAGGAGCTTATTGATTGCATATGGGTGAAATTCAATGACCTCAACAAGGTTCGCGACGCTGCGTCTTCCGAAGGATTTGCGGGGTACAGCCTTTTCCAGAATCTGTGCGCCGGCGGACAAACCCCCGAAGGTTTGGACGCAACCAACGATTTATCATACATGTGTATACAGGCGTCGATGCATACGCAATTGCCGGCACCTTCATTTTCCGTTCGCGTATGGAACGGCACGCCGAACAAGTTTATGCTTAAAGCGGCGGAACTTACAAGAACCGGCGTGGGTCTTCCGGCTTACTATAACGATGAGATAATTATACCGTCGATGATGAGCCGCGGGATTTCTCTCGAGGAAGCGCGCGATTATAATATAATCGGCTGCGTTGAACCGCAGATTGCTGCAAAAACGGACGGCTGGCACGACGCCGCGTTCTTTAATATGTGCAGACCGATTGAGCTTGTATTCTCAAACGGAAAGGAGGACGGCGAAAATGTCGGAATACAAACCGGCGAACTGTCGGATTTTGCTACATTCGATGATTTCTTTAACGCATATAAAAAACAGATGGCTTATGAAATCGGATTGCTTGTAAACGCGGATAATGCGATTGACGTTGCACACGGCGAAAGATGCCCGCTGCCGTTTGAATCTTCTATGGTGGCGGATTGCATAAAACGCGGAAAAAGCCTTCAGGAAGGCGGCGCGGTATATAATTTTACCGGCCCGCAGGGATTCGGCATTGCCAATATGACCGATGCATTATATGCAATTAAAAAGCTTGTATATGAAGATAAAAAGTATACATTACAAGATTTTAAGGCGGCTATGGATTGCAACTTCGGCGAACCGTTTTCGCCGATGGCTGCGGAGCGGGCGGTAACCGAAACCGTAAAGCAGATGGCAAAACAAGGCAGAGAATTGTCCGCGCAAGAGGTGGAGGCGCTGCTGAAATCGTTTATGAACGGTATTTGCGGTGCGGAAGAAAAGGCACGCTTTGCAAAAATGAAGGAGGACATTGAAAGCCTGCCTAAATACGGCAATGATATTCCGGAAATTGATTTGTTTGCACGCGAAGTGGCGTATACATATACGAAAGAAGTGGAAAAGTATAAAAATCCGCGCGGCGGTCAATTCCAGGCGGGACTATATCCGGTATCGGCAAATGTGCCGCTGGGACATCAGACGGGCGCAACCCCCGACGCAAGGCTGTCATGCACGCCTATTGCGGACGGTGTGGGCCCGTGCTCGGGCAGAGATACAAAAGGTCCGACCGCGGCGGCAAATTCGGTGGCAAAACTCGACCATGCGATTGCGTCGAACGGAACCTTGTATAATCAGAAGTTCCACCCGTCGGCACTTGCGGGAATGTCGGGGTTGCAAAATTTTGTTTCCTATATAAGAGCCTTCTTTGACCAGAAGGGTATGCATATGCAGTTTAACGTTGTAAGCCGCGAGACTCTTATTGACGCACAGAAAAATCCGGAAAAATATAAAAATCTTGTTGTGCGAGTGGCAGGGTATTCCGCACTGTTTACTACGCTTTCGCGTTCGCTGCAGGACGATATTATTAACAGAACCGAACAGGCTTTTAACAGGTAATTTGAAATGAGTAATATTAATGATGTAAAAGGAAGAATTTTCGATATTCAAAAATATTCAATTCATGATGGCCCCGGGATACGGACGATTGTTTTTTTGAAAGGTTGTCCGCTGCGCTGTAAATGGTGCTGCAATCCGGAGGGACAAAAATATGACATTCAAAATATGTTTTTTGGCGGGAAAAACAAAATTGTTGGACGCGATGTAACCGTCGGTGAAGTTATGGAAGAAGTTATGCGCGATATGCCGTATTATCTCAGATCGGGCGGCGGCTTGACCTTGTCCGGGGGGGAATGTCTGACTCAGCCGGAGTTTGGTCGCGCGCTGCTCGCTGCGGCAAAAAATGCCGGGATTTCCACCGCAATCGAAACAACCGGTTTTGCGGAATGGGAAGTTTACAGCAGTTATCTGCGCCTTACGGACTACGTTTTGATGGATATAAAAAATATTGATAACGAAAAACATATACGTTTTTGCGGGCAGTCGAACGAGCGCATTCTTGCAAATGCACGGCGCGCGGCGGAGGAGCACTCCGATATTACAATACGCGTTCCCGTTATTCCGGGATTTAATGATACGGAGGAAGAAGTTTACGCTATCGCAAGGTTTGCCGAAAGCCTGCGCGGTGTTCATAAACTTCATTTGCTGCCGTATCACCGTCTCGGCATGGATAAATACGCGGCTTTGGACAGAAAGTATGAATTGGCAGAACTTGAGCTGATTGAAGAACAAAAAATGTATCACTTGCTTGCGGCAGCGGAAAAATCCGGATTGGATTGCAAAATAGGCGGATAAATTTATATAATTTGGAAATAAATAACGGAGGAATATTTATGAAGATTAAAGACGGTTTTGTGCTCCGCAATGTGGCGGATAATTATATCGTAATCGGCGTGGGTGAAGAGGCGGTAGATTTTAACGGTATGATTACTCTTAATGAAACAGGCGCTTTTTTGTGGAAAATTTTAGCGGAGTCCGATGTGGATAAAAATGGGCTTTTGACATCGCTTATGCATGAATATGATGTTGACGCGGATACGGCGGAGCGTGATATAGACGATTTTCTGAAAAAGCTGCAGGACGGCGGCTTGCTGATATCATGACGGACGCTAAAGAAATCCGCCTTGAAGAAATGTGGCCGCTGATGTCCGAACAGCTTGCCCGAGGGAAAATGGTCAGATTTGCACCCAAAGGCACAAGTATGCTCCCGATGATAAGGCAAAACGAGGATACGGTCGTGATTAAAAGAGTACACGGACGACTGAAAAAGTATGATGTACCTCTTTACAGGCGCAAAAACGGGCAGTTTGTTCTGCACAGAGTTGTTGGATTTGCAGAAGACGGTTCATATATAATGTGCGGCGATAACCAGTATGCGCGGGAAAGTGGGATAACAGACGAAGATATTTTGGCAGTAACCGACGGATATTACAGCGGCGGGAATTATGTTTCATGCAATGATGCGAATTATATGCGGTATGCAAAAAGACAAGTCAGAAAGCAGTCTTTGAGGCGGTATTTTATAAAGTTTAAAAGCTTAATTAAGGCGATTTTGAAGAAAATTCTAAAATTTTGATAAAAACCGACAAAAAAATCAAAAAACCCCTTGACAAGAGGATTGAAATTTGATATAATAAACAAGCTGTCCTTGAGGGACGGGGGCAAAAAAAGTTTTTTAAAAACTTTCAAAAAACCCCTTGACAAACCGAAAGAGATGTGCTATACTAAATAAGCTGTCTCACAAGAGCAGCGTT
>CAKSRS010000072.1 GCA_934487205.1 uncultured Clostridia bacterium
CTGGCAAAAGATTCTGAAATTCGCTTGCCGGTCTTCTCAAAAGATGATAAGATAAAAGGAACCCAATGCTCCTTGGCTATCTTCTGCATGAAGATGACCTGTCCGAAACGATAGAACGGACTGTTGGAATTATTGAAGATATTGAGCATCATATTGCGCTTACTGCCATAAAGACAATAAGAGGTCAACTGCTGCTGTTGCCATACAGAGCGCATCTTGCCCTCCATATCCTTATATTCCGGGAGATTAGCCAACTGCTGGAATTCATCTATGCACACAATAATCCTGATTCCCTTTTCCTTCGCCAGCAACTCAGGCAATTGGAGAATCGCCATCTTATCTCTTTCTTGCGGAACAAACTTGGAAGAAGCACAGGCTATGACCTGACTGGCAAAAGTGCGATAGAATTCAGCTTCCGAGCCAATACTGAAAGCATCTATATAGCAGATTCTTACCTCCTTGTCTTCCGCACTCAGTTCCGTCATTGCCTTCTTTACAAGCGACGATTTTCCCCATCGACGTGGAGAAATGAGCATCACGTTGATATGGGAAGCCAGGAGTTGCTTGAGCAAAGCCCTGTCTTCCGTTCGGTCGATAAAATTCTCTTCGGTAGCCAATGTACCAAACTGAAAAGGAGATTGAAATACAGCCATATTCTTCTTATTAAATTCGTTTTACCTGCTTTATAACATTCGTATCACCTGCAAATATACAAAAAGTTACCCAAAGGTAACTTACCTTAGGGTAACTTTTAGTAATTATTAGCCTATACCAGACTTTCTGATAGGCTATTCTTCCTTAAATCTTTATCTTCCCAACAAAATCTTCTTGATGTCGTTGAGGTTGTTCATTAGCAACCACCCACTTCTCCACCATACCATAGCTTAAACTTTGCCTGATAGCTATTATATAAAAAATGCTCTTTATAATGTGGTATTGCAAATCTGCTTTCATCTTGTAGTAAGTTTTGCTCAATTACTCCATACGAAAGGAGCAAAAACTTTCTTTTACATTTTTCAGCTTCAACCATATTATGTTCTTGCAGGTATATATGATATAAAACTAACCACGGCATAAAAAGATTAGGCATGGAATGGGTGATTCGCATACAATATTCCTTTGCTGTTTTGTTATCATGAAGATAAAAAGAAAGAACTCCAAGGCGAGCATAATCCTGTTCACAGAATATCGGAGTATTCAACACAAGATTTTTAGATGAGAAAAAGCAACGATGCCTGTTTCTTAACTTTTCAATATTTTCCAATGTGATTAGTTTGGGATATATTCTCAAAGCTATCTTTAGATGATTAAAAGCTTCTGTGTGACACCCCAACTTTTCTAGATATACATAATATTTGTATTGAAACAATGCATTATTGGGATATGCTTCTACTAAATTACGAATATAGAAAAGTGCTTTTTGCCGAGAACCATTAGCACAATATAATTCAAACAGCATAAAATCAATTTGAACATCTTGTGGTTGCTGTTTTTTGGCAAGCAACAGATTGCTTTCAGCTTCCCTCCATTGTCTATCATCCTTCTTTTTGTTATAGGAATTGATAGAGCAGATACTTTTATTGATGAGCTGGGCTGTTGAGGTTTTCGAAATAGGCATCCTAAACTTCATATAAGCGAAGCACAACATTGCACAGCTACATACAACAGGTAGAATGAGCCGGTCATAACTGTTCATTTTATACGATTTTGTGTTATCTCTTGGCATATATATTGCCAACAACACGTAAAGCAACGTTAATGATATTGAGTTATCAAATAGAGTACATTGAAACATTTCCTTTAATAATATCGTTGTAAGAACCAAGCCTACGAATTTCCTGTATTGCCTGTTCTTGCGGGAAAAAAGAAAGAAAACAATACCGCCTCCCAAAATCAGGAAAAACGTTGTACCAACAACTCCTCTTTCTACCAAGAGTTTCATAAGCCAGCTTGGCGCAAATGGAGTAAATGGCACGTTTGTATTCTGATTTAATCTAGCATCTGTTGCCAATGTATAATTTCCATTACCAACCCCCAAAACAGGGTGCTCTTCGCAGGTATGAACTGCAGCAACAGTAGCATGAATACGACTTTGAGAACTCTTCTGCTGTGAAACTGTTGAATGCATACTAACTGTCGTTTTCACCTCTTTATTGAAAAAAGCCACTACTGCACAAAGAGAGAATGCAAATATAAGAAGAAGTCTAATATGACGCGATTTCTCTTCCGCCCCCAATAGATCCACAAAAAGTAAAAAGACCAGTGCTGCCAATGATATATATATACTTCTTGAGAAGGAGAGAAGCAACAATGTAACTATACCCCATACAAGAACATTTCCTACATTAGACTTGCGTTGGCATCCGATAATACCCAAAAGGCATAAAAGAATGGTATTCCAGCTATTTGTATCAAACCCGAGAGGCTTATATAAAAATCTAACAGGGTATAAATCGGCAAAGCCTGCTTTATGAGCATTCTTATAGAAAAAGAAAAACGTAAAAAATGACAGAATAACTGCTACGCAACTTAACCCAAGGAATCCTTTCTGAAGATTTCTCTCATTGGTATTTGCAAAAGAATATCTTACCAGGTGATAGGCAAGGAAACTGTTTGTTGATAATTGTAGAAAACATATTGAGGGATATTTATTTATGGATATACAACAGCTGATAAAGTCATATCCCCAAATTATCAAAATACTCCAGTCTATCAACGTCCATCTATATGTACCGAATGGCTTGACTGCAAATGTAAGCATCAGGAGAAATATGGTTTTCAAACAGAAAGGATCGTTTACCCGAAAAAGCATCATTCCCATTACAAACATAAGAGTAATGGGAATGATGTAGTTATCTATTTTTTGTTTTATCATTTCTTGCATTTTGAGAAAAGAGGACTAACAATTCTATAAATCATAACGAGTATAAGTATAAGGAACAATAGCTGCATGCAAATGTTCCGCAAGAGAGAGAATGGTGGTGCCATGTTATTGGATAACAATATGACGATTTTTTCTATTTCAGACGGAAACGACATTACGAAGTGATATACAAAGGAAGGTATAATATACACAAAATAGTAGCCCATGAATAGGTTTACTAAGATGGAATACACCATAAATGTATATTTTGCGCATGGTTTCAATTCTAGCAGATAAGGTTTTCTACCCATAGTCCCTCGCAGGCGATGATATATATAGCCATACAGCTCTTGCGCTCTTCTTCTTAGATTCGGAACGCCCAAGATATCAGAGGCTATCCAATATCCATCAAACTTAAAGAATGGATTTAATACCATTAAAAAGCCAAAATTCATACTTAGAATGAGATATCTTATAAGGTCAGACGGGGTTATCATATAAATGACGATGAGTCCGATCAGACAATAGCTTTGGAAATAAACCCCAGCCAGGTTGACGACATTTCTTTGTTGACGATTCAATTTCCATATTTCAGTTACATCGGTATAAAAAACAGGAAAGTTCAGATATAATCCAAAACCAATGCCTTTATGCTGGATCCCAAAATGTCTGCAAGCTGTAGCATGCCCCAGCTCATGAAACAAAGAAGAACCTAGCATAAACATGACGATGCCTATAATACTATATGCATCTATGTGCTTATTGAAATCCAACAAATTGGATGTCTGGCTAAGATACGACACATCAGCAATAACTGCAAAGATCAAGATGCCACACACCAGCCATTTATTAAACAATCCCACCAAATATGGAGTAATTTTATCTACGAGCGATGCTGAAAACAATTCCTTCTCATAAAGGAATTGCTTTCTCTTTTGGGGAACATCTGTATTGACCAAGGGATATAAATATTTCTCTATAAACCCTTTCACTTGTTCCTTTGTATATTTACCTTGTCGCTTCTCAATATACTTTGAGATGGCAACATCCTCATCTGCATTCTCTTGCAGATAGTTGATGAGTTCAACGACATAGCTGTTTGCTTCGAAGAACTTGCCGTTGTACCCTAACAAATATCTGCCAGAAGCTGCAGATGAGGCTAATTTTTGTATCTCAATGTTGCAATATACATTCATTTTTTACTTTGCTTTCAAGATGGCACTGTTCACATTCATATCAATGTTCTTCCAATCCTTTTGAGTCTTCTTGCCGAAGTTAAAGGTGTAGGCTGCTTTTAGATAGACTGTTTGCTGATACTGTTTGCTAGAGGAACATACATTATAGCTATAGAGCGGAGCATCCAACGAACTATAGAAGTGAACTCGTTTCGTAAATGGAGCTGAAGTTCCTACTTCTAAATTCCAAACATTATGGCTCCAAGAAACAGATGCATTATAGTACACAGGATTCTCTTCTTTTATCATATTGCCCAAGAGAATCTTTGATTTTGTACCACCATTAAGACGGAAAGCAAAATCTTTCCAATAGTAATTCGCAACGATTCTGAAATTGCATTGGTCCAACACTTTGTCACATACACCATAAAAATCAACATGGTTATATTGAGCATCAAAGGACATATTGAAATTTTTAAAAGCACGCCATGTTAAAGAAAGTAATCCTACTAAACTTTGGGTATTTTCACGATCATCAAAACTTTGAATCATTTTTCCCTCTTGCTGATAAAAAACAGAAACTATGGGACGATGCTGATATGTATATGAACCCATAACAAACGCATTAAATTTACCAAACTGAATATTATAATTCAGCGTACCTGTAAAGAAATTGGATGGTCGCAAATCTTTATTTCCTCTTTTGATAATCAATTCATCAACAGTTTGTTCTGCCATATTTGTGGCACTGATGTTTGGGTTTGCATTTGCATAAGTCAAATCCAATGACAATTGTTGGTTGGGTGCTGGTTGCACAAATATAGTAGAAAAGAAACGTGGAGTATATTGTTTAACTATTTCTGTTCCATGCAGACGGTATTGCAAAACTGTGAAAGCAGGAGTCACTGATATATTCCACTTGCCTATGCGTTGAACATAGTTTATATATGAAGAATTCTGCAACGTCCATTGATGCTGCCACGATGTATAAGTTCCTGTATATGAGATAGAATTATTTGAATAATAGCTACTAAGAGAAAAAGACAGCGAATTCTTATGAGGCAGTTTTATGCCATACTTGATATTACTTTGTAAGGTATATGCATCTTCCTTGGAGTCTGTATTAGTAGTAAAGCCATCCAATTGGTACTCATACAAATATTTGTTTTTGCTGTATGAGCCCATAAGGGTGACTTCCAGATATTGCTTATCTGTAATATCAAAATTTCCATATAAATTAACTTTCGGCATTAAGTTAGACTGTTTGTTCCGAGAAAAAGATTCAGAAGGAGCTGCCCCATAACTTGTCGTCAACATCCCTGTTGTAGTTGAACCAGGATTTTCATTGCGAACAAGTGTTATTTTCTCCGACAACATATATTTCTGCTTTCTCGTGACAATATTCATTTGTGCATACTCTTGGTTGGACTTATTAGTACCACCCGTCTGTCTATAGTTACGCATCATATCACCTTCCTTAAAATGGAATGTTTCATTTTTCTCATACTGGTCTCCACTATATTCCTTCCCGTTATATCCACCGAAGAATGTTATGGTAGTATTGCCACTAGCCACCTTGGCGGCTACATTGTAGTCTCCATCAAAATATGTAAATTGTTGAGTACCATCAAGTGCCACATAACCACCTGTTGTATATTGGCGAGTTATGAAGTTGATGGCTGCTATATCTTCTGCATATTTACCAGTTGGCACATCATAATATTCAATTTTCTCTACGTCCTTCGGTTTGAGGTTCTTTATCTCCCTATAGTCAACTTTTCTACCATCAATATACAAAGATACATTTCCTCCAAAAGTCTCAACAGTTCCTTTAAATCTATCGACTCTTACGTTAGGAATCATCAAGTCCGCAAGCAAATCATAACCGCCGAAAGTATGCTTCACTATTTGTTGGTCAGGGATAATTATTACTTTATCTTCCTTGCGGACAAGCTTATTACCCTTGATTATAACTTCGTTTAATGCCACTGAGTTGTTCTCCAACGTAATGTTTGGTATTGTTATTTCCTCACTATGAACATTGATATTTTGACTGTATGGAATATAGCCCATACAACTTACAAGCAATATATAATTTCTTTCGGCGGAGATTTCCATATTAAATTGTCCAACACTATCAGTAGCAACTCCTTTTACAAAAGTTGAATCCAGATTCAGAACTTTTACAGCAGCATAAGGAACTCCCGCTTGTTGGCTATCAACAATCGTTCCCTTTATTGTCGTTTGGCTATAGGTTGTAGTAAATGAAATAAGAGCCAACAAACTTGCCATTACTATTTTTCTTTCCATATAAATTGTAAACATTTGTTTATGATAAATATATTCGAGTTTATGCTTTGTAAAAAACGCTAAAATTGTTATGTGGTATTTTACCACATAACAATTCTAATAGGTTAAGAAACAAAACTTGCTTGATAACAGTGACATTCCGCATAGGTTGCTTGGTAACAAGTACACAAAGGACTAACGGAAGAATCACCAACCAAATCAACTAATCCATTTGGCATCAAAGGATCAGTCTCCAATCTGTTCTCCAATTCTTGGAGAAACATCTCACTAAACAAATTATCATTTAGTGAAATGATTTCTTGTTGTTTTTTTAACTTCATGTTGCTTTAAATTAATTAATATATTGCTTGTAAGCGTTGTTTATAGATTGAGGAATTTGGGTATGAAACATTTTGCATTTTGTTACTTCAAAACCATGCTCTTCTGTATATTTAGTCCTAGCTAAACATTGACCACCACAAATCAAAGCATATTTACATAATTTACAAGATTGCATATTACTAATGTTTCGAGTTTGCCAATACTCCTTTTCCTTTAGCCATTCTATGCTTTCACTATAATGCCCGATAGAGTGTTGTTTTCTTCCGACAAACTCCAAGCAAGTGTAAATATCTCCGCAAGGATCGAACAGATATGTACCATATTGTGATGGGCAAATCGTTGACCTCAGCTGATAGCATATCTTCTTTTTGAGACAATCATAGAACATTTCTCCAATGCCAAAGTCCTGACCTCTAAGAAGATTTATAGATTTATTTTTCAATAATTGTAGAAAATCTTTGTTATTCAAGAATTTCACGTCATTACAATCTTGATTTGAATCTGTATTCAATATCAGAGCTGGAGTTAGATGGAAAAAAGGATTCTGCGTAAATCCATTTTCTGAGAATAATTTCTTTAGCCCATCAAGGTCTTGAAAATTATTTTCATCTAGATTTACACGCACAATTACTTTTATGGATTTGCTAAGCAAAAGTCCAATGTTGCTGAGCACCTTATCAAAACTGTCGCCTTCCACAATGTGCCTTTTTCGTTTATTATGATAAGTTTTATCCCCATCTAATGTTATTTGAAAAGAAGTAAAGTACTCTTCTGACAAAACATCCGCATAAAAGTCCAAGTCATATCCATTTGATATGACTTTAAACTTATAATTATTATCTATTCCCTTTTTGATAATATAAGAAACTACCTCTTTGTTGTTTCTCAAGAAGGGTTCTCCTCCATATAATAGAATTTCGTTATTATGCAATTTTCTTTTAGGCTCAATTCTGCTCATAGCCAAGAAAGCCTTATCTACCATTTCCTTGGTAAATGTCTTACCTGTCCATGCTTTACCATTTTGAGAAATAGAATTTTCAAAACAATAAGGACATCTAAAGTTACAATTATATGTTATGATAAAGCCCCAAGACTTATGCATTTTAGCTTGTGCTTGATGCAACACATTAGCTATTTTCCAGACATATTGTCGCTCTTCCTCCAGGGTACGACTGGTAAGGTATCCTCTTTTCGTGAGGGTACCTATCGTTTCTGCTGATAGATTGTTGTCCGAAGAAAAATGCTCGATTTGTCTCCAGCATTCTCCTTCAACTATATCTATTGCTCCCGTATAGCCATGCACCAAGAAGTACTTGTCTTCCTCTGCCTCCAGTTTTACAGGAATCGTGTATGAAGATAATCTTAAATCCTTCATGATTAATACCAATATACTTTTTTATTTTTATATTCAAAAATTCTTTCTTCTTGTCCTTTTGTGAGGTCACGCAACCAGAGTAAAGCACCTTGCGGAACGTTTTTATAGATAAGCTCATCATCTAATATTGCCCTTTTCTTTCCAAGTGATGTCCACACACCATCTTTGCAATAGAAGAGTTCATAGAGGTGACCTTTTCTGATTCCATTGTCATCATTTCGTATGAGGTATCTTATCTTGTTGACGCAGGCTTGTTGCTTGAGTTCCAAACCTCCCCAACTTAATGTGTCATTTGTATGAAAGAAACTCAAAGGGTCTCCATCAAACATTTTTTCAGCTCCATTCCTTGGATAAAAACGGCTCGTTTCATATTTGCCAATTATTTTTCCTTTCAATGGCCTCAATTGTCCGCGTGCATAAAACTCCACCTCTGCCATATTACCATACGTTTCATCAGATGATAAATAACGCAGATATTTCACGGGCCTGTTTTGGGCACTTTCATCACAGATGACTGTCGTATATTTAGGCTTTGGCGTAGCTTTTATTACATGATATGTAACGGCATCGCTGAAGTCTTTTTTGTTGGCTCCTTGAAACTTACCCCCTTTCATATAAAGGGCAATTTCTTCTAAACTAGAGGAATTTTCTTTTTTCCTTTCCAACCGCAACTGCTGTTTCTGTTTTTGAGGAACAAAGTATGCTTTGCGCCCGATACTATCCAAAAAGAAGGGATTACCTACTGGCTGTATCTCTCCTTTGTCATATAGAGCAGCTTGATAAACAATATTAGGACCAATGTTCTTGAAAACAGCTTTATCTCCTTCTATTTGAGTCCAAGCGACCGGAAACCAACCTTGTGGATCGAATACACACAAGTAGGCAAACTTATTATTTTGCTTATTTGAAATGTCGATTTCCGTTGTTTGGGCATTCACGACAGCATATTTACCAGTTACATCTTCCAAGCATGGGTTCTTAAAGAATGAAGGGACATCTTCCATATCTTTACAGATGACACCTAAGGATGTGTTTTGACGTCCAAAAGTCATCCTGTAGATTTTCGGGATTTTATTTTTAAATCTAACAAGATGCTCATCGGGATTTTGTTCACCACTTGCAAAGTCATGATACTTTCGGTCGTTACCATAGACAAAATTGAACACATGCCCCAGATTGCTATTTCCCCAATGAGGAATCAAATTCTCGCCTACAGGGATACCCACAGAACGCATTGAATAGACTCCCAATGCTGTATAATCGCCACATAAGCCAAATTTTATATTATACAAAGTACTCGGACGCAAATCTATTGGCATAATGCTGCTGGTACTTATATGTATTGGCAAACCGATAAGTTGGTTGTTTACTTCACAACATGCGGTTTCTGCAGTCTGTATAGATGCAGGTATTGCTTGCGAAAATCTGTTTGCATACAAATTCCGCCACTCTTGTGGTTCTTCCTTATTTACCTTATAAGGAAGTATATACTCACAGAATTCTTCGAACGTCAGAAACTGATTCCAAGGTTTATTCCATACCTTGAATGCTTCTTCAATATTCTTAATAAGATAGGACGCTTTTATCTTTTCGGCATCCATCAGATATTGTGGCTTATCTTTAAGATGCTTTGCCCTTTTAATAAAGCAGGAATATATATAAGGTATATCATATTCTTCTTGCTTTATCTGGTAAACAGAATCTATAAAGGTATAGTATTCGGCAACAGAACTTCCTCCCAACCAATATTTATCAGCCATATTTTCCAACAAAAAGTTTGCAGCTTTTAATTGAAGGGTGTCTCCCTTTTTAGTAAAGTAATCAACAACCTTCAATAATTCCTGTTCATTGCCTTTTGATACGTTCAAAGTCTCTTCTAACTGGCTGTTAACCTCTTTCAGTTGACAGCCAGTTAGTATTACACTTATCATACATACGAGCCACGTATATATGTTGTTTTTGTTTGAAAAGACTTTGAGTAGATTCATATTATATCAAATTATAGTTTTATATTTCCACAATATCTAACATCTCCAATATACATCTCTAAAATGTATTCACCATAAAAACTTGTTGGTAGTTCTATATAATTTGTATCCTCAATAACAGAACTAACATAAACTACCACATTGTCTTTTATAAGAGCTACCTGAACTGTCTGCTCAGATTGGAGTAGTATTATTTGATGTCCATCTTGCAAAACTATTAGTGGAGCTGTTGGGCTACGACTTCCAGGATTATATTCATTATCTTTGTTGGACCTAAATAAATAAAGTCTATGGTTATCTGCATTAACAGCCCCAACCATCATTATGAACAATACCGCTAAAATGATTTTCTTTCCCATAACTTATTTTTATGGCAAAGATAGAGCTTTTTATGATAACATAGGATGCTATCTGCCACTTTAACATTTCACATTTTCACAAGAAAAACAATAAAAATTTGACTAACAATGAATTATGCAATTCTTCACTTTTTCACAACCTTACTGAACTTCTCTAATTCTCTTATCAAACTTGGTTGCAGACATATCTTCTCCAAAGATTTTATAAGCCATACGTTTTCTGATGTTTGATATATTGGAGGCCGATAGGTTCATCAAAATGGCAAGTTCTCTTGGACAGAATAAAAGCCATACCAGCATGCATACCCGATACTCGTTTTCGGTTAGCTTCTTATCATTAAGTACATTTAGGAAAGTTGGCGAAAGATCGTTTAAAGATTTTGCCAAAACCTTCCATTGTTCTTCTGTCGGAACTTTACCATGGTTAGCCATCCCCTTGAAGACTAAGACGATTGCCTTTTTGCTACATACCACATTCTTTCGGGGCTCCGAGTTGGTTATGTTTGCACTAAGGGCATCTAATTCTTGCTGAAGAGACAGGATTTTCTCTTCCTTTTCTGCCATTTTATCAGAATAAGACGAATTCTCTCTTTTCAAAAGTTCGATTTTCTCTTTCTCGGAAACCAGCTCTTGCTTCGTATAATAAATCTGCTGCCTTATCATATTTTCCTGCTCTTCTTTTTCCTGCAGTTCCAGTTTTCTTTTTTTCCGATAGACAAGAAATGCCAATATACCTATTATTATTACAGAAACTGAAACAAGAATACTAACTAA
>CAKSRS010000073.1 GCA_934487205.1 uncultured Clostridia bacterium
TTCGCGCCTGTTCTCTTGGCAATCTCATCTATCTTCTCAGCGGACTGATCCAGGATAGCGTGGTCATAAGCTTTAAGCTTGATTCTGATTTTCTGAGTTGCTGCCATGTTTTTCTACCTCCTATGATTAATATTGGCTTGCGGGCGCCCTTCTTTTGAGGACGCTCAACACTTGCACGACAGCCGCAATGTTAAACAACATTGCCGGGTGTTTCCCTATCACCCCAAAATAAAACCCGAACTGCCGAAAACTCGGACATTCGGGGACTTCAAGCCGCAAAAGTACACAACTCAAGCTTATTACCGGACATAAAAATCCCGTAATGCTTAATACTTATGCAGCGTGACCTGTCGCCCGATTTCATGAATCGGACATTCTCCGCGGAAAAACCGGACTCAAACGGCCCGCAACCTCCCGTTTCATCGTTTGTCAAGTGTCACAATACTACTATTATACTATAAATAATATACTATTTCAAGCTTTTGACAAAAATTTGTTATAAAAAAATTTCACAAACTTTTACAAAATTTTCGTAAAATATTTGTGAAATATATACATAAAAATATTTAATAAAAAATGTCGGTTTTAACGTTTTCACACATGTCCGTTTCGAAATTTTTAACATAATCGGCGGAAATCGGCTTTTTTCCGCACGCAAAAAGCATACATATTAATATTGTCACCGCAATAATTGCCGCAATTCGTTTCATAAATAAGCGCACCTCCGCTACTATTCTGTGCAGAGATGCGGTGTATTATGTTAAATTTTTCTTATAAAATTTTATCCGTAATGCGGCGGATTTCCGCCTGAATATCCTCAAGCGGGCGAATATTGCCGTCATTTACGCATAAAATATGCTGCCAGCCGAATTTTTGCGCCACATATTTCGCATTTTCATAGCTTTTTTCCAAATAGTCGGTATCGCGCTCATGAATATCCCATTCCTCGCCGCCCGTAAATTTATTGCTGCGGTTTTCCATAAGCTGCCTTCCATATTTCGGCGGCATATCGAGAAAAAGCGTCACATTGGGCTGCGGCAGCTTGTACAGCCGAAATTCAAAATCGTAAAGCCAATCGAGAAATTTATCCTTTTCCGCTTTATCGGCGATTTTCCCCGCCTGGTGAATCATATTGGAAGAAACATATCTGTCGGCAATAATTACCGTATCCGCAGCGTCATAATCATTATGCCAGTCGGCTCGGTACGTCACAAATCTGTCTGCCGCAAAAAGGGTGGACGCGCAATAAGCGTCCACATCATCGGCATGCGTACCCATTTTTCCCGAAAGATACATTTTAACCGGCTCCGAACTCGGGCTGTCATACATAGGAAAGGACAGCCGTCTCACTTTTATGCCCTTCGATGTAAGATATTCCGCCAAAAGCTCGGTGTGCGTTTGCTTTCCGCTTGCGTCCACGCCGTCAATTGCAATTAATTTTCCCATCAGTTTCGTCCCTTCTTATACCGTTTGCCCTTAAACAGCACCGTCAATCCGAATTTCGGCAATGCCAGCATTCTTTTAAATCTCCACGGCTCTTTAATTAAGCGGTACAGCCACTCCAAACCGTATTTACACCAAAATTCCGGTGCGCGCTCCACTGTGCCCGCAAAAACATCAAGACTTCCGCCGATACCCATCATTACGTGGCAGCACAACCTGTCACGGTTGGCGCAAATCCATTTTTCCTGCGCCGGTGCACCCAAACATACAAACAGCAAATCCGCACCGCTTTTATTGATATCATCAATAATTCCGTCAACTTCCTCCGCGCCGAAATATCCGTTATGCATACCTACTATATTAAGGAACGGATATTTTGCCGTAAGATTTTCCTTTGCCTGTTCCGCAACGCCCGGTTTTCCGCCGAACAGATAAAGCCTGTGTCCCGTTTCCGCAATTTTATCAATTACGCCGCACGCAACGTCGTACCCGGCAACCCGCTCCGGCACGGGATTTTTCAAAATCCGCGACGCATACACAACGCCTATGCCGTCCGCCGTAAGCAAATCCGCCGAATTAAGCAGCGCGCAAAATTCCGCGTCATGATACGCCATCAAAATTATCTCCGAGTTCGGCGTGAATACCGCATGATTCCCGCCGTCGTTCAGCATCTCCATTACCTTGCCGACAGCCTCATCATGCGTGACTTTGTCTACATTGACTCCCAAAATATTTACCTTATCCATAATATACTCCCTTCCGCCCGCATATGGACGGTAATTTATCAGAACATCGAAATCTGCGAATCATCTTTGCGTAAAAACGAACCCGCCGCGGGGATATTCTTCGTGCGGTAGTGCTTGATGCCTTCAAGTCCGCTTTCTTCCGCGCGCACCGCTTTTACCAGCGTGGCACCTTTTTTAGTCAGTTTCATGACCTGAACGCCCTGCGTTGATTTTGTGGATTTCAGCGGAATATTTGCCGTATCCGCTGCAAGAACTTTGTTGTTGTCGGTAAAGCACACTATCTCCGTATCTTCCGCAAGCCACATAATTCCGCGGATTTCCGATTTGTCGGAATACGCATTGACAAGCCGCCTTCTGTTCGACTTTGTCTCATAATTTTTAAGTTCCACCTTTGCCATTTTTCCGTTTGCAAACGCAAAAAGCATATATCCCGAATAGTCGCCGCACAGCACGGTGTAAATTATTTTTTCACCGTCCTCAAGCCCCAAAAGACTCGGCAGATACTCACCGAGACTGCTCACTTTTCCGTCCGGAATATCATAAAGATGCGCCTTATAAACCGTGCTTTTATCGGTAAAGAACATGATTTCACTTTTATTTGTGGTTTCAATGGTTTGTGCAACCTCGTCATTTTCCTTCAGCTTATGTTCGGAAGTCGTCGACCGCAGCGATACCGCCGAAACTTTTTTCGCATATCCGTCCCGTGTGACGAACAGCGTCAACGGATAATCGTCAATAAAATCATCCGCATTGTACGTTTCGATTTCATTGCTTTCAACAAGACGCGTGCGCCTGTCCTGACCGTATTTTTTCGCAATTTCGGACAGCTGCTTTGAAATAAGCTTTTTCAGCTCCTTTTCGCTGCCCAGAATTTTATTAAGCTCATCTATTTCTTCAAGCAGACGCTCTATCTCGGCAGTACGGTTTAAAATGTACTCCTTGTTCAGATTTCGCAGCTTTATCTCGGCGATATATTCAGCCTGAACCTTGTCTATCCCGAACCCGGACATAAGATTAGGCACAACGTCCGCCTCTTTTTCGGTATGGCGGATTATCGATATCGCCTTATCAATATCAAGAAGTATCTTTTTAAGACCCATCAACAAATGCAGCTTTTCCGATTTTTTATCAATATCAAACTTCAGCGAATTTTTTATGCAGCCCGAGCGGAATTTTATCCATTCATCAATAATCTGCTTAACGCCGAGCACCATCGGCACATTGTCGATAAGCAGATTGAAATTGCATGCAAAGCTGTCCTCAAGCGGTGTCAGCTTAAACAGTTTCAGCATCAGCGCATCGGGGTCAACACCGCGCTTTAAATCAAGCGTCAGCTTGAATCCCTGCAGACCCGTTTCGTCACGTGCGTCGGAAATTTCCTTCAGCTTATTAGCTTTCACAAGTTCCATTATTTTGGACAAAATCGCCTCAACCGTTGTCGTGTACGGAATGGATTTGATTTCAATGCAGTTATTCCCCTTGTCATATTCGTAAACCGCGCGCATCTTAAAGCTTCCACGGCCGCTCTCGTAGATAGCGCGCATCTGTGCTTTATCGTAAAGCAGCTCACCGCCGAGAGGGAAATCCGGCGCCAGCATATATTCCATAATATCGCAATCCGGATTTTTCATGTACTCGATTGCGGCGCTGCACACCTCGCGCAGATTAAACGAACATATATTGCTTGCCATGCCGACCGCGATACCCTGATTCGGATTAACCAGAATATTCGGGAATGCCACCGGCAAAAGCGTAGGCTCTTTAAGTTCGCCGTCATAGTTATCAACAAATTTTACGGTATTTTTATTTATATCGCCGAAAAATTCCTGGCAAATCGGGTCGAGCCGAACCTCGGTGTAACGCGACGCGGCGTATGCCATATCGCGCGAATACTGTTTACCGAAGTTTCCCTGCGACTCTACAAGCGGGTGCAAAAGCGCCTCGTTGCCGCGCGTCAGACGCACCATCGTCTCATAAATTGCCGCGTCGCCGTGCGGATTTAATTTCATCGTCTGCCCGACAACATTTGCCGATTTTGTCAGCTTTCCGCCCAGCAGTCCCATTTTATACATCGTGTACAAAAGTTTTCTGTGCGCCGGTTTCAATCCGTCGATTTCCGGAATAGCGCGCGATACTATTACGCTCATAGCGTACGGCATATAGTTTGTCTCAAGCGTTTCCGTTATAAATTGCTCATCTATCGGCGCCGGCGTATATTCTTCTTCAATAGGTTTCTTTTTTCTTGCCATTTTCCGCGCCTCCTTAACTTATATCGAGCATTTCCATATATAAATGCCCGTTTCTTGCAATATGCTCTTTGCGCTCCTGCAGTTTGTCGCCCAAAAGAACATCAAATACCTGTGCCGTACGTTCCGCATTCTCTGCCGTAACCCTGATAAGACGCCGCGTTGCCGGGTGCATCGTTGTAAGACTCATCATCTCCGGCTGATTCTCGCCAAGGCCTTTGCTGCGCTTTATATCGGCATCGGCGCGCGCTATGCCCTCACTCTCCAGCTGCGACAGAATTTTTTCTTTATCACCGTCGGTGTACGCAAACAGCTTTTCGCCTTTTCTCTTCGTCTTTTCAATGGTAATTTCATAAAGCGGCGACTCCGCAATATACACCTTGCCCATATTGATAAGCGTCGGCATAAGCCGGTAAATCATCGTCAAAACAAGCGTGCGGATTTGGAATCCGTCCACGTCGGCATCGGTGCAGATTATAACCTTATCCCAACGCAGATTATCAATATTAAATTCCTCCACACCCTTTACGTGTTTGGATTTAATCTCGATACCGCAGCCGAGAACCTTAACTAAATCAAGGATTACATCGCTTTTAAAAATTTTGCCGTAATCCGCTTTAAGGCAATTCAAAATTTTACCTCTTATCGGCATAATAGCCTGGAACGACGCGTCCCGCGCCAATTTACATGAACCGAGCGCCGAATCACCCTCCACGATATATACCTCGCGTTTGGAAACGTCCTTGCTGCGGCAGTCAACAAACTTTTCAACGCGGTTTGTGATGTCCATTGTTCCCGTAAGTTTCTTTTTCGTGTCAATGCGCACCTTTTCTGCATTTTCGCGGCTGCGCTTGTTCACAAGAACCTGATTTGCGATTTTTTCCGCGTCGGTTTTATTTTCTATAAAATAAACTTCCAGCTGATGCCGCAAAAATTCGGTCATCGCCTCTTGTATAAATTTATTGTTAATCGCCTTTTTCGTCTGATTTTCATAGCTTGTCTGCGTCGAGAACGAGTTTATAACAAGCGCCAGACAATCCGCAATATCGGTAAAATTAATTTTGCTTTCATTTTTGTTATACTTGCCGTTTTGCTTCATGTATTGGTCAATTGCGTAGACAAAAGCATTTTTCACGGCTTTATCGGGTGAGCCGCCGTGCTCCAGCCAGCTGGAATTATGATAATATTCCAAAAGATTTACCGACTGCGAAAAACAGAACGCAATCTGCATTTTAACCTTGTATTCCGGCTTGTCCTCGCGGTCTCTGCCCACGCGCTCCGCCTCCCATACCTCCGGCATGGTAAAGCTATTTTCACCGACGGTTTCCTTAAGATAGTCGACAATTCCGTTTTCGTAATAATATTCAAAAAGCTCTGTACCTTCGGCAGTTTCATTGTAGAGCACGAACCGTATTCCCGCGTTCGTCATCGCCTGTTTTTGCAAGGTATCCTTGTAAAATTCAATGGGAATATCTATATCGGTAAATACTTCCCTGTCAGGGCGCCATTTTGTAACCGAACCCGTTTTAGCGGTTGCAACCGGCGTTTTGGTAAGTCCGCCGATATTCTCGCCCTTTTCAAAATGAAGTGTGTACTTTGTTTTATCGCGCACAACCTCTACGTCCATATATTCCGACGAATACTGCGTTGCGCATGCGCCGAGTCCGTTAAGACCGAGACTGTATTCATACATACCGCCGCTGTTATTATTATATTTTCCGCCCGCGTAAAGTTCGCAGAAAACCAACTCCCAGTTATACCGCTGCTCCTTCTCGTTATAATCGAGCGGTATGCCGCGACCGTGGTCGCGCACCTCTATGCTCCCGTCCGCAAATCGCGTGATTTCGATAATATTTCCGTAGCCTTCCCGCGCCTCATCAATCGAATTGGACAATATTTCAAAGAAGGAATGTTCGCAGCCTTCAAGACCGTCCGAACCGAATATGACCGCCGGACGTTTCCGCACACGGTCGGCACCCTTCAGGCTGGTTATGCTCTGATTACCGTATTCTTCCTTTTTCTTTGGCATAATTATCTCCCTTCTCTATATCTTAAAATTTTACATACTTATATATTATACAATATTTAGTGAATTTTGTCAAATTCATTTTCCGCTCTTGTATTTACGGGAAATTTGTGTTAAAATATTCTTATAATTATATTCCCTGATATTGAAAGGATTATGAAATGAAAATAGCGTACATATATTTACAGCTGTACAGGCTGTTCGATAATTCAACGCCGCTGCCTGCCGACTGCGGTAAGCTGTGCGGCAGCGCCTGCTGCGAGGGTGATGATGCGGGAATGTATCTTTTTCCGGGCGAGGCAAGCGTTTACAAGCTTTTAAACCCCAATTGGTGCAAGCTTGAAAAGTCCGATTTTACATACGAATACGGCGGCAAAACAAAAAATGTGCCGCTGCTTATATGCTGCGGTGAGTGCGACCGCTATCAGCGACCGCTTGCATGCCGTATCTTCCCGCTGACGCCGTATGTCGGCAAAAACGGGCGCCTTGAAATCATGATCGACCCGCGTGCAAAATCGCTATGCCCACTTTCCCATGAATTGACTTTAGAGCAATTTGACAAAAAATTCATAAAAAATATTGAAAAAACATTCATTTTATTGATGAAAAATGCAGAAATTAAAGAATACATGAACAAGTATTCGGAATATATTGATGAATACAGAAAATTTTATAAAGAGTGATAATTATGGAACATAATAAACCAAAGTCTAATTTTTTAAGCTCACCGGCGACAAAAATAATAATTCCGGTTGTCGCTGTTATTTTGCTGCTGATAATTTTTTATGCAGCCGTTATTTCTACCGACGGTATCGCTAAAGGAATCAGCGTAAACGGTACGTATATCGGCGGCAAAAGCCTGTCCGACGCGGCAGAACTCTTGTCCGGCAAGACAATTCCCGAAAATCAGATAATTACGGTTAATACGGCGGGAGGCGCAAGAACGGAATTTTCCGCCGCGGACATACAGCTCTCGCACAATGCCGAAGCTACGGCACAGACGGCATACGCCCTGACTCACACTGGGAACATCGTAAAAGACGCCGCAAAAAAAGCAGAATTATTCTTCTCGCACAAAGATATTCCGTTCCAATGCGACGCCGACATCGGCAAGCTTGACGATATCCTCTACGCATTCGGTGCGGAACAGAACGGCGAACTTGAAAACTATATTCTCGATTTCAACGGCGAATACGTAAACGTATCGCGCGGCAAACCGGGGCAAAGCCGTGATGTTTCCAAAGCGCGCGAGACCGTTCTGGACGCCGCGGCAAAGGATAACTTTACGGTTACGGCGGAGTTTGCAAAGAGCGAGCCGCCCATGCCCGACCTCGGAAGTCTGTTTGACGCCGTTTATATCGCGCCCGTTGACGCACGTTATGAAATTGTTGACGGCAAAGTTGTCATGTATGCCGAGCAAAACGGACGGCAAATCGATAAAATTGAGGCGGGCACGCAGCTTGAAAAGCTTAAAAACGGCGAAACAATAACGCTGAAAGTCATAACGCTTACGCCGAACGTGACGCTGCAGTCGCTTAATGCAAAGCTGTTCAACCACACATTGAGCGAATATTCCACTTTATATTCGTCCTCCAATAAAAACCGCAGCAAAAATATTGAAATCGCCGCAAATAAAATTAACGGCACTATTTTGGCGCCGGGCGAAGATTTTTCATATAACAATATCGTCGGTCCGCGTACGGCGGCAAACGGTTTTCTTGACGCACCCATGTTCGAAAACGGCGAAACCGTCCAGGGCACGGGCGGCGGCGTATGCCAGGTCAGCAGCACTTTGTATTCGGCGGTTTTGTATGCCGATCTGCAGATTGTTACGCGTCGATGTCATTCGCTCACTGTGGCGTATGTGCCGAAGGGACAGGACGCTACCGTCGCTTACGGCAGCATTGATTTTCAATTTAAAAATAACATGGCATACCCTGTCAGAATTTCCGCATCGGCGGGAAAGGGCAAGGTTACAATATCGATTACCGGCACGAAACCCGATGCTGACAAGACCGTTAAAATAATCAACACGGTTACCAAAACGAAAGAACCGACAATTGAAGAAGTCACGGATACATCAATTATGACGGGCAGCAAAAAGGTTTTGTCCGCCGGAAAAACGGGGTATACAGTGGAGACAACCCGCACGGTGTATGAAAACGGCGTCGAAACAAAATCCGAAAGAATGGGCAGAAGCGTATATAAAATGGTTCCGTCAAAAGTGGCGGTGGGCGCCGGCGTACCGACGCCTATGCCAACGCTCCAGCCGCGTGTTACGCCGACTCCCGCGCCCGAAATCGAAACGGAAGCCGCAGAATAAGAAAAGAGGTAGATTTACATTATACTGATTATTGCAGAAAAGCCCAGCCTTGCGCGCAATATAGCCACCGCGATTGGACAAATGAAAAAATCCGGCGGTTATCTGTACAACGATAAATATATTGTAACATGGGCGTTCGGTCACCTGTTTTCGCTTGCCGATATAGAGGACTACAACCCCAATCCCGACGGCAGATGGACCATGAAAAATATTCCGTGTTTTCCGCAGGAATTTAAATTTACATTAAAGCGCGGACGTGATAAATCGGTCGACCCCGGCGTCCGTGAGAGATTTGAAACCATACGCGCTCTTTGCGGCAGAGACGATGTCGATACCATCGTCAACGCGGGCGACTCGGATCGCGAAGGTGAAATAATTATCCGTATTTGCGTAGAAAAATCGCAAATTTCAGACAAGCCGTTCAAGCGCCTGTGGCTACCCGACCAAACACCGCAGACAATAAACAAGGCGCTTGCTGAAATGAAAGATGAATCCGAATACCAAAATCTTGCAAACGAAGGTTTTGCACGCACATACATAGACTGGCTTTACGGCGTAAATCTGACGCGTTACGCAACGCTGAAAACGGGTACGCTTTTACGCGTAGGGCGCGTTATTGTGCCTATTGTCAAGGCGATTTATGACCGCGATATGTCAATACGCAATTTCAAACCCGAAATTTATTATGCGATTTCAAGCAAAGCGGAAACCAAAGGCGAGGAAATCGAACTTGTAAGCAAGGAAAAATTCAGCAAAAACGAACTTGCCAAAGCGCAGCGGCTATGCGACGAATATAATGCGGAAAAAGCCGTTGTAATTTCCAAAAAGAAGAAAAAAGATACGTTAAAGCCCGGGAAATTGTATTCGCTTACAAAACTTCAAAATGTATTGGGAAAAAAATACAAAATGCCGATGGAGGAAAGTCTGAAAATACTTCAGGGGCTGTACGAAAAAGGTTATGTTACCTACCCGCGAACCAATTCGGAATACCTTGCCACGGCGGAGCAGGATAAAATCAAACAGATTATACAGGGTGTTTCGCAGCTCGGCTATCCCGTTGCATTTAAGTTCAGCAAAACCATTTTTGACGACAGCAAAATCGAATCACACTCCGCTCTTACGCCGACCTATAAAATCCCGAAAAAAGATGCCCTCACTGAGGAAGAATATCAGATTTACAGTACGATAATGCGGCGTTTTGCCGCGGTTTTCTGCAGCGAAGAATGTATCGCGGAAAAAAATGAAATAAAAATTAAAGTCGGCGACCGTGAAGAATTTACCCTCAAAGGAACCGTCATTGTCCAAAAAGGGTGGACAAAATATGACGATTACAACAAAAAGGATAAAATCCTGCCGCCGCTTGAAAAAGGCGATGAAATCAATATTGATTTCAAGCCGCATGAAAAGGAAACCTCGCCGCCGAAACACTACACCATCGAAACGCTCAACAACTATCTGAAAAATCCGTTTCGCGAGGACAAGCAAAACCTTGATAATGATGACGACGCGGAGGAATACCGCGCCATTTTCGAAGGCTTGGAGCTCGGCACCGAGGCAACCCGCACGGGCATAATCGATAACGCCGTAAAAAGCGGATATATTCAGCTGAAAAAAGATGTCTACTATCTTCTTCCCGGCGGTGAATTTTTAATCGAATCACTGTCGCGCATGAATATAAGCATGGATAAGTATAAAACAGCCGAGCTCGGCAAATCGCTGAAAAAGGTTTATCGCGGCGAAATGCAGATTTCGGACAGCGTAGCGCTTGCACAGAAGGAAATATCGGAAGTTTTTGTACGCACCGCATGTCCGCCCGAAACCGATACCGATGACGGTTTTATCGGCGATGTTGCAGGGAAATGTCCGTTATGCGGACGCGATGTTGTGCGGACGCGGTTCGGTTACGGCTGCACAGGCTATAAGGACGGCTGCAAATTTACCGTCAACAATATCATTTTAGGCAGAACAATTTCAATAGAAAATATGCGAAAGCTGTTATCCGAAGGGAAAACAGCTAAAATCGACGGATTTATATCCAAAAGGACGGGAAATAAATTTTCCGCACAGCTAAAGCTGGAAAACGGGCGCGCCGTCTTTGATTTTTAACCCGTTTTTGTACAAAAAAATCCCGCAAAACGGGAGTTCACCTTAGGGATTTTACAAAACAAGTAAAATTTTTATCTGACATTCCTCAAGCGGTGCTAAAAAAGTGCGATGACTCGCACCTCAACACCCCTGCCCCTCAATCTTGAGGGGTAGGCTTTTCTTTTTTCTAATTC
>CAKSRS010000074.1 GCA_934487205.1 uncultured Clostridia bacterium
GTTATACGTTCAATCAATTCCGCCGATGTCTCATACTCACCGATTTTTGTCTTTTCGCAAAGCAGCATGTCGCCCGTATCGAGCCCCTCGTCCATGAGCATGGTGGTAACGCCCGTTTCCGCGTCGCCGTTTAAAACCGCCCACTGTACCGGCGCCGCTCCGCGCAATTTCGGCAAAAGCGATGCATGCACATTTATACAGCCTTTTTTCGGATAATCTATAATATATTTCGGCAAAATTTTTCCGTATGCAACAACCGCAATCAAATCCGGTTCAAGTTCGTCCAAAATTGGCTGCAGTTCGCCGCTTTTTATTTTTTCCGGCTGATAAACGGGTATGCCGAGTTCAATCGCTGCCGCCTTGACATCGGTCGGCATGAGTTTGTGCCCTCTGCCCTTCGGTCTGTCCGGCTGACTAACCGCGCCGACAACATTCAGTCCGGCTGCGCAAAGCGCTCTCAGACATTCCGCCGCAATATCCGGTGTTCCCATAAACAAAATTTTCATATCATTCTCCATCTCGCCGCGCTTGCGGCGGCATATATCTCAATGTGGAAAATACGCGTGCGGTTCTCTTGTTATCAATACGCCGCGTATTTTTCACTATTCTTCCTCGATAATTTTATCGGTAAACAATTCTCCGTTTAAGTGGTCATATTCGTGACAGAACGCCCTCGCCAAAAGTTCCGTTCCCGAAACCGTAATTTTGTTTCCGCTGCGGTCAAATCCCTCAAGCGTAACCTCGTTCGGACGCTCGACATCGCCCCATACATCGGGGACGCTCAGACAGCCTTCCTGTCCTATCTGCGACCCTTCCGCCTTAACAATAACCGGATTTACAATTTCTATCTTGCCTTCGCCTATATCTACCACGAATGCACGTTTCAATATACCCACCTGCGGAGCGGCAAGTCCTACTCCGTCATGTTTTTGCATCGTTTCATACATGTCATCAAGCAAAATTGCAAGTTTTTTATCAAATACCTTGACTTCTTTGCATTTTTTTGTAAGAATTTCATCGCCTTTTTTTCGTATCTCTCTTAAAGCCATTCCAAACTCCATTCCGCCGCATCGCGGCACAAATTATAGCGCGTGCAGCTTACCTTCTTTTGCGGCAGCGGCGTATACCTATACCCCGAGCTTTAAAAGACAATAAGATGCGCAGCATATTTTCTCACACCATATTGTTGGGATTTTTGTCTATAACTACCGAAACATTTTCATAATTTGCATTTTTTCGGCATTGTTTTTCCGCAGCCGTAAGCGTTTCATTAATTATGTCACTGTTTTCACATTTTATCAGCATGCGGTAAATGTATTTATTTTTTATCTTGGAAATATATGCCGGAATCGGGCCGAGCAGCTGTGTTTTTTGCTGCTGCTTTTTAAGTCCTGCAAGCTGTTTTGCAAAAAATTTCGCACAATTCGCGGTCATGTTCTCATTTTTTCCCGAAAATATTACGGAAACAATCTCACAGAACGGCGGGTACCACATGGCTTTTCTTGCCAATATTTCCTCATTGTAAAAACCTCTGTAATCATGCTTTTGCATATACGTTACAGCTTTATTATCCGGACTGTAGGTCTGAATTATACTAAGTCCCTTTTCATCGGCACGCCCCGCGCGCCCCGTAACCTGCTCCAGCAGGGAAAAAGTCCGCTCCTGTGAACGGTAATCATCTATATTCAAAATCGTATCCGCCGATATTACGCCGACAAGCGTGACATTAGGGAAATCCAACCCTTTGGTAACCATCTGCGTACCTATCAGGATATCAATCTTTTCTTTTTCAAATTTGCTTAAAATCTGCTCATGCGCATGCTTGCGGCTTGTTGTATCAACGTCCATTCGTATGGTTGTTGCCGCCGGGAAAAGACTGTGTATCTCCTCCTCAACCTTCTGCGTTCCGCCGCCGAAATAGCGGATATATTTGCTTCCACACGAAGGGCACACCGTATAGTTTTTCTCGGTATGTCCGCAATAATGGCACCTCAGCGTATCGTCATATTTATGATAAGTAAGCGAAATACTGCAATTCGGACATTCCGCTACAAACCCACATTTTCTGCATGATACAAAAGTGGAAAATCCGCGCCTGTTCAAAAACAGAATAGTTTGCTTGTGTCTTTCCAGATTTTCTGCAATCGCTTTTTGCAGCGTTACGCTTAAAACGGATTTATTTCCGTTTTCCAATTCTTCCCGAAGGTCGGTAACCACAACCTCCGGCATAGCATTATTATTGTAGCGATGCGTCATTTCCAAAAGTGTGATTTCTCCCTTTTGCGCCTTGTAATAGCTTTCTATTCTCGGCGTCGCCGACGCAAACAGCAGCATTGAACCGTATTGTTTGGCGCGAAATTCCGCAACTTCATGCGTGAAATAACGCGGCGTCATTTCCGATTTGTAGGTCTGCTCATGCTCCTCATCAATAATGATAGCGCCTATATCGGTAAATGGTGCAAAAATTGCCGAACGTGCGCCGACCGCAATGTCTGCGGCGCCTTCCTTGATTTTTTTCCACTGGTCATATTTTTCACCGAGCGATAATCCGCTGTGAATTATGGCAACCCTGCTCCCAAAACGTCCCTTAAACCGCGATACCATCTGCGGCGTCAGCGAAATTTCGGGGACAAGCACCATGGCTTGTCTGCCGCGGGCAAGCGTTTTTTCAATTATTTGCATGTACACTTCGGTTTTGCCGCTCCCGGTAACACCGTACAAAAGATACGGTTTGTATTCTCTCTTTTCAACGGTCTCCGACAATGCGGCAAGTACATTCGCTTGTTCCTCCGTCAGCTTTCTAGGCGGCTCTGGCTTGATCTCCGGCGACAATTCGCGAAATACCGGAATTTCAAAAGTTTCAATGTATCCTTTTTTTTCAAGCACACGCAGCGCGTTATAATTTCCGCCAGAAAAATGCACCAAATCCGCAAGGGACAAATACTCACATTCCGACAGCAAATCCAGCATTTTCGCCTGTGCCGTTGCATTGGAACGCTCAAGATGCGCAAGAATTTGCGGGATTTCGCTTAATTCCGCCGTCACCCGCGCAACACTTACAAATTTATCGTTAATATTTCGGCTGCTGCGATATTCCGTGCGGACGGCACCCCGCTCATTCATGGAATTAAGATGAGCACGGATATTGTTTTCAAAATGCGACATAAGACGGTTTACTTCCATTTCGCCGTCATTTTCCGCCAAAATCTTGACTATCTCCGCCTGTGATTTTGTTGCCTTATCCACGTCCGTCAAAATTATATATTCATTTTGCACAACAGTTGTGCCTGTAGGCGCAACGGCGTGGATTGCGTCGAGATACGTCACAAGATATTTTTCACGCAGCCACAGTATCAGCTCGCGCTGCTTTTCATCAAATACTCGGATATCCTTTGACAAGTTTATGATTGCCTTAAGTTTCTTCGCCCGCGATGTTTCCTTGACGCCCATGACATACGCTTCTTTAAGCTTGTTTCCCGCGCCGAACGGTACCGTTACGCACGAGCCCGTGCCGACATTGCCGACAAGCACATCGGGGATTGTATAGTCAAAAAATTTATCGACATTTTTTGATGTATAATTAACAACTACCTCTGCAATCAAGGCTCATTTTCCTCCGAAATTATTTGTTTTCGTCCAATTTAATCGGCTTATGCCCTACTTTGCCGGACGAAATCTCCATTATTGCCTCCGATACCGGATTATCCGAGTCGCACGGCACAAGACATTCGCTGCCTTCACCGAGCATTCTTGCTCTTTTTGCCGCCATCGTTACCAAAATGTAACGGCATCCGTCCTCTACACACTTCTCTAACGCACTGATTCCCGGTTTGATCATCATAATTAATTCTCTCCTTTTATTTCTTCTAATAATTTTTCAATTAAAGCCTGTTTTTCGTTTGTTTCATTTATTATATCAAGCACATCGCCCACGCAGCGGTCAAGATTATCGTTAACTACCACATAATTATATTTCGGCAGCTGTGAAAATTCCCGTCTCGCCTCGCCGATTCTGTGCTTAATTTCCTCTTTATTCTCGCGCCCGCGCTCTATAAGACGCTTTTTCAGTTCCGCAATTGACGGCGGCACGACAAATATCAAAACCGCCTCCGGCATCTTTTGCTTAACTTTAAGCGCGCCCTGAACCTCGATTTCAAGAATAACATTTTTCCCGGCGGCTAACATATCCTCTACCGCCTTTTTCGGCGTACCGTAATAATTACCGCTGTAGACAGCGTATTCAAGCATTTGATTATTGTCAATCATCTGCTTGAATTTTTCCGCCGAGGTGTAAAAATATGTAACACCGTCCTCCTCGCCCACTCGCTTATCGCGCGTTGTCGCGGATATTGACAGAAAAATATTGTCATGCTTAATCAGTTCGGTGCATACCGTTCCTTTTCCCGTTCCCGAAGGTCCGGACACTATAAACAGCGACCCTCTATTCATCTTGCGTCTCCCCTTCCTGAGCAATTCTGTTAGAAAGCGTTTCCGGCTGCAGCGCCGACAAAATTATATGGTCGGAATCGGTTACAAGAACCGCCCTTGTACGCCTGCCGTATGTAGCGTTCACAAGCTTTCCTCTTTCGTCCGCCTCGCGTATTACACGCTTTATCGGCGCCGACTCCGGACTTATTACACAGATAATCCTGTCCCCCAATACCATGTTCCCGAATCCGATATTAATAAGTTTCATATATTATATGTACCGATTATGCGGTACGCCCCTTTCAGTAAATTTTATGACGCCGCGGCTATTCGATATTCTGAATTTGCTCACGTAGTTTTTCTGTCTCGGCTTTCAGTTCAACAACCAGCCGCGCAATTTCAATATCATTTGCCTTTGAGCCTGTTGTGTTGATTTCACGATTAATTTCCTGAATGAGAAAATCAAGTTTTCTGCCCGCCGGCTCATTTGAGGCGGTAATCGCGTAAAATTCATCAAAATGGCTCGCAAGCCGCACAAGTTCTTCATTTACCGCAACCTTATCAGCAAAAATCGCCGCTTCGGTTAAAATTCTGCTTTCGTCAATTTCCTTGCCGTCAAGGATTTCTTTAAGCTTTTCATACAGGCGTTCGCGATACTCTTTGACAGTCTGGGGTGAACGTTCTTCTATCTTTGCCGCAAGAGTTTTCATGTACTCGACGCGCTGTTCCAAATCCTTCTGTATCCTTTCACCCTCCCTCTCACGCATAGCCATAAACGACGCCGCGGCGGGCTCCAATACCTTTTTCACACTCTGCCAGATTTCATCTTCATTCTCCGCTTTTTGCTCCGTAATGAATATATCAGGATAGCGCGCGAGTTTCATAACGGAAATGTCATCTGCAAGTCCGAGCTCATCACGAAGTGTTGTAAAGGCTTTCAAATAGCTTTTTGCAAGCTCGATATTTACAAGAATTTCCTTGTCCGCCTGCTCATAGCTTTCAACCGCGATATTAATGTCAACTTTTCCGCGCGAAATAAATTCCGACGCAAATTTCCTGACCTTGTCCTCCAAAAAACCGTAATACCGCGGGACTTTTATCGTATAATCGGAATAGCGGTGATTTACCGATTTTATTTCGCATAAAATCTTTTTGCCGCCTTCTATGGCTTCGTTTCTGCCATATCCTGTCATGCTTTTTAACACATACTTCACCCACTTTACCATTATTCTAATCATTATACCACATTTTTTTGTAAAATAACATACTTTTTTCAAAAATTTTTTAATTTTTTTTGATTTTTTACATTTTTTATGTTATACTATTGTTGCGGAGGTAGAAAATTATGGCATTTGACACAATTTGCGTAAAAAAAATAACGGAGGAATTGTCCGAAAAAATCACGGGCGGCAGAATTGACAAAATCCATCAGCCCGAAAAAGATGAATTGCTTATATCGGTTCGCACAATGTCCGGCGGGTATAAGCTTGTTTTGAGTGCAAGCGCAAATAACGCTCGCGTACATTTTACCGACACCGTTAAAGAAAATCCAAAAACACCGCCCATGTTCTGCATGCTTTTGCGAAAACATTTATCAGGCGGAAAAATTACCAAGATAACGCAGCCGGCAGCGGAACGCATAATCGAAATTGATGTCGAATCCTACAATGAGCTCGGCGACCTTACCACAAAGCACCTGATTACCGAAATTACGGGCAGAAATTCAAATATAATTCTGTGCACCGAGGACTATCGGATTATCGACTCGGCAAAACACATTGATTTTACCGTCAGTTCGGTTCGGCAAATTCTCCCCGGCGGCGAATACTCGCTCCCCCCGGCGCAGAATAAAATCCCGATTCTTTCCGATAAAATCAGCGAAGTCAAAATCGACTTTTCCGCCGACGGCGAAAAGCCGGAAAAGGCAATTATGTCGGCAGTTTCCGGAATAAGTCCCGTTACGGCGCGTGAATTTGTGTACACCGCACTGGGCTCCAACGCACTTGTATGCGGCGAATTGTCCGACGCCCAAAAACAGGCAATCCGGGCAGCTGTTACGGAATTTGCGTCAAACATAAAATACAACCCGTGCATTATCTTTGACGACGCCGGCAAACCCATAGACTTTTCCGCCACCGCCGTTACGCAATACGGCGCGAACTACACGGTAAAATATTACGGCACATTAAGCGAGGTCGTTCTTGATTTCTACAGAACCCGCGATTTCCGCGAACGCATGCGGCAAAAATCCGCCGACCTTGTTCATCTGCTGCATACAAACATTGAGCGCTGTGCAAAAAAACTGGAACTGCAGAAAAAAACCATGCGTGACGCCGAAAATAAAGAAAGATATAAGATTTACGGCGATATAATTACCGCAAATCTTTACCGCACGTCGGCAGGGCAAACAGAACTCGTTGCCGAAAATTACTACGAGGACGGCGCACCGCAGATTAAGATAGATTTATTGCCGCGGCTTACACCTTCCCAAAACGCACAAAGATATTACAAGCTGTATTCCAAGCTTAAAAATGCGGAAGTGGAAGTTGCCGCACAGATAAAAAAGACAACCGATGATATGGAATATCTCGAAAGCACCCTCACTCTTGCCGAAAATTGCGCAAGCGAATCGGATATCAGCGCAATACGCACGGAGCTTGCCGAGCAGGGATATATAAAAAGACAGAAAAAGAACGTTAAAAATCAAAAACAAATATCAAAGCCCATGCATTACATTTCTTCCGATGGATTTGATATATATGTTGGAAAAAATAACACGCAGAACGATTATCTTACCCTACGATTTGCAAATTCGGGCGATATTTGGTTTCATACAAAAAAAATACACGGTTCACACACCGTAATAAAACTCGGCATTGACAAAAACGTTCCCGAAACCACTATGCTAGAGGCGGCGGAGCTTGCCGCTTATTATTCAAAAGCGCGCGAATCTTCGCAAGTTCCAGTTGACTACACGCAGATAAAAAACATCAAAAAACCGAACGGCGCAAAACCCGGCATGGTTATATACGATAATTATAACACGGTTTATGTCACGCCGAAAATCCCGTGCACGGAAGGATAATGCATATGAACAGCTGCACATCGCTCAGACTGATACTGCTCGCAATAATTATTTTTAACATAGCATATGTTATGCTGCACAGAAAAGGGTTTTATGATAAAAAGAAAAAGGAATACGTTAAAAGATATTCCGTTGAAGGAATGATTTTGGGATTTTGTCTCGGCACATTCTTCTCATGTCTCCACTTGTGCCGGCTGATTAGCGGCGTATGCCTGTTTATGCTTGCCGGAACGGCAATCGGACTTAATTTTGTAAAATCTGAAAATAAAGAAACAGCGGTGAAATAATACATTTCACTGCCGTCCGCGCCTTTCGAGCAATCTTTCTATAATCTCGCGTTCTGTACAAATTTCGCAAATTTTACCGTCTTTATTTTCGCAGAATATTACATAATGCCGTCCCTGTGCAAAACATTCCGCCAGCCGGCGACTGCTTTCCGCGTCCTTCAGCAGGTATGTTTTCACCCGCTTAAATTTGAAATCGTCTTTGCATTTGTAATTCATTAATTCCTTTACAAAATCAACATGATATTTTTCTCTCACGGTAAAAATATTTCCCGTCAAAAAAATCATAACAAAAAAAATATTAAAATTAAATCTGTAATGCAGCGTAATGTATGTTTCGACAAATACAAGCGCAGTTATCAAAAACACCGAACATACCGTCATAATTTTCGCCGCGTTTCGGCTGCCCAAAATGTACGACAGGATTTTTTTCATAATAATTCCGCCGTCCATCGGTACAATCGGCAGCATGTTAAAAGCAAACAATACGATATTATTAAGATAAAACAGCCGCCACAGTTCGTTCCGATTATGAAACGGCAACGCCGCGAGCGCCATGATTATATTTGAAAGCGGACCGGCGGCATATAAAATTATTTCCTCGGAAATGCTGAAAACAATATTATTTTTTAATTTCAGATTCACGCCGAAAGGGAAAAAGATAATGTGCGACGGTCTCAGTCCTATCGCTGCCGCCGCCAACAGATGCGCCGTTTCATGCAGAAAAATCACAGCATAGCTGACAGCCGCAACTTCAAGCTGTCTGTTGAACCAACACACCACCACAAGCAAAATTGTCGTAAAATGAACATATATGTATTTAAAGATTTTTACCATATAATCACCATTTTATTTATATGAAGTTATCCGCTTTTTATGAAAATGATGATGTAAAAAAAGTCTGTTCCGAAACATTTTTCCTATCCCATCAAAAGAAGCCGAAAAAATACATTTTTTACAACACCTTTGGTGGTGATAAAACCGCACAACACATGAAAACTTAAAAAAGTGCGATGACTCGCACCTCAACACCCCTACCCCTCAATCTTGAGGGGTAGGCTTTTCTTTTTTCTAATTCTGTGGTATAATATACATATGACTATTTTACAAAACATTTTTACATTCCCCTTTTCCTATACGTTCTCAACAACTCTTTATCCTCTTTTGATATCCGAAAACTTTCCACAGCTTTTTGAATAGTCTTGTTATGAACCCAAACGTTAAGTCTATATTCAGTAATGTACTTCATCGCCGCCGTGCGCTGTTTGGCAAGCGCAGTCGCAAAATACCACGCAAGCATCATATTTACATAATATTCATCGGACCTTATTCCCGCAACAACCGCAAGATACTTTTCATCAAAATCCTCGTCCAAAAAATATCTCATAAGCATACCGACCGCATAACGCACGGTATATGTATCGCCCGAATCAATCCACTTATAAATTTTCGGAAGGAGTTTATCCTTATTTTTCCCGAAAACCTTCGGCGCAAAGCAATCACATGTTGCCCAGTTATCTATGTACGGCAGAAAATCTTCCAGTTCCGCCATCGCGGTATCGTAATCATTCATCTGCTCAATAAGGAATGCATGCAGATTATTTTCCTCGTAATATTTATGCGGTAACTGCTTAAAAAAATCTGTGTATTCGCCCGATTTATACACCGTTTTGGCAAATTTCCTAAGCATCGGTGTACGCACGCCGATAATCTTTTCCTTCGCAGTCGCAGGCATAAGTTTTGCGTGAAAATCTCTGTATGATAAATCCTGCAGTTTAAAAAGTTCTTCTTTTATATTCATCTTTCCAGCTCACTGATTTTATCAATTCGGTTTTGATGCCTTCCGCCCAAAAATGTTTCGTCCAACCATGTATCAACTATCATAAACGCAAGTTCTCTGCCCGTGACCCTTCCGCCAAGGCAAATTACATTCGAGTTATTATGCTGTTTTGTCATTTTCGCGGAGTATACATCGGTACAAAGCGCCGCTCTTATTCCATTTACCTTGTTGGCGGCAATCGACATTCCTATGCCCGTTCCGCATATAAGTATGCCGTTTTCACATTTTCCGCCGGATACCGCCTCACAAACGGTTTTTGCAATATCGGGATAGTCGCAGCTGTTCTCGTCATAACAGCCGAAATCTTTAAACGCCGTGCCCCTCTCCTCCAAGTGTTTCATAATGTGATTTTTCAGTTCAAATCCGCCGTGGTCGCATCCAATTGCCAACATCATTTGTTACCCCTTTCTTCTCTTTCCCGCTCGGCTTGCGATTTTCGCAGATACACGGGTACAAGCTGAGCATAATTCATTGTTTTTTTATTTTTAGCCGCCTCGCAAACCGCAGACGCACGCTGTGCATTGAGATTTTGCGGTGCAAAAACAGCCATATCACCCAAAACAGTTTTTATTTTTTCGCGGAACACCGGAACGCCGTCTCCCAAAAACACCGTTTTTTTGCCAATACGCATTACTTCCGCCAAACAATCATCAAGCGAGATTGCACGGGGTGCGGCTATTTCATTGAGAGTTCCGTTGGCAAACGAATACAGCGCATTATAAACCTGCCCGCGCCTTGCGTCCATAATCGGCGCAATTATGTACGGACAAAACGGCAGATTATATGCCATTGCCTCCAAGGCATTCACCCCTACTACCGGCTTATTTACCACATGGGCAAGCGCTTTTACCGTGGTTACGCCTATCCTTAACCCCGTAAAAGACCCCGGCCCGCTGCTTACGGCATAAACATCAATATCGGACGGCTTTAATTCGCTCAATTTGAAAACCTCGTCAATTATCGGCATAATCGTCTGCGAATGAGTAAGTTTGTTATTGAGCGTGGTTTCGCATATCAGTTTATCATCTTCGGCAATCGCCGCAGCAGCAACCATCGATGAAGTATCAACCGCAAGAATTTTCATTATTATAACCATTCCTTTCCCGGTGCCGATACATTGGTTTTTCCGCCGTATCGCGTGCGATGTTCTATCAATATTATATATTATTTCTCCGTATTTTTCAAGCTGTTTTTTAACAAAACATAAGGCTGCAGCAAAATATCCAAATTCTGCCGCAACCTCATATCATGTACGAAATTGCATTATGTTCGTGCGGTTTTTCCGCTTATAATTTGTATTTTTTTCTGTATTCATCATATTTTTCAAAGAAGTGATTCTTTCCGTCATTCTTTACATGGCTCAGGTA
>CAKSRS010000075.1 GCA_934487205.1 uncultured Clostridia bacterium
GAGTTGATATTAATACACGGCACTGCCTATACTTTATGGGTGGTGTCGTTGTTTTATTTACAGAAAAATTGTTAAATTTTTAAATATAAAGAATACCTCATAAAAAAACGATAAAATATGAAGTTTGCCTCATTCACTATATTGTGCTATGGCAGCACTCCGTGCGTGCAGGGAAGCATATCAAAATATGCTATGACGATTTTTCCGAAATCAGCAGAAAATGCTGCATATCGGCTGTTTTAACGGAGGACAAGCAAAAAGGTGCGCTATTCGTCATATAAATCTAAGGAAAAGGAGAGGGTAATAATGAGAGAGCAATTGGTAAAAGTGATTTGTGAATATTCCGACGAAGGGGATTTGCGGCAAATATTTTTTGATGCCTTCCGGCATTTTCTGCTGAGCAAACTTGCAAATAAGGGCGAAAAGGGGGTATAATATAGATGATAAACGGTCGCTTATTTCGGGAGGACGAATATGTACATAGAAATAAGTAACCCCATGGATTATCATGCGGCATTATACATAAGATTATCGAAAGAGGACGAGAATGTAGGACCGTCGGAAAGTGTAACAAATCAAAAATCGCTTTTAAATGAATTTGCGGCTTGCCATAAAATCAATGTCTACAACACATATATTGATGATGGGTGGAGCGGCACAAGTTTTGACAGACCTGCATTTAAGCGCATGATTGCCGACATTGAGGAAAAAAAGGTCAATATGGTAATCACGAAGGATTTATCGCGGCTGGGGCGTGACTACATCATGACGGGGCATTACATGGAACGGTATTTCCCGGAAAAGCGCGTGCGGTACATATCATTGCTTGACGGAATCGATACGGGCGTGGAGTCCACGGCAAATGATATTACGCCGTTTCGTGCTATAATGAACGATATGTATGCCAAAGACATTTCAAAAAAAATCAAAAGTGTTAAGCGCGACAAGCAGCGTAAAGGACAGTTCATAGGCGGAAAGGCACCGTACGGATACAAGCTGAACCCCGCCGGGAAAAATGCAATTATAATTGACGAGACCGCGGCGGAAAATGTGCGGCGGATATTCAATATGGCTGTCGGGGGAATGAGCTGCCGCCGGATTGCGGCGGTTCTTAACGACAGCGGTGTTATGCCGCCGTCGCGGTATGCCGGGCTTACCGTTTCCAACCCGGGACCTTATACGGGAAAATGGAGCAGTGAGCGTATTGCGGAGATGCTGAAAAATGAAATGTATATCGGAAATATGGTGCAGGGGCGCTCAGTCAAAATCAGCTACAAATCAAAAAAAACCATACGTCAGCCGCGCGAAAACTGGATTGTTGTGGAAAATACTCACGAGCCGATTATAGATGCGGACACGTTTGGAAAGGTGCAGATGCTGATAAACAGCCGAAGGCACACGCGCAGCAGAACGTACGATTTTCTGTTAAAAGGAATGATTTTCTGCCATGAGTGCGGCTATCCGCTGGCTGTAATTAACAGAAAAAATACGGCGGGGGAGGACGTTTTATATTTCGTTTGCCGTACGTATCAGCGGTTTACCAAAGCGGGCGTATGCACAAGCCACACAATTAAGGCGGACACCGTAACCGATGCGGTCATTGAAAAGGTTCGCGAGGTCTGCCGTGAATATCTTGATGCAGAAAAACTCATGCCGACGGCGCGCGAAACGGTTAAAAATGCGAAAGGTTTGCAAAATTCCGATACCGAAATAACAGAGACGCGGGCTAAGTTGGACGCATTAAATTCAAATCTGGATAAAATATATACGGACAGATTGAGCGGACTTTTGGCGGACACGGATTTTGAGCGGATTTATCGGCGTGCAAAAGAGGACAGGAGGATTATTGAGGAAAAATTACACATGCTTGAAAAAGAAAAGCACAACAGAAAAAGTCACGGCGAAACGGCAAAAAAATTGGTGTGCGAATTTATAAATTCGGAGTATGCAAGCCGCGAAATTTTGGTGAGTCTCATAGAACGCATCGAGCTTACACAGGATAAAAATATCATTATAAAATTTCGATTTAAAGAACTTGGACAAAAGCCGTTAAACGGCACGGTTAAGCCAAAAATGATAATATAATTTTGTGTAATTTTTACTTACAACAGCCGCGGCGAACAGTATCAAGGATTGAGAAAAGAGCAATAAAAAAATTATCCGAGAAAATAGAAGAATAGTTTTGCCGCAAATTACAGATGATACAACAGAGGAGTGAGCATATGAGTGAAATAAGAACAGACTTGGCGATTGAAGCGCACGAAATGTGCAGCAAGGAGAAGGCGGAAGAAAATCATCTGGACGGAATTGACGTCGAGGAATACAATGCCGACGGGATATACGTGACGGTTATACGCGTGCGTAATAAGCGCGGCGAAAAAATTCTCGGCAAACCGATAGGTAAATACATCACAATTGAGGTGCCGCAGCTGAAATATTCCAACGATGCATATGAAAAAGCATGCATTGAAATTTCAAAGCAAATACGCAGTTTATGCGATATTTCTGAAGATACGAAAACGCTTGTTGTGGGACTGGGGAACAAGTTTATAACGCCCGACGCACTCGGCCCCGAAGTTGTCGCGCGGCTTATGGTGACCAATCACATCAAAACGCACATGTCGGATTTTCTTGATGAATCTTACAGCTCGGTATGCGCAATTATTCCGGGCGTTTTGGGAACGACGGGAATTGAAACGACCGATATTATAAAGGGCGTTGCCGATAAAATCAAGCCAGAGCTTATCATCGCGGTTGACGCCCTTGCGTCGCGCAGTATAGGCAGAATTTCCACGACAATCCAGATTTCGGACAGCGGAATAAACCCCGGCTCCGGTGTGGAGAACAAGCGCAGCGGAATTGACGAAAAGAGCGTTGGTACGCGCGTTATAGCGATCGGCGTGCCGACCGTTGTTGACGCGGCGACAATAGCTGCAGACAGCATTGATATGGCAGTTTCGCAAAACGGGGAATTGTCCGAATGTATGCCGAAAATAAATAAACGCGAAATAATTCATAAGGCTCTTACGGGAAGCGTGGGGAATATGATGGTAACGCCGAAGGATATCGACCTTGTCATCGAGCGCGCGGCAAAAACCGTCGCAAACGGCATAAATCTTGCGCTGCACAAGGATTTGACTTTTGAAGATATAGAAAGTTATGTAGGATAATATTGACATTTTTCCTATTTCGCGGTAAAATAATAAAGTGAGAATTTTTTTACAATTATAAAGGAGCGGAAATATGCTGAAGGTTATAAAGATAAATGATAATATAACTCTTACCCATATTCCTATGGAGAAACTGAAAAAGACCTCAATAAGCCTGTATATTCACAGAGAACTTGACAGGGACGAGGCGTCGAAAAATGCACTTTTGCCGCATGTTTTAAAGCGCGGCTGCAAGATGTGCGAAACTTCGGAAAAGCGCGAGCATTATTTGGAAAATCTGTACGGCGCAAGCTTTTCGGCGGGAATAGCAAAAAGAGGGAATGACCATATTCTTTGCTTTGACGGCGAAACCATCTCGGACAAATACGCACCGCACGGCGAACGGCTTGTTTCGGGTGTTTTAAAGCTGCTAATGTCGGTCGTGTTTGATACGCTTGACGAATTTGACGAAAGCGGTTTTTTGCAGGAACGCGCAAATTCTGTGACAAAAATAGAAAATATTATAAATGACAAGCGGATTTATGCAAATTACCGCTGTCAGGAAGAAATGGCAAAGGGCGATAAATATGAAATTCCGCGTCTGGGATATGCCGAAAAGATGAAGAAACTGACGCGTGAGGATTTGTACGAATACTACAATAAGATGATTGTAAGCTCGCCGATTGATATCTACGTGTGCGGCGAGGCGGATTTGGCGGAATTGGAGGCGGAAATCCGCCGTGCGGTATCGGCGCTTGAGTTTAAGCCGGCAAAAATGCCGCTCAATAATATTCTGCAAAATAATTCGCCGGTGAAAAATATTACGGAAAAGCTGAATGTTACGCAAGGCAAGCTGTCAATAGGATTTTTGACCGATATCAAGCCGAGTGATAAAGAATTTTTCGGCTTGGTTGTAGGCAATGCAATTTTCGGCGGCGGTGCGCAGAGCAAGCTTTTCAACAATGTCCGCGAAAAGCTGAGTCTTGCGTACTATGCCGGCTCGTTTATTGATAAGTACAAAGGATTTATGATGGTAAATGCGGGAATTGAGTTCAAGAATTTTGAAAAAGCATACGAAGAAACACTTGTGCAGCTTGATGAGATGAAAAAGGGCAATATTTCCGATCTGGAATTTAATTCGAGCAAGGGATTTTTGCTCAACAGCCTTGACTCGAACTATGACAGCCAGGAGGCGCTCATAGGATACTGGCTCAATCAAAAAATCTGCGGCAGCGGCATGGATATTGAGGAACAGAAAAAGGCAATCGGCGCGGTAACGCGTGAAGATGTAACGGCGGCAATGGCAAAGGTGCGCCTTGATACCGTATATTTTCTGACAGGAAAGGAGGAACAATAATGGAAAAACTGACGGACAAATTAACGGGCGAAAGCATATATTTTAAAAAGCACGAGAGCGGACTGTCAATTTATATTATGCCGCGTAAGGGCTACAGTTCAAGCTATGCGATTTTCGGCACAAAGTACGGTTCTGTCGATTCGGAATTTATTGTTCCGGGCGAAACCGAAGTCACGAAGGTGCCGGACGGAATTGCGCACTATTTGGAGCATAAAATGTTTGACCAGCCGGACGGGAGCAACGTTTTTGATAAATTTTCCGAGTACGGCGGCGAGGCAAATGCCTTCACAAGCTTTAATATGACGGCGTATCTGTTTTCGGCAACGGGGCATTTTTACGAAAATCTCGAAACCTTGATGGACTATGTGCAGTCGCCGTATTTTACGGCGGAAAGCGTCCGGAAGGAGCAGGGGATTATCGGGCAGGAAATACGCATGTATGATGATAATGCGCCGTGGCGGCTGTTTTTCAATTTTCTGGGACTTTTGTATCATAACAATCCGGTTAAGCTCGATATTGCCGGAACGGTTGAAAGTATTGCAGAGATTAATGAAAAGCTTTTATACAAGTGTTATAATACATTCTACAATCTGTCAAACATGACGCTTTTTGTGACAGGTGATTTTGACGTATCGAAAACGCTTGAAGTCATAGAAAAAAACATAAAAAAGAACGAACCGTTTACCGATGAAATCAAGCGGATTTATCCGGAAGAACCGCACAGTGTTGCGGGTAAATATAAGGAACAGACGATAAGCGTCGCGACACCGATGTTTATGCTCGGCTGGAAGGATAATGACGTCGGATATTCCGGCAAAAAACTTTTGAAAAAAATAATTGAAATGGAAATCCTTACCGAAATGCTGTTCGGAAAGGGGTCAAAGTTGTATAATGAGCTTTACGAGGAAGGTCTTATTACGCAGAACTTTTCGTTTGAATATGCGCCGCAAAAGGATTACGCATATACGGAGATTGACGGCGAAAGCAAAGACCCGCAGGCGGTTTATGACAGAATAACCGAATACGTGGACGGGCTTTTGAAAACGGGATTGCCGCGCGACGATTTTGAGAGAATAAAAAAGGTGATATGGGGCGATTATATCCGTTCGTACAACAGCATTGAGGGATATGCGCATACATTTTTAACCTTGTCTTTTGTCGATATAAATTATCTTGATTATTATGACGAATATGAAAAAATAACCTTTGAAGATATCGGAAACCGCTTTAAACAGCAGTTTAACAACGACTTGTGTGTAATGTCGGTAATCAAACCGGAGTAAAAAGGGGATATTTCCAAAGTTTTTTCCTGTCCCCTGAAAAATAAAGGCTGTATAAAAAGTCAATCGACTTTTCATACAGCCTTTATTTATGATAATTTTCTCCGGCGTTTATTTTAAACGCGCGGTAAATCTGTTCGGTCAAAACAACGCGCATAAGCTGATGCGGCAGAGTAATTTTCCCAAAACTTAATTTAAAATCCGCCGCCGCCTTCACTTTGTCCGAAAGCCCCAATGAGCCGCCGATGATAAAGGTGATATGGCTTGCCGTCATGGAAATTTCGCGGATTTTTTCTGCAAGCTGTGTGCTTGAAAGTTCCTTGCCTTCTATGCACATGGCGATTATGCGGCTGTTTTTCGGTATCTTTGTCAAAACTGCGGCGCCTTCCTTTTCGAGGATAGCGTCGATTTCTTTTTCCGAAGGATTATCGGGGATTTTTTCATCGCGCACCTCGATAATATCAAGCTTGGCAAAACGCGAAAGACGCTTGGAATATTCTTCCAAAGCGCCGCGAAAAAAACTCTCTTTAATTTTACCTATGCATACAATCGAAATATTCATCGGAAACATGAAACCTCGTATCTTGCGGCAACGGACAAACCGACGTCCCTGCCAAGTTTTAACCCGTTGTTTTCCAGCAAATTGGCTGTTTCCAAATATGCCGTGTTTGGGGTGTTGTTTTCGTTTGACAAATGCCCCAGCATTATGTGGCATGTGCCGCTTTTTATAAGTTCAAGAGCCGTCTGTGCCGCCTCGTTGTTTGACAGATGCCCCAGCTCGCCGGAAATACGCCGTTTTAGTGCAGCCGGGTAGCGCCCCGCCATAAGCATACGCGAGTCATGGTTTGATTCCAGAAGAACCGCAATGCTGCCGGAAAGGTGCTGCATAATGTAATCATTCATTCTGCCGATATCGGTTGCGAGTGACAGCTTTTTTGTGCCGAAAAAGAAGTTATAGCCGACGGGGTCGGCTGCGTCATGCGGTATGGAAAACGGATTTATGCCGATTGTTCCTATCTCGAAATCAATATCGGGGTTAAGATACCGAATATCCGTAACGGCGCCGATATTCATTGCCGTATGCGTTTTCAGCGTGGCGTAAACGGGCGTGCCGTATTTTCGCGAAACAGCGCCGACTCCGCGTATATGGTCGGTGTGTTCGTGCGTTATTAAAATTCCGTTTAGGTCAGACGGCCTTAAATCCACCTTTGCAAGTGCGGTTTCAAGATTTTTGCATGACAGACCGCAGTCGGCGAGGAGATGTGTTTTGCCGTCGGAAATCAGCGAGCAGTTGCCCGATGAACCGCTTACCAGTGATAAAAACATAATTTGTTGCTCCGTTAGTTCGTAAGGACTTCAATTCGGTGGATATCTCCACCGAGCGCGGCAAATTTTTCTTCAAAATTTTCATAGCCGCGGTCTATGTGGTAAATGTCGGTGATTTCGGTAACGCCTTCCGCCATGAGTCCGGCAATAATCATCGCAGCACCACCGCGGAGGTCGGTTGCGCGCACGGTGGTACCCATAAGGTTGGGTACGCCGTTGATTATGGCAAGCTTGCCTTCGACGATTATGTCCGCACCCATACGCTTGAGTTCGCCCACATAGCGGAAACGGTCGTCCCACACGCCTTCGCGCGCGGTGCTTGTGCCCTCTATTGTGGAGAGGTACGTAACAAGCTGCGGCTGCATGTCGGTCGGATAACCGGGGTACGGCAGAGCGACAAAATTGACGCGTCGTAATTTTTTTCCTTCCGGAACGGATACGCGTATGCTGTCGTCAAATTCCTCTACCTTTGCGCCCGACTCTATCAATTTGCCGCTGATAGCTTCAAGGTGGCGGGGGATTACGTTTTCTATAAGCACGTCGCCGCGCGTTGCCGCCGCGGCAATCATGAATGTGCCCGCCTCAATCTGGTCGGGAATAATGGAATATGCGCCGCCGTGTAGCTTGTCTACGCCGGTGATTTTAATTGTATCGGTACCCGCGCCGCGGATTTTTGCTCCCATCGCGTTAAGAAAATTGGCGAGGTCGACAATGTGCGGTTCTTTTGCGGCGTTTTCGATTATGGATACGCCTTTTGCCTTTACCGCGCATAAAATTACGTTGACGGTAGCGCCGACGGAAGTCACGTCAAAATAGACATGCGCGCCGTAAAGGTCGTCCGCTTCGGCGGAAACGAGCGCATGCGCCTGACGGCATATTGCCCCCAGAGCCTCAAAACCTTTAACGTGCTGGTCAATCGGGCGCGTGCCGAAATCACAGCCGCCGGGCATGGGGACAACACATTTGCGGAAACGTCCCAAAAGCGCGCCGATAAGATAGGACGAGCCGCGCATTGTTCGTGCAAGCTCAACCTGCGGCGTATATGAAGTGACGTCTGCGCAGTCTATTTCCACGGTGTTTTTATCGATAACATTAATTTTCGCGCCCAAATCGCGCAATATATCCAAATAAAGCTTAACGTCTTTTATATCCGGCAGATTTTCAAGGCGGCATTTATCTTCAATCAAAAGGCATGCGGGAATTATCGCAACAGCCGCGTTTTTTGCGCCGCTTATGCAAATCTTGCCGCGAAGGGGAGTTCCGCCCTTAATAACAAGCTTTTCCAAGGTATCACACTCCTAATAAAACTGTATATATAAGTATAAAATCATGTCAAAATTCATATTGATAATAACAGTATAGCATACATTTTACAAAAATGCAAAATAAATTTAAAAAAAGGTGTCATAATTCACAAAAAAAACAGAGGAACGAAAGCTCCTCTGCCGTCCTTGCAAAATCAAACCGCGCGTGTAACCTTTCCCGAACGCAAGCAGCGAGTGCAAACATTAACCGACTTAGTATTGCCGTTAACGACAGCCCTTACTTTTCTTACATTAGGCTTCCAAGCTCTGTTTGATCTTCTGTGCGAATGGCTGACCTTAATTCCAAAGGTTACGCCCTTGCCGCAAATATCACATTTAGCCATGTGCGGACACCTCCTCTATCGATTACGATTATCAAAACAAAACTATTTTACCACAAATCCGCCGATAATGCAAGCTTTTTTTGAAATTTTTTTAAAATTATCTGTTATGATGCAAATAATGGGTAAAAAAGTTTATTTTTTGTTAAAATATAATTGAAATATTTATGATTTTGGTATATAATAAAAATGAATAAATATGTCCTACGGAGGTTGAGGGTATGATGAACGATACAACATTCAAAATACATCTGTCAAAGGTAATAGAGGAATTTTCCTTTGAAAAGATATATGCATCGTCCGATATAGACGAAATTATGGTGGAAACGGCGGATTTAAATCGTCCGGCGCTTCAGATTGCCGGATTTTACGATTACTTTGACCCGCACCGTATTCAGATTATGGGTAAAGTCGAGGTAACGTATCTGGAACAGTTCCCGCGCGAAAAGCGCTGTGAACTGATGGACAGACTGTTTTCAACGAAATTTCCGGCGCTTATCATAACCCGCGGCATGCAGATTTTTCCGGAAATGATGGAGCTTGCCGAAAAATATGACCTCACGATTTTAAGAACGGAGGAGACCACATCGAGCCTGATGAGCGCGCTCATAAGTTATCTTAATGTGCAGATTGCGCCGCGGCGCACACGTCACGGCGTATTGGTTGAAGTTTACGGCGAAGGTGTTCTGATAATGGGCGAAAGCGGCGTGGGCAAAAGTGAAACGGCGATTGAGCTGTTAAAAAGAGGGCACCGCCTTGTAGCAGATGACGCCGTCGAGATAAAACGTGTTTCTTCCAAGACGCTTGTGGGTTCGTCGCCCGATATTATAAGGCATTTTGTGGAACTGCGCGGCATAGGAATTATAGATGTTAAGGAAATTTTCGGTATGGGCGCCGTTAAGGATACCGAAAGTATCGACATGATAATTCACCTTGAGCCGTGGGTGGAAGGCAAGCAGTATGACCGCCTGGGCATGCTGGACGAATACACGAATATAATGGGCATCAATATACCGAGTTTGACAATCCCCGTAAAGCCGGGACGGAATTTGGCGATTATAATTGAAGTTGCGTCGATGAACAACCGTCAAAAGAGAATGGGTTATAACGCTGCTGTTGAACTTAACAACAGACTTATGAATGAGATGAAGAAAAATCAGGGATAACAACAGGGCCGCATCCTAATACGGCAGAATGGAGACTGTAAATGGAGATTAAAAAGAATGAGCCGATGAAAAATCACACATCATTCAAAATCGGCGGACCTGCCGATGAATTTTGTGAAGTCACGTCAGAAGAAGAAATTAAGCGTTTGATTGATTATGCGTCGGAAAAGGGCATGTCGTACACGGTTATGGGCAACGGCTCAAACCTTTTGGTTGCCGACGGCGGAATACGCGGTCTTGTTATAAAAGTTGCGCGCGGATTTGACGAAATATCGGTCGGCGGTGAAAAAATAACGGCGCAAAGCGGTGCGCTGCTTTCGAGGATTGCATCTGCCGCGTACCGAAATTCGCTTACGGGACTTGAATTTGCGTCGGGAATACCGGGGACTCTCGGCGGCGGAATATATATGAATGCCGGTGCATACGGCGGCGAACTGAAGGACGTTATCGAGAGCGTGACTTACCTTGATAACGGCGAAATAATTACTAAAACGGCGGATATGCTGGAGTTTGGTTACCGCAAAAGCAGTTTTACCGATAAAGATTATATAATTTTATCGGCAGAACTGAAGCTTAAAAAGGGAAATCCCGATGAAATAAAGGAAAAAACGGACGACTACAGACAGCGCAGAACATCAAAGCAGCCGCTTGATATGCCGAGCGCGGGAAGTACATTTAAGCGCCCGGAGGGATATTTTGCGGGGAAACTTATTGAGGACAGCGGTCTGAAAGGATTTAAAATCGGCGGTGCGCAGGTTTCGGAAAAACATTCGGGATTTGTGGTAAACGCGGGCGGCGCAACGGCTGCGGACGTTAAGGCGCTGATAGAGCATATCCAAAAG
>CAKSRS010000076.1 GCA_934487205.1 uncultured Clostridia bacterium
ATTTTAGAACTGTCCACCCAGCCGTGGTGATAAATTCCGCCGTGATGTACGGTTGAAGATTTGAAATATTTCGTATTTTTATTATAGTCAAGAGCAACCACGTAATAGCTCGGCGTGTACATTTTTTCGCCCGAGTACGCACTCCAACTGTGAACCGTTTCCTTGATTGACATAAAAATTGTAGGCGTACCGGAATTATCTATATCGCAGATTTCGACGTCAAACCCCGACGCGTTGCCCGACGTAATGCCGAGACTCAAGTTATCTGCTAATGTCCCGCTGATACAGTTTGACAAATTTATACGTTTCTGATATCTTTCTCCCGCCGTCGGCGCACCGCCGATATAGTACAGCATAAACATACTGCTTGCATATTGGGGATTATATTGCACTTTCGTCGCCGCTATAGCCGAAACAATATCGTCATAGCCGTCGCCGTCGATATCCGCCGCCGCCATTGACGCGGTAACGCCGGGCGCGCCGAGGTAGCTGTTATCTACATACGACTGCAGACTGTTGCCGAGCAATTGCGATTCGCTGTCCCATGAGTCGGAGTCCTTCCAGCTCAGCGCCGTGCGGCCCTCCTCTTTAAGACTCCAAACATAGCTCCCGCCGTACCTGTCAAATCCGTATTTGTCCGAACTTTGTCCGCCATAGCCGCTTGTAGGGGTCGTTGTTATAATTTCATCATAGCCATCGCCATTTATATCGGCGCACACAATCTCCATGCAGTTCACAAATTCGTTTATATCGTCATAAAAAGCCGAGCCGCCCTCATAAAGTACGGCAGCAGGTGTGGCTCCCATAAGCGAATCGCCCTGCGTCACGCAAAGGAGCAGCAGCGATTTATTGCCGGTAGTTTTTGCGGCGACAAGCGCGGCAATCTGATTTTTTCTGCCGTCCGCATCAAAGTCGCCTTCCGCCATTGCAACTGTCACCTTTTTGCAGTTGTAGTCCATGGTGTATGATTTTCCCGAAACGGTGATATCTGCGCTTGCGCCGAAGGTGATATACATATCCGAGTCCTTCCACGATAAGCTGCCGTCACCGAAAACCTTGCTTTTATTTTCAAAAGTATAGAGCGGTTCGCGGATATCCGACAGGCGCGCGCCGTTTTTATACGGCAGCTGCAGACTGTCATCGCTGAGGTCGCTCATATTTCCGAAAATCTTCTGCATCAGATTTGCGTCCGCGTCCTCCTGTGATGTTTTCGCCGCCGCACCCATGGGCGCAAGCGCAAAAGAAATGCTCAGCATAAGCGAAATGAGCCTGCGTTTCATAAAAAAACTCTCCCTTCAAGGTATAATTTATGTGTAAATTATATCAAAGGGAGAGTTAATATTAAATTGGCCATCGGCTAATTATTTTTCGTATCGGAAAGCTGCGCGCGCGACCGTACGCCGGTTTTGTCGAAAATATTGCTTATCGTCATCTTAACGGTAGAAACCGAGACATATAAACGCGCGGCAATCTGCTTGTTGGTAAACCCCTGTCGAATCAGTTCGGCAACCTCGCGTTCGCGCGGCGAAAGCTTGGTTTTGCCCAGTCCGATTTCCGCAGAAGATTTTTCAAACATAGTCCCCAATCGGCAAATGGTGTCGTATGCCGGATTTTTCGCCGTTTTGTCAAGCACGGGCTTTATACCGCTGAAATTTTGCGCGAACGGCATAAATATTCCGTCGCAAGCGGCAAGCTCCAGCGCCCTTTTAAGCGCGCGGGCGGCATTTTCGAAATTATCGAGAGCGGCAGCGGCGCAGCATTCAAAAATATTAAAATAGATTTGCGGCAGTACGCTCGGAACAGCCGCCGCGATGTTGCACGCAAACGGACAAAATGCAAGCAGTTTTGCATATTCCTTTCGGTCAAGCAAAATTTTGGCGTAAACAATATGTGCAAAGGGAATTGTCATGGGCGCAATTCTGTTCTCGCCGATGTCGCCCAACGCAAGCCACTCGTCCGCCTTGGCGGCGCGGTGGGAAAATGCGTACACATACCCCAAAAATAAACTCTGTGTGTATCGGCACATATCCTCGGTATTTGCCGCGGCGCTTTCCGACAGAGCAAAAAGCGCGTCGAACAGTTTCTGCTCGTCGCCGCGCGCAAGCGCCGTATTGGCAAGAACAAACAGCCCGCACTGATATACGCTGGACTGATTTTTGCTTTTTGCCTCAAACATTGCCCGATGCGCCGCCGTTTCGGCATTTTCAAAATTTCCGCGCATAAATTCCGCTTCGGCGCGCATGGCAAATTCCGCGCCCGCGCCGTGTCCGCCCGTCAGGCGATAATAATACGGCATGCACTCGTCCATAAGTGCAAGTTCGGTGTCCAGTTCGCCCGATTTTGCATGATACAGGCACATAACCGACGGCGAGCCGAAACTCCACGTACTTCGCAGATTTATAAGGCTTGCTTTTTTGCCCAAAAGCTCGTACGCCTTGCGGTGGTGACGGCTCATTTCGGCAATATCGTTAAACCCCGTAAAGGAAATCAGCAGTTCGGTTTCGCCGAGAATTGAGTTTTTTCTGTCCTCCGAAATATCACATTCATGCACAAGACCGATAATTTCTTCAATCAATTCACCGAGTTTTTCGTGCTCATTTATAAAAAACAGGATAAACGCCAGCGGAACCATGCTTTCGGGATAGCGTAGTTTCACCTCGTGCGGCGTGTTGTCCAGTATTTCAAATATCATTTTTCCCGTATTTTCATCGCCGATGTCGGCAAGGTCGTAGCTTGTGTGTGGCATGGCAAATATTTTTTCATACGCACCTGCGCGGTAATACAGGCGGACGGCATTTATGTTGCTGCCCTCCGATTCTTCCCATTGCGCCGCGCGTATTAAAAGTTCCCTTCTTTTTTGCTTGTCCAGCTGGCGGAAAACGCCGCAGAGATACTCATGAACAAGGTTATGAAAATAATACTCGCGTGCCTTTTCATCATAATGCACGAATCCTCCGCCGACAAGATTTTTGCGTACAAAATCGGAGTCTTTGCCGCTCACCGCAACCGCCTGATGCAGCGAAAAGCTGTTAAACGGCGCCAAAGAGATGTAAAAATCCCGTTCTGCATCGGTAAGTCTGTCAAAAAATGCCTTTTCTATCAGCGAATTAAGTATGCCTTTTTCAAATCTTTTGTTTTTCGCATAAAAAATCAGCTGTAAATATACAGCGAATATCCAGCCGCCCGTTATCCGCACAAGTTCGGCAAGCTCGAGTTCGGTTAGGACAACCCCGGCGGCGTTAAAATACGCACGGCAGTCCTCTTTGGAAAACATAAATTCCTCCGAACCTATGTAATATATTTTCCCGCCGCCGTGAATACGAAAACTGTTCTTTTCGTTCACCGACTGAATTGACGCGGTGATGTGCAGATTATCGGCGCGGTGGCATGACAGAGCGGTCAGAAACATGTCCAGATTTTCCGTCTCGCCGGACAGATTATCCAGAATAATGTATGTTTCGCCGCGACATTCCAGCTCGCCCATAATTTCGCGTATGTCGGACAAATTTTCGCCGCACGGCACGCCGCAATTTTGCAGTGCATCGGCGCATATGCGGTCGACGCCGGACAGCGCGCCGCAAAACCACTGCCAGTAGTCGGCGGTGCCGTTGGAAAAGAACGTGTGCCTTAAAACCGTTGCATCTTCAAAGCATTTCTCGGAAAAATATTCGTTCAGCGCCGTTGTTTTGCCGAATCCGGAAGGTGTTTCAAGCACGGTGAGAGGATATTTTTTTATATTTTTAAAATCATCTGCAAGACGTTTGGGAAAATAAAGCGCCTGCAAATTCAATTTTACATCCATCTGTATCTACCTCCGGCTAAATTATACCACAATTTGCGGGCAAAATCAATAAATAAAGCGGTATAAATATGAAAAAAACCGCACCGCCGAAGGTTTTGGTTATATCCCTCGCGCGATGCGGTTTCCACGTTATTTCATAAAGAACTTGTTTTTCTCGTTCAGTTTCGACTGCATGCGTACCAACGCTTCGCCGAAACGCTGAAAATGAGTAATTTCCCGCTGACGCAGGAATTTAATTACTTCATTAACATCAGGATCATCGGAAAGGCGCAGTATATTATCATATGTTGCGCGTGCTTTTTGCTCTGCTGCAGCTTTGCATATACATAAAACCTAAAAATTCCAGTGTATTTCTATAGGAATATCATTCCCCTGCTTATGCCCAACGCTGATGAAATCTATCAGCGTTTGCACACAGGCGCGGCTTGGCTCGGTCAGATTTGCATATTTTCTCACAATATCTTCCCGCGCATTTTCCCCAGCGTGCTCACCGCTTAGCTTTTCAAGCTTTGCCGCACATTCCGCCGCCATCTCCGCAAATCTGTCGCGTTCTGCCGAAATCTCCGCGGACAGCACGGAAAAATCCTTTTCGGAAATCACGCCGCGCACCTTATCCATATACGCGTCGCGCAAGCCCTTGGAAAATTCCTCCGACTTCCTCTTATATGCCGCCATATCGCATGCAATCCGCTTACAGCGCCGCTTAACATCATCGCACGCTGCCCCGGCAGCAAGCGCATCTGCATCAAGATACTCACCGGAAATCTTGTTAAATTCCTCAACAACCGCATTACCCAGTTTCCGTACCGAAATAAACGCGCCGCTGCACGCCGATTTTGACGCAAAACGGCTCGCGCACTGAAGATAATAATTCCCATGGCTTTTTATCGACCGCATCGTATATCCGCACTCCGCGCACCTGACTTTTCCGGCAAAAACACCGACTTTACCGCTCGAAAACGGCTTTGTTTTCTCTTTCAGCATATCTTGAACCCTATCCCAAAGTTCGCGGCTGATAATCGGCTCGTGCGTATTTTCGACGACATACCACTTATCGCGCGGGCGCGGTTTATTCTGTTTCGTCTTGTAAGACACACTCCCGTAGCGCCCCTGCACCATATTTCCGATATAGATTTCATTTTTCAGCATGCTCGCAATTGAATAATATTTCCACAGCGTACCGCCCTTTCCGCCTGGCGGCTTATAATTAATTCCTTTCCGCCGCTTATACTCCGTCGGATTTGGTACACCGCGGTCATTTAAAATCCGCGCGATTGCCGTCTTTCCGTAGCCCTCGCTAAAAAGCCGAAACACCTCGCGCACTACAGACGCCGCGTCCTCATCAATCACAAGATGCCCCTTTTTTTCCGGGTCTTTCATATATCCGTAAAGCGCGAACGACCCGATATGCAAGCCGTTTCGGCGCTTGCTGTCAAGCACGCTTTTGATATTGTCGGACATATCCTCAAGGTACCACTCATTAACCAAGCCGTTAATCTGGCGCGATTTTTTATTGCCCTTGTTATCGGTATCGGCATTGTCAACCACGCTGACAAAGCGTATGCCCCAAACGGGGAATAACCCATGTATGTATTTTTCGACCAGCTCCAGCTCACGCGTAAACCGCGACTGCGTTTTACAGAGTATAATATCAAATTTATGCTGCGCCGCGTCATTAAGCAGACGGTTAAACTCGGGGCGTTTCCTGTCCGAGCCGGCGTAATCATCATCGCTGTATATGCCGTAAACCTCCCAGTTTTTTTCTTCGGCATATTGTATCAGCATTGATTTTTGATTTTGAATACTTTCGCTGTCATCGGTCTTTGACTGTTTGTTTCTGTCCTCCTCGGATAATCTGCAGTATATTGCAGCCTTCATAAAATCTCTCCCTTCGGGCAGAAACAAGCTGTTTTCATACATTTATTATACCATACACAAATCATTTTGTCACACTTTCTTTGCTTGCCGCGCAAATTAATTCAGCCATTTTTTTGTTAAACTGTTCCTTGTTCGGTTTCTCCCCGTTTTTAAAAACATTTTTGATTTTCTGTTTTTTCATAGAACATCACCCCGTATAATACGTATGTGGCATGAGTGCTTTCATATTCCCTTGCAGACAAATATTCTGTTTTAAAATTTATTAACTCCCCCTTCAGTCTCGGTTTACGTATATTCCAAGCTTTTCTTGATTGTAAACCTCGATAATATACCGTTTAATATTTCATATGTTTCCCGATCCGCCTCAATCATCAACAATCTGATGCAGTTTTCTTCTTTTTCCGTAAAATAAAGTCTGTGATTTATGTACCCCGGCAATATGAAGATACCGCCGTTGTTCCCCTGTTTGGTGTAAATCGGCACTCTGCGGCTCAGATACACTATGTCCCGGCTAATCGCATCAAGCGAAACATTAAATTCTTCCGACAGAAATGAACGTGTTGTCTGCTTTTTAACAACAGGAATATCCAATAGTCTCGAGCGTCTTTCAGTTACACACATTCTTTCTGCCATCACTCTCCCCTCCTTTCAAAATCAGTATACCACGCAAACTATGCAGGAATTTCATGGTTTGAAAAAATATTTTTATCTAAATTGAAAAAGCGGTTGACTTTTTGCGCCAACCGCTTTGATACATATTTTTTCACTTCTCAGTATGAATTACATTATTCTACAATTTTTACACAACACTTCTTCGATACTGTCCAATAATGAAACAGATCCGTATTGGGCCTTTGCGTTGTTTTTTGCACTCCCATCGGCAAGCCTTTTCCATGCCCTATAGTGGCAGTCATCGGTAGTTACAAGCACACCGTCCAAGTCAAATATTACTGAACCGTAATTTTCTATTTCGTTTTTTCCATACCGAAGGTCTGTTTTCTTCCCTTTTTTAACATTACATCTTTGCCCAAAACATTTGCGTCGATATTCTCCTCCGCCTTCAGCGTGAATTTATCATTTGCAAGCTCCATATAAATTCTTACTCCCTGATAGTAGAAAGACAGTTTTACCGATTTCCACCACGGCAGCATTTTCGGATTTACCGAAAGTCCGTTTTTACCTATCTTAACGCCCGCAATTCCGCGCACAACCGCATACCACGCCCCCGCCGAGCAGCCGGCATGAACGCCGTCCTCCGCACCGCCGTGCAAATCGGCAAGGTCAATATTTGCCGCCTCTTTAAGATATTTATATCCGCTGTACAGTCTGTCATTGTCAAACGAGCATATTGCATGCACGGGATAGGTCAGCGATGACGAAGATTCACACATATTTTCGTAATAGTCCCAGTTTTTCGCATACGCTTCTCTTGAAAATTCCAAATCAATATACGAAAACAATACCATTACGTCCGGCTGCTTAATTATCTGGCTCTTATGATACTGCCCGCCGGCGGATTTCATCTGAAATTCCGAGTGGTTACCGCCCTCGCATTCCAGTGTACGGCTTAAATCGAAATATCCGTCAAACTGCGGTATCATGCCGTTTTTATCCATAGGCAGATACAGCTTTTCCGAAACTTGCGTCCATTTTTCCGAAACATTGCGGTTAAACTCGCGGCACAGTTTTACCGTTTCATCCAGCACATATTTTACAAGATAATTCGTATACGCGTCATTGTTGACATACGGGTGATGCTCGTCACAGCCGGTCACACCGCATATTTCATAGCGTCCGTTTTTAAATTCCGCGCGGCTCGCCCAGTAATCGGCTATTTCCGAAAGCGTTTCCAGTCCGTACTTTTGCATATACTCCCTGTCGCCCGCTGCATTGAAATAGTTGATAATATCCCACGCAACATCAGCAACAACATGCACCTGCATAAACGGGTGGCGGACATGTTTCCACACCTTTTCCTCCCCCGTAACCGACGATATGAACGGAAATCTTGCGCCGCACCGTCCTTCCTCTTTTGCAATTTCTCTTGCAGCGTCAAGGCGGTCATAGCGGTACTTCAAAATATTGCGCACGTCCGCACTGCCTGAATAGATAAACACCGGCGCCTGATATACTTCGCAGTCCCACCACACGTAATCGTTATATCCCGCGCCCGTGAGATTTTTTGCGGCAAGGCTGTGCACGCAGTCATTACGCGCAATCGAAATCGCCGTATGATATGTACAAAAGCGCAGACTTTTATCCAGCTCATCATCACCGCTGATTTTAATATCGAGTTTTGCAAAATATTCCTTCCACACGGCTTTATGTTGCTGAAAATGTTCCTCAAACGAGGTGAGTCTATCGGTGCCGAAATAATCGGAACTAAAATCGGTATCGCGCGAGGTTGAAACATAAACAAGCTTTTCTGCGGTAAATTCGCCCGATTTTTCGAATTTCTGATACGCAAATTTGCTGTCATGTATGTTTTCGCCGCCGGACAGACTGTTTTTCACACCGATATTGATTTTATGATGATACTTGCCCTTTGTCGAAAGAGAAATTTTAATTGTATTATCGTCAAAACTGCACTGCTCCTGCACGCACATTTTAAATCCGTCCGACTTCGTGCGCAAATCCGCGCCCGACAACACCGTTATCGGCTTATCATGATTTATCGGCTTAATGTGCATGCGCTGACAGAAAATATGGTCGTTTGCAAAGCATGCAAACCGCTCGAATGTGAACTCGGTCACGTCGCCCTTTGCGCTTTCCCATGTAACCTTCCTCGTCAGAATATTGTTGTCCGTGTCAAGCGTTCTGTTCCATTTTAATATGCGCCCCTCCCACGGATAAAAGGTCTCGCCGTCGATTTCTGCGCGGAAAAACAATATGTCCGCAAAATTTATTACGCCCTCCTGAAATTCCGCGTCCTTTGCCGCGTCCTCGTTGATGTAAAATTTGCGCATATATTCGCTGTCGATTTTCGCGTTCTGATTAAAAGGGATTTCATCGATAACGCCGCGCACAAATGCGCCCTGAACGCCCATACTTCCGTTTTCTTCAAAGCTTGCGCGCACGCCCATGTACCCGTTCGACTGCGCGAAAATCGTACCGTAGTACGCCTCTTGTGCCATATTATAATTATATTCTGTTAATCTCATATTTTTATTCACCACGTACTTTAATAATATTTATCTTTTCACCTTAACCGTTACAATCTCAAAATTACCCAAATCGAGCGTAATCGTCCTGCCGTTTGCTGCGATTTCCTTAATTTCATTTTCGAGCATATCGCAGATATACGCTTTTTTAAAGTCAAATCCGAACGTCAATTTTGTGCTCGTGCGCATATTTTTTGACTCATACATTCTTATTACAATATCCTCGCTGTCCTCTGCTTTTTTGACCGTTTCGATTACAACATCATCGCTGTCACAGCCGACGAGCGAGAATTTATCCGGCATATCGCCGTTATGCTTTTCGATTTTTTCGGCAATCATCGGCTGATTTAATTCATACGCATACTTTATCGTATCCGCCGCATAAACTCCGCCCTTATGCGGATAGAGCGAATATGTGAAATTATGCACTTCCTTATCCGCTTTCGGGTTTGGATATGTCGCACACTTCAAAAGCGTCAGTTTAAGCGTACTGCCCTCGGCATTATAGCCGTATTTGCAGTCATTCAATAGGCTTACGCCGTAACCGTTATCCGAAATATCCGCCCACTTATGTGCGCAAACCTCGAATTTTGCCGCGTCCCAGCTCGTGTTTTCATGCGTCGGGCGCGCAAGACTTCCGAACTGGATATCATATGTCGCCTCATGTGCATTAACATCAATCGGGAATGCCGCTTTAACAAGCAGGTGCTCCTGTTTCCAATCTGCCGCAGTTTCAAAATCAATGCGGTCAATGTCGTCATAAAGCCATATATTCTGCTCAATTGTCGAATCAAGATACTTCCATACCTGCTTTATGCCTACTCTTGCGCCGTCCGATATTATTTCCTGTGCAAAAAGCTCGTCCACCGTCCACATTTTTTCCTTATAGTAATTTGTGATTTCCCACGCGTCATAACATTTCGGGAAGTCCTCAAACACCTGGATTTCATTGGCATAATGCCCCTGTTTTACGATTTCGCGGTTATTCCGCTTATCAAAAATTGAGGTGATTTTTCCCTTTTCGAATGTTAATTTAAAGAACTTGTTTTCAATTGTATTTTCGCTCGCTTTAATGCTGTTCGTGATTTTGGGGCTTTCAATTACACGCCAGCCGAACGCGGGAATCTTTTCCGCATAAGCCGTCACACCGTCAACCTTTACCGCACCGCTTACCTCAAATCCGTTCGGGTTATACACAATTATTCCGCCGTCTGATTTTATGCGGCTTCTGATATTTTCAAGCTTGCTTTTTTGAATTTCTTCCGCGTTTTTCAGTATTTTTGCATATGCCTTATCGCAGTCCTCG
>CAKSRS010000077.1 GCA_934487205.1 uncultured Clostridia bacterium
GCTGCGTACAGTGCATAAAAAGCAGTTTTGAGTTCTGCGAAACGCTGAAACGTTCGGAATTTACGGAAAATATGCGTCTTGCGGCTTGCTGTGACACCGAAAAAGTCAACTATAAGCTGATTAATTCGCGGAAAATCAGCGTTGATGCGCAAATACTTATAGATGTACAGGTTACCGCCGACAGCGAATGCAGTTTTGTGTGCGGACTGGAGGAGTCGGCGGCGCAGACGAGGAATGAAAATATATGTATGTGCAGTCAGAGCGGGTATGATGAATTCAGTTTCGACATAGACGAAATTCTCGAACTTCCGCAGGGTAAGGCAGCTGCGGCGGAACTTTTGCGGACGAACGTGTCGGTTTTTGATAAGGAATATAAGGCGCTGGGCGGAAAACTTGTCGCAAAAGGCAAGGCGTGCGCGAGTATTTTGTATATTGATGAGAATAATTGTTGTGAGCATATAGATTTTGAACTGCCTTTTACCGAGGTTTTTGATATGGAGGGACTTACGGAGGATACGGAATGTGAGGTTACATACGAAATAGGCGATACCGACGCGTCGCTTTCACGAAATGCGGAGGGCGAGATGAAATGCGTATCGCTGAATGTGAATATCGGCGTGAGTGTGCGCACAGAGTGCCGTGAGGAGATTTCCGTGCTGTCCGACTGTTATTTTACCGACAGCGAATGTGAGCTTGCGTATGAAGAATTGGAGACGGAAAATGTAATCGAAAGACCGATTTTTTCGGCGATGCTGAAGGAAATTCTGCAAAAGGAACAGGGTGCACCGGAAATAGCGGGCGTGTACACGGTATGCGCAAAGCCGTATATAACCGCCACGCAAATCCAGAGCGGGCGTCTTGCGGTATCGGGCAAGGCTGTTGTGTATGTTCTGTATCTGACGGATAACCCGCAGATGCCGGTGTGCAGTATTAATGAAGAAATTCCGTTCAGCTACATGATTGACTGCGAAAATGCCGTCCGCGATGCCGAAGTTGCGCTTACGGCGGAATGTGAACATATCAGTTATGCGATAAGCTCGGCAAGCTCAGTGGAAATTCGGTGCGGTATATGCATTTCGGGTAAAATTATTAAAAAATCGCACAGACGTGTTATTACCGATGTTACAACATCGGAACTTGCAAAACACGACCGCGGAATTGTTATTTATTTCACTAAAAACGGCGACAGTCTTTGGGATATTGCCAAGCATTATCATGTAAACGGCGATAAAATTATTGCATGCAATAATCTCGGCGAATGTACGGAAATTGCGGGCGGCGAAAAGCTGATTATCCCCGTTTCCGATTAAATTTCATGATTTCCGGCTTAACATTTTTGTCTGCCGGAAATTTTTTTGTAAAAAAATGTAAAGCATACTTGACATTTGCAAAAAAGTGTGATATTATTTATGTAAAGCTAACTTTACATTGAAAGGGTGGTGCGTGTTGAAAAATAAAATTGAAGAAATACGCAAATCCCGCGGAATAAGGCAGGAGGAACTTGCGAAAGTGCTCGGGGTTTCGCGGCAGACGATAAGTTCCCTGGAAACGGGAAGATACAATCCGTCAATATTTCTGGCGCATAAAGTGTCGGAATATTTCGGCATGACGATTGAAGAAGTGTTTATATTTGAAGATTAAAAGGGAGAGATTGATATGAAATATGAGAAAAAAATCTATATCAGCATAATGTGGGTGATTTTAGGCGCGGCATTGGCGATATGCGGAAATGCGGGTATTATCGGTAACGATATGTGGACGGGCCTGGGATACGGCTGGCTTGCGTGCGGGGCGGTTCAGCTTATCCGTCAGATGCGGTATCGCCATGACGAAAATTATCGGGAGAAATTTGATATCGCCGTAAAAGACGAGAGAAATAAATACATAGCCACCAAAGCCTGGGCATGGGCAGGATACGGGTATGTGCTTATCTCTGCCGCGGCGGTTATTGTAATGACGGTAATGGGGCATAACGAATTTGTGCAGATTATATGCGGCGGAGTATGCCTTATAGTGTGCTTGTATTGGATTTCATATATGTTTCTGAAGAAAAAGTACTAAAAATATGAAAAGGATTGTGGAAAATTTACGTATTTTCACAGTCCTTTTATATATTGTAAAAAAACACTTGCATTTTTTGTAAAATGTGATAAAATACATATAGTTAATTTTATGATACGAGGAAGGTTAATGATGCTGAAACGATTTTTAAAGTATTATAAACCGCATAGGCGCGTCTTTATATGCGACATGCTCGCGTCTTTTTTTGTGTCGGTAATCGGCGTGGTATATCCGATTGTAACGCGGAGTATGCTCAACGTGTTAATTCCGGAAAGAAAATATAAAATGATAATATATGCCGGAATTTTGCTTACGGCATTATACATTGTACGCATGCTGCTGCGGTATTATATTCAATACCGTGGGCATATGATGGGCGTAAAAATGCAGGCGCAGATGCGGCGGGATATGTTCGCACAGCTGGAGCGGCTGTCATACGACTTTTACGATAAGCATGAAACGGGTAAACTTATGTCGCGGCTTACGACCGACCTTATGGACGTGAGCGAACTTGCGCACCACGGCCCGGAAAATCTGATAATTTCGACAATTACCGTGCTGACGTCCTTTATCTATCTTGCGACGATAAATCTGCCGCTCACACTGATAATTTTTATATGCGTGCCGTTTTTGGTTTGGATAGCGACGGTTATGCGCATGAAGATGCGGCGTGCCTTCCGCGATACGCGCCGCGCGATTGCGGAGATTAATGCGTCTATTGAGGGCAGTATATCGGGAATACGCGTGACGAAGGCGTTTACCAATGCCGAAAAAGAGAAGGAAAAATTTGAAATCGGTAACAGAAAATTTGTGGCGGCGCGGCGTGATGCGTATAAAGCGATGGGACTTTTTCATTCGTCCACATCGTTTATAACCGATATATTCAACGTAATAGTACTTATAGCGGGCGGATTTTTTCTGTATGCAGGAAAGATAGATTTCGGTGATTATTCGGCGTTTATTGTTTCGATCAATCTGTTCCTCACGCCGGTTACGACGCTTATTAATTTTATGGAACAATTTCAGGACGGCGTCAGCGGATTTGAGCGTTTTCTTGAAATCATTGACGAAGAACCCGAACGGAACGGCGAAAATGCCGTCCCGATAGGAAGGGCGCAGGGGCATATAGAGTTTAAAAATGTTTCGTATGGGTATAATGATGACGGAGAGGTTTTGCATAACGTAAGCCTTGATATACCGGCGGGACGCAGAATTGCGCTTGTCGGCGAATCGGGCGGCGGAAAAACGACGATATGCCATTTAATTCCGCATTTTTATGATGTTACCGATGGGGAAATTTATGTTGACGGAAAGGAAATCCATGATATTACGCTGGATTCGCTGCGTAAAAATATAGGAATTGTACAGCAGGATATATATCTGTTTAACTCAACGATACGCGAAAACATTCTGTACGGCAAGCCTGACGCGTCCGAGGCGGAGGTTATCGCGGCGGCGAAAAAAGCGAATATTCATGATTATATCGTATCGCTGCCGGAAGGCTATGATACGCAAATTGGCGAGCGCGGCGTGAGACTGTCGGGCGGACAGAAACAGCGCCTTTCGATTGCGCGGATATTTTTAAAAAATCCGCCGATACTTATTTTAGATGAAGCAACAAGCGCGCTTGACAACGCGACGGAAATTCTTATTCAAGCTGCTCTTGACGAGCTTTGCCGCGGGCGGACGACGATTGTTGTTGCACACAGATTATCCACCATAAAAAATGTTGATGAAATTGCCGTTGTGTCGGGCGGCAGAATAAAGGAACTCGGCACGCACGATACATTGATGGCAGAAAACGGTGAATATGCCGCGTTGTACCGCGCTCAGTTTAAGGTTAGCGAGAAAGAAGGAAAGGTATAATGAATATTATCATTGTAGGTTGCGGAAAAGTAGGTCAGAAACTTGCCGAAAGACTCAGCCGCGAAAAGGAAAATGACATAACCGTTGTTGATTTGCGCCGCAGCGTTATACAGGATTTGATAAATCATTATGACATTATGGGCGTATGCGGAAATTGCTCGGCTTTGGATACGCTTATGGAGGCAGGCGTAAAAAGTGCGGACATTCTGATTGCGGTAACCGGTTCGGACGAGGTAAACCTCCTGACGTGCCTTATCGCCAAAAAGGCGGGCGGTTGTCAAACGGTTGCGCGCGTGCGTCAGCCGTCTTATGCGAAGGAGCTGCATCTTTTTAAAGAGGATTTGGGCCTGGCGCTTATAATAAATCCCGAATTTACCGCCGCAACGGAAATTGCGCGGGTTTTGCGTTTTCCGTCGGCAATCCAGATTGACACATTTGCCAAAGGCAGAGCGGAAATTTTGAAATTCCGTATTCCGGAGGATTCGCCGCTTGATAATATGCAGATTAAGGATATACATAAGAAATTCGAGTGCGATATCCTTGTATGCGGCGTTGAACGTGCGGACGGCGCATTTATTCCGGGTGGTGATTTTACGCTGAAAAGCGGCGATAACATTAGTATTATAGCGTCTATAAGCAACGGAGCGCAATTTTTTCGCCGCATAGGTATAAAGACAAACCGCGTTAAAGACACAATGATTGTCGGCGGCGGTGCAACGGCGTATTATCTTGCTAAACAGCTTATTGCCACGGGGATAAAGGTTAAAATCATAGAGCAAAATCCCGAAAGATGCGAGGAACTTTGCAGTCTGCTGCCGAAGGCGTCGATAATAAATGCGGACGGCACCGATAACAGAGTTCTGCTTGAAGAAGGACTTGAACATGCGGAATCTTTTGTGTCACTCACCAATATAGACGAGGAGAATATTTTGCTGTCGCTTTTTGCCAAAAGCAAGATGCATGGTAAGCTTGTTACCAAAATCAACAGAATTGCTTATGACGAGGTTATAAGCGGTCTTAATCTTGATACGACGATTTACCCGAAAAATATTACTGCGGAATATATCGAGCGATTTGTGCGTGCAAAGAAAAATTCGATTGGCAGTAATATTGAGACAATGCATATGATACTGGACGGCAAGGCGGAGGCAATCGAGTTCCGCGTCAACGAAACGTCGCCTGTCACGGGGACGACGCTTGAAGAATTGAATCTTAAAGACAATACGCTTATAACGTGCATAATTCGCCAGGGAAAGGTAATCATGCCGCGCGGTAAGGACGTAATTATGCCGGAGGATACCGTGATTGTGGTTACGACGCACATAGGATTTAAGGATATTAAGGACATTTTGGCATAGGGGAAGCGAAGATATGAATTACAGAATAATATTGCACACCCTCGGCTGGGTGCTTAATCTTGAAGCGCTTGCGCTTGCGCTGCCGCTTATATGTGCGGCGGTAACGGGCGAGCAGTCATATATTCCGCTTTTTGCGGTATGTATGGCAATCTGCGCAGTAATCGGCGTGTCGCTGACTTTGCGTACGCCGAAAAATAAAACGATGTATTCAAAAGAAGGATTTGTGACGGTTGCGCTTGCGTGGATTGTGATGAGTGTATTCGGCGCACTGCCGTTTGTAATTTCGGGATTTATTCCGAATTTTGCCGATGCGCTTTTTGAGACGGTTTCGGGATTTTCAACAACGGGTGCGTCGATTTTGTCCGATGTTGAGGCTTTGCCGAAGTCGCTGCTTTTCTGGCGCAGTTTCACGCACTGGATAGGCGGAATGGGTGTTCTTGTGTTTCTTGTGGCGATTTTGCCGCTTGCGGGCGGGGATAACCTGTTTCTTATAAAGGCGGAAAGCCCGGGCCCATCGGTCAGCAAGCTTGTGCCGAAGGTGCGCACAACCGCAAATATTCTTTATAAGATGTATTTTGTGATGACGGTTATACAGGTGATTTTCCTTTTGGCGGGCGGACTTGATTTATTCTCGGCGCTTACGCTGAGTTTCGGAACGGCGGGAACGGGCGGATTTTCGATTAAAAACAGCGGTATTGCGGATTATTCGCCGTATGTTCAGAATGTAATCACGGTGTTTATGATACTGTTCGGGGTGGATTTTTCGCTCTATTACATGATACTTCTCGGCAAGATTAAAGATGTTGCCAAATCGGACGAATTGCGGACTTATATCGGTATTATTGTTCTTGCGACGGCGGTTATTGCGTTTAACTGCCGCGGACTTTTCGAAAGTACCGCGACGACCGTGCGCCATGCGGCATTTCAGGTTGCGTCTATTACAACGACAACGGGATATTCGACGGTTGATTTCGATAAATGGCCCGAGCTTGCCAAAACCATACTTATTGTACTGACCTTTACGGGTGCATGCGCGGGCAGTACGGCGGGCGGAATTAAACTTTCACGTATAATAATTCTTGTAAAGAGTATTTTCAAGGAGATAAAGACGGTTTCGCACCCGAAAAGTACACATAAAATCAAGATGAACGGACGAGTTGTCGACCATGATGTTATACGCGCAATTAATGTGTACATGGCGGCATATGCGCTGATTTTTGTTGTATCGCTGCTTGTGATATCTTTTGATGAGCGGGATTTTGTTACGAATTTTACGGCGATTGCAACAACGCTGAACAATGTCGGCCCGGGGTTCGGCGGCGTAGGTCCGACTTGCAATTTCAGTGACTACTCGGCGCTTTCCAAAGTTGTTATGACGATAGATATGCTTATCGGCAGATTGGAAATTTTCCCGATTTTGGTGCTGTTTTCGCCGTATGCATGGCGAAAATAGCCGCGTAAAGGCAAATTTTGAAAATTTGATTTAAAATTACCTGTTGATATTATTCCCAAAGCATGATACAATCGTTGTGTAACATTGAGGTATGGTGAGAAGGGAGTAAAAAATGATAAGACAAATAATAAAAATAGATGAGGATAAATGTAACGGCTGCGGACTTTGCGCAAAGGCGTGTCATGAAGGCGCGATAGGAATGGAAAACGGAAAAGCGAAGCTTTTGCGTGATGATTATTGCGACGGATTGGGGAATTGCTTGCCGGTATGCCCGACGGGCGCGATAAGCTTTGAAGAACGCGAGGCGGCGGCTTTTGATGAGGCGGCGGTGAAGGCAAAACAGGAAAAACAGGAAAAACAGCCAACGCCGTGCTGTGCTGGGACAAAGGTAAAGTCGTTTGAACGTGCGCAAACGGAAAAGGCTGCGGAAAAATCGGTCAGCAGATTGGCGCAGTGGCCCGTGCAAATCAAGTTGGTTCCGTTTAACGCACCGTATTTTGACGGCGCGAATTTGCTGATAGCGGCAGACTGTACGGCGTATGCGTACGGCAGTTTTCATGAGGAATTTATGCGCGGCAAGGTTACGCTTATCGGCTGCCCCAAGCTTGACGAGGGTGATTACACGGAAAAACTGACGGCGATTATCAAAAATAACAATATAAAAAGCCTGACGGTGTGCCGTATGGAAGTGCCGTGCTGCGGCGGGATAGAAAATGCCGCTAAAAATGCGCTATTGGCAAGCGGAAAATTTATTCCGTGGCAGGTTGTAACCATTTCGACTGACGGAAATATTTTGGAAAGATAAAATTTGCAAGGGAGGAAGTATGGAAAGAAAGTATATTGCCATCGACTTAAAATCGTTCTATGCTTCCGTGGAGTGTGTTGAGCGGGGACTTGACCCGCTCGATACAAACCTTGTTGTTGCAGATAAAAGCAGAACGGAAAAAACAATCTGTCTTGCAGTCTCGCCGAGCCTTAAGGCATACGGCATATCGGGGCGTGCAAGACTTTTTGAGGTTATTTCGAGCGTTCGTGCCGTGAATAACGGCAGACGGCTTAAAGCGCCCGGCAGAAAATTTACGGGTGAAAGTTATATTGCGTCGGAGCTCAACAAAAATCCATCGCTGGAACTTTCATACATTGCCGCACCACCGCGCATGGCGCTTTACACAAAATACAGTACGGATATCTACTCGATATATCTGAAATATGCCGCGCCGGAGGACATACATGTGTATTCCATCGACGAGGTTTTTATTGATGTGACGCATTATCTCGGCACATACGGAATGACGGCGCATGAACTTGCCATGAAGATAATCTCCGATGTTTTGGCAAGGACGGGAATTACCGCAACGGCGGGAATAGGCACAAATCTATACCTATGCAAAATTGCGATGGACATTATGGCGAAAAAAATGAAGCCCGACAAAAACGGCGTAAGAATTGCGTATCTTGATGAGATGACATATCGGCATGAGCTGTGGTCACATACGCCGCTTACGGATTTTTGGCGGATAGGCAAGGGTTATGCGAAAAAGCTGAAGGAAAGCGGGCTTAAAACAATGGGTGATATCGCGCGCTGTTCCCTGACAAAATACGGCGAGGATAAATTGTATAAGCTGTTCGGTATAAATGCGGAATTGCTTATCGACCACGCGTGGGGGTGGGAGCCGTGCACAATTGCCGATATAAAAGCGTATAAGCCGGAAAACAGCAGTATAAGCATGGGGCAAGTTTTAAAACAGCCGTATGATTATGAAAAAACAAGGCTTATTGTAAAAGAAATGACGGAGCTTTTGTCCCTTGATTTGGTGGATAAAGGACTTGTCACCGACCAGCTTGTGCTGACGATCGGGCATGATATTGAGAATTTGTCCAATCCGGACAGGCGCCGCGCGTATAAGGGTGATGTGGTTATTGACCGCTACGGCAGGAAAATCCCCAAACATGCGCACGGCACGGCAAATCTCGGGCGTTATACGGCGTCAACCCGTCTGATTTCGGACGCCGTGATGAATTTGTTTGACAGAATTGCAGATAAGAGTTTGCTTTCGCGAAGGCTGACGCTGTGCGCAAATCATGTAATCCGCGAAGAAGATATCGAAACAAAAACGGAATATTTGCAAATGGACTTGTTCACCGACTATCGCCAAAAACAGGCGGAGGAGGAAAAACTCGACCGTTTTTTGGAGAAAGAAAAAAACATGCAGAAAGCAATGATAGATATGAAGAAAAAATACGGCAAAAATGCCGTGCTGAAGGGCATGAATTTACAGGAGGGCGCAACAACTGTTGAGCGCAACGGTCAGATAGGAGGGCATAAGGCGTAAAATGGGAGACTATGATGATATAATAAATTTGCCGCATCATCAATCGCGCGCGAGAAAGCACATGCCGATATCGGATCGTGCCGCGCAGTTTTCGTCCTTTGCAGCGCTCGCGGGGCACGATGCAGCGATAAAAGAGACGGCAAGGCGTACGGACTTACGAATAACGCTTGATGAATCGGCATTGGAGGAACTTAACGGAAAGTTCAGTCTGATAGCGCAAAGAATAGGCGAAAATCCGGAAATTACCGTTACTTATTTTGTGCCGGATAAAAGGAAAAGCGGCGGCGAGTATCAAAAATTCACCGGGCAAATTCGTCGGATAGATAATGTTGCAGAAACGCTGATTTTTACGGACGGCACCGTAATTTCCATGCACGATGTGACAGATGTTTCGTCAGAATATTTGGGGATATAAAAAACATGCAGGTGTTATCGAAGCAAAAAAAGCGTAGTAATACAAGCAAATTTTCTTTGGCAAGTTTGGTGTGCTGCGGTGGATGTAAACATAAGATGTCTATGTCAAAAACACAAATAAAAGA
>CAKSRS010000078.1 GCA_934487205.1 uncultured Clostridia bacterium
TAAAAATGGGATAATAAGTTGCAACGAGGCATTAAGATTGTATAAAGATAATGTTAATACACATATAAATAAAAAAGTGGCTCGTTGCCGTATTTAGCGGCAACGAGCCTTTTTGCATTTATTCTGCAAAAGCATATCTTCCCATAAATAAGATTTCTCCGCTTGTATTATCACGAATTGCAAAAAAACAAGGTTTTTGCTCGCAACAAAAACCTTGTAATTGGCGGACGGGGTGGGATTCGAACCCACGTGCCGGTATTACCGACAAACTGATTTCGAGTCAGCCCCGTTATGACCACTTCGATACCCGTCCGTAAGGTGACATTCCTCTTTTGCATGTATGCGGCATAATTTACAAACATCAACTTATATATTATACCGCATATTCGGGAAAAAAGCAAGAGTTTTTTATAAAAAAATAAAATTTTTATAAATCGGGGCGTGATAACGGCATATTACCGCGGCTTGGGTTGATTATTGTTGCCGTTGTCAACGCGTCTTTGTATAATTTCCATTCTCTCGTCAAGGCTTGCGCCGATATCCGCGCAATCGCGCAAATCCTGCCGCACTAAATCATAATCCGCGATATTTTTCTTATAGCAGATTTTATGTTCAAGGCTTGCCCACCAATCCATGGATATCGTGCGCAGTTGCACCTCTACCTTCATCAGTCTTTTCTGGTCATGCAAAAATATCGGCGTTTCGATAATCAGGTGCAGACTGCGGTAGCCGTTCGGCTTAGGCTGCTGAATATAATCCTTTTTTTCAACAAGCGTTATATCGTCCTGTTTTAAAAGCGCCTCCGCGAGCATGTATATATCCGATTGAAATGAACATATAACGCGTATTCCGGCAATATCGTAAATATTGTTTTCTATATCTTCCACCGTCAGCGGAATATTTTTGCGGTTCACCTTCTCGACAATGCTTTCCGGCGATTTAAGACGGCTTTTTATTGTTTCTATGGGGTTTCTGTCATATCTGAGCGACAGTTCTTCGTTCAAAACATTAAATTTTGTCTCAACTTCCATAATCGCGCATTGATAATATGACATCAGTTTTCTGAACGGCGAGGCGTATTTTTCTATCCAGCTCTTTACTTCCTGACCGGAAAGCGCCTGCGTCAGAACGCGCGCTATTTGCGTATTCCTGTTTGTTCCGAGTAAACTCATATGTATATTCTCCTTGAATTTACCGCGCCGCCGCCCTATCTGCCGCGGCGGTGCGGATATGTTTATTCAGCGGGTTCGGAGGTATCAAATTCCTTCCAAAAATCCAAAACCGCATTTTCGTATCGTTTTTTATCGACATAATAGCTCATGGCATGGTCTGCGCCGGGGACAATCAACATTCTTTTCGGCGAAACACATGCTTTGTAGTTCTCGTATGTCATCTCAACGGGGACGAAGTGGTCGTCGGTTCCGTGGACGAACAAAACCGGTATTTCGGTATTGCGCAGAGCGTCCACGGTTGAAAAATCACCCGCGCCCATCTGAATTTTTCTGCGGCAGATTGCATCGGCTATTTTGCCGTGAATACCGTAAGAAATATGCAGATTTTTCTGCGCCACGTGCTGCCATATTGCCTTCGGTGATGTAAATCCGCAGTCTGCCATAATTCCGTGCACATTTTTAAGGCGCACGATATCCGCCGCCATCAGGACGGTTGTGGCGCCCATTGAAATGCCCGCAAGATAAATCGGCAGTACTCTGCCGCAGCGGCAAATTGTCCAGTTAATCCAATCCACAACATCGTATCTCTCGACGAGTCCGAATCCCATATAATCGCCGCCGCTGTTGTTTTGCCCGCGCTGCTCCACGTATACCACGCTGCAGTTATTATCATGCCAAAAGTCGGAAATCATTCCGTAATCGGTGTGCCATGACGAACGCCAGCCGTGAAAAGCAATAATAACGCGTTCGGCGTTTTCGCACGGGTAAAAATGCCCTATGAGTTTTGTTCCGTCGTGGCTGACAATTTCAACATGTTCAAGCTCTTTCGATTCAAGACGGTCTGACGCCGCGCGGCATTCCGTTTCAAATTCATCATCGCGCGTACTGCCCGCGATTAGTCCGCCCGTCTTTTTCATAATGCGCGGCTGCTCGCGGTCAAGCGCCGTTTTTACCCACAATTTGGTCGTTGCGTATGCCGCCGCTGCAGCAGCACCTGTGGCCGTCGCTGCCGTTAAACCTGCCTTAATCCAAAATTTTTTGTCAAATTTCATCATCTGCGTCCTCCTTTATGAATTTTGCGCTATATTTTAATTATAACCAATTTATGCATTTTTCATAGCCTTATTAATATTATTATAGCACATTCACGATATTCGGTCAATGAAATAGACTTGTACAATCTGTAAATGTTTTGTTAATTTTACAGATTTTAGCCGCCGAAGAAGTCGGGGATAAAGCTTTCATCGGCACTTTCCGAATTTTGCACATACGCGTTTGTTATGCCGAGGTTTGCCGCGTAATCAACGAGGGCGTCGTAATAATTGCGCTTTATTCTTCGGTTAAGCTCGGGGAAGTCGCCGGGAAGCGACGCGAGCGGCGTGTACTGGCTCATTATGCTGATGTAAATGCCGTCGCCGAAACATGCGTACAGGCGGTCGAGAATTTTTTTCGTATCGAACAAAAGCCCGGGCAGCATGAGATGGCGCACGATTACGCCTTTTCGGATAATTCCGTTTTCGTCAAAAGTGCATGCGTCGACCTGTTCGTGCATGCGCCGGATTGCCGCAAATGCCGTGAGGAAATAGTCCGGCGCGGCGGAATAACGTACGGCGTATTTGTCGCTGAAATATTTCAAATCGGGAAGATACACGTCAACAAATCCTTTGAGCATATCTATCGTTTCGGGCAATTCGTATCCGCCGGTATTGTACACGACGGGAAGGGTTAGCCCGTCCGCTTTTGCAAGAGTGAGCGCGGAAATTATCTGCGGAACGTAATGCGTCGGTGTGACGAGATTAATATTGTTCGCGCCCTGCGCCTGAAGGTCGAGAAATGTGTCCGCAAGCTCGCGCACACTTATGTATTTCCCGTGATTTTGCGTGCTTATTCCGTAATTCTGGCAGTAGACGCATTTGAGCGTGCAGTGCGAAAAAAATACCGTACCCGAGCCGTTTTTGCCGGAAATACACGGTTCTTCCCAATGATGGAGCGCGGCGCGTGCAATTTTAATGCGTGCGTCACTTCCGCAAAATCCTGTTTCGCCGCGGGTACGGTTTGCGCCGCATTTACGAGGGCATAGCGTGCAATGTGTTAAAATATCCATAATAAATCTCCGTTTGTGGCTGTTGTAATTTAATTTTATCACAAATGTGCGGCGTTTACAATTCTTTTTCGGGAAAATTATTGCAAATTTACGCCAAATGATGTATAATTATATGTTGAGTACGGATATGGAAGGGAATATTGAATGAACAAGGACGAATTTTTTAAACAGCAGTTCGGTGTGTCGGACGACGTTTTGCGTCTTACCGAAGATGCGGAGCGGTCTGCGGCGGAACAGTTTAAGCATATCGAAGAAACGGCGCAGCTCAACAGCCTTAAGGTGATGAAGGCGTTTGCGGATAACCGGGTATCAAGCGAGTGTTTTCTACCGTCATACGGGTACGGAACGGACGATTACGGCAGAGACCTTCTGGACAAGATTTATGCGCAGATTTTTGAGTCGGAGGACGCGCTTGTGCGGCATAACTTTATTTCGGGAACACATACGCTTTCGACGATGCTTTTTGCGGTTTTGCGCCCGGGCGATACGGTTGCGGCGATTACGGGCAAGCCGTATGATACGCTGGAAGAAGTTGTGGGAATAACGGGCAAAGCGGGAAACGGTTCGCTTGCCGATTTCGGGATAGAATATATGCAGCTTGATTTGGCGGCGGACAGCTCACCAGACTACGCCGCAATAGAAAAGCTGCTTAAATCGAAAAAAATAAAAGCGGTGTGGATTCAGCGGTCGAAGGGTTACGGCGAGAGAAAAACATTCTCTGCGGCGGAAATAGGCGAAATGATTGCATTTGTAAAGCGGATTTCGCCCGAAACTCTTGCGCTTGTGGATAATTGTTACGGAGAATTTGTCGATGACCGCGAACCGACGGCATACGGTGCTGATTTATGCGGAGGGTCGCTGATAAAAAATGCGGGCGCGGGAATAGCGCCCACGGGCGGATATATTGTCGGGAAGGCGAAATATATCGAGATGTGCGCGTGCAGACTTTCCAGCGTGGGTATAGGGCGCGAAAACGGCGCGACGCTCGGTATGAATAAGCCGCTTTATCAGGGGTTGTTTTTTGCGCCGCATGTTGTGTCGCAGGCGCTTAAAACCGCGGTTTTGTGCGCGGCTGTGTATGAAAAACTCGGGTATAAGGTTGAGCCGCCGTCCGATGAAATCCGTCATGATATAATCCAGGCGGTGCGGCTGGAAAAGCCGGAAGCGCTTATCGCATTTTGCCGCGGCATACAGAAGGGTTCGCCGGTGGACGCATATGCCGCGCCGGAACCGGGCGATATGCCGGGTTATACCGATAAGGTAATTATGGCGGCGGGCGCGTTTCATCAGGGCTCGTCGATTGAACTTAGCGCCGACGGCCCCATGCGCGAGCCGTACATGGTGTATATGCAGGGCGGCGTAACGTATGAAACGGCAAAACTGGGGATTGTAATGTCGGTTCAGGCTATGAAGGACGCCGGAATAATTTTAACGTGACGTTTGAGTTTGCCGCGGTCTGCGGCGGAACGGAGAGGATATAATGGAACTGCTGTCTGACAGCTTTTGGGACGCGGCGCGCTTGCTGCCGCTGCTGTTTTTGATATATCTGCTTGTAGAGTATCTTGAACACAAAAATAATAATGTAATGCACGGGCTTTTTGCGCGGGCGAAGAAACTCGGACCGCTGCTCGGCGCGGCTTTGGGAACTGTTCCGCAGTGCGGATTTTCGGTAATAGCGTCCGAACTGTTTGCAAAACATGTGATAACGCTCGGAACGCTTATCGCAATTTTTGTTGCCACGTCGGACGAGGCTATTCCGCTCATGCTCGCTCACCCGGAAAGGGCAGGGGATATGCTGCGGCTTATTGTGATTAAACTGGCAATTGCGGTAATTGCCGGCTTTGCGGTCGATTTGTTTTGCCGTACCGCGACGGAAAATCCGCATGATGAGAATGAACATCACCATTTTCACGGTAATTGCGAAAGCTGTGAGGGCGGCGTTTTAAAATCAGCAATTATTCATGCGGTGAAAATTTTTGTCTATATCTTTGTTGTAAATATTATTTTGGGCTTTGCGGCGGAAAAAATTGCGCCGTTTATGCAGTATATCGGCGGACATACAGTTTTGCAGTCATTGCTTGCACCGCTGTTCGGCATAATACCGAACTGTGCCGCGTCGGTTGTGCTGACGGAGTTGTACCTTGCGGGTAAAATTGCGCTTTCATCGCTTATTGGCGGACTTTGCACCGGCGCGGGCGTGGGACTTATGGTACTTTTTAAGCAGAATAAAAATGTGAAGCAGAATTTGCTTGTGCTGGGACTTTTGTATGCGATAGGAGTAACGGCGGGTATAGGACTGGGATATTTATTTAAAATATGATTATGATTTATTTGATAATAATAAATGTGCTGGCATTTGTTATGTACGGAATTGATAAACGGAAAGCGGTTAAGGGTCGGTGGCGTATAAGCGAGGCGGCTCTTTTAACCGTTGCGGCGCTTGGCGGTTCGCTCGGCTCGCTTTTGGCGATGGAGCTTTTCCGCCACAAGACCAAGCATAAAAAATTTACAATCGGCGTAAGGCTGCTGCTTGTTTTACATATCATTCTTTTGGTGCTGTATTATAAATACCGCGTGACAACTTTGCCGATGTGACCTAAAATGTGTTTTTTGCAGTAATTGCACTGATTTTGCCGCCATGGGTTGACAATATTTGGTTATTATGTTAGAATTAATTTAAAGACCACATCTTAAGGAGGAACAACACAAATGAAAAAAATATGTATTTTATTAGCAACATTATTCATGTTTACGTCGTTTTCCGTCATGGCGGAAAAAAACAATGATGAGCTTATAGCAACTGTAAAAAATGACGAAAAGTTGAACTGGACAATAATTGATGAGGACAATATAGTCGCTGCTGAAGTTTTTGAATATATACCGTCAATAGCTGAAGATGGCGCGGAGCAAGCATATATGCTGTGGCTACCGATAAAGGATTCCGACAAAGTGTATCAATTGTGGTTTACTCCGGAATATGAGGGCGCTGTATCAGCTAAGGCTGTTGAGCCGCAAAAGGAATTCAGTAAGGAAAAAGCAACGGAGTATGCCGTTGCAAACGGATTAAACGAACCCACACAAATTAGCGATATTTACATAATGGGACGACCATCAATGCATGCATATAAAGTTGTATGCGATAATGAAATTTACTATATTCCGTACTATTTTTATTCTGATTCAAAATACAATGTTACGGAAAATGATGAGTGTAATCTTGAAATCGGGACAGCATACAGCAAAAAAGCGTTCATAGAAATAGGCAAAAAGGAAAGCGAACTGCATCAGGAGTATTTTAATAATAAGAACTTGCAGTCGGAAAGCAAAACGACCGATGAGGGCGGAGATATTATAGAGAACTCTGTCAAAAACGACGAGACTAAATCCGAGGATAAGACTGAACCGAAGGAAGATAACAAATCCGAAACCAAAGCGGAGGAAAAGACAGATGTTTCTGTTCCGGCGCAACCGACTAAGAAGGAGTTTATTGATGTTCCGGCAACGCACAGGGCATACGGCGGTATCACAGAACTTGCGGACAAGGGTGTTTTGTCCGGCTATGAGGACGGCACATTCAGAGCGGACGCCTATGTAACACGTGCGGAAATGGCAAGAATAATCTCGGGCGTGACAGGAGGACTTACTTCCAAAGTTACGGATACTGTGATTGGCACGGGTTATGATATTCCCGGTTCGGCAAAGTATGAATTTTCAGATGTCAATACCGATTATTGGGCTATGAATGATATAGCACATTGCAAAGGGTTGGGATTAATTGACGGCTATGAGGACGGAACTTTTAAGCCGAACGAAAATGTTTCCGTTGCGGAGGCGGTAAAGATTTGCTTGTCGGCAACAGGATATAACAGTATGATTATGGAAAATGACGATACATGGTATGCGCCGTGGATTGATATGGCAGTTGAGTATAAAATTCTCGACTCATCAAACATCGACCCCAACAGCAAAATGACAAGAGCAGATGTTGCGGAATTGGTGTCAAAAACCATAAATTTGCCGATGTATGTATTGGCGGGTTATGATATTTCCGCGGGCGAAGAAAAATATCAATTTGAAGATGGTGCGGACGGTCGTGAACTCAGAACTCTTTCAACAACATATCTTCAGGCAGAGGAATAATTAATACACACTGCCGCAAGCGCTTGTGCGGTAAGCATAACCGCAGCGGAAAAGCCGCGCACATTCGAGTTATGCAAATATTAACATAAAAAAAGGGGCTGTTTAAAAAGTCGCAAAATCAAAAAAGGATCTCTGATTGAGGTCCTTTTTTGGTTTTCATTAAAAAATCCCAAATTTTGTTGCAGCAAAATAAACTCATATTAAAAATGAGCAAAAATTAAAATATTTTCTTTTGAATTTAAGCTGCAAGTAATCGTTTCTGTCTCTTCAAATGATACTTGTAGAGGTTAAAACCTATACAAATAGAAGTAAATTCAAAAATTACAGATTTTAGTCCTCTTCTTCGTATCCTTTTGTACTGTCTATTCCATTTAATAACTCCGTAAGTTCCTTCGGCTTGTATGCTCCTGTTTGCTCTTAGAAGTAAGCCGTGGGTAGATGTCAAATTTCCGAGAACCTCTTTGTGAATATGGGTTAATTCTTCATTCATTCGGATAGTTCTGTTGCCTGCACCTTTTTTGCATTTATCTGCATATAGACAATTACTGCAATCTTCGCATTGGTAAAATTCTTCTGTTCTCCCATATTTGTTTCCTCTTACGGCTCTATCATACAAGTATTGAAATTTTCTGCCGTTCGGACAAATTAAATTACCGTCTGCATCTCTTTTGAAATTAACCGCCCTAAATTCGTTTTCTCTGTATTTTTTGTCGGTTGTTTCTTTCTTAAACATTGTAAACTTCATATATTTTTCCATATCCTTTTGCTCACAAAACAGATAGTTGTTGTAGCTGCCGTAGCCTGCATCAGCTACCGGGTAGCGAGGGTAGAATCCATAAGTGTTGTTGAATTTTTCCATTAGCGGTATAAAACATTCCATATCCGATGCATATTGTTTCATATCCATTACTGCTATGTACTCATCGCATATTCCAAGCTGAACATTGTATGCCGGCAATAGTTGGTCATTTCCCATATAGTCTCTCTTGATTCGCATAAACGTAGCATCATTATCCGTCTTGGAGTAACTGTTTCTCTCATCGCCGCAAATTTTAATGTGAAGTGCATATTTCTTTAATCTATCCAAATAATCTGCGAGTTTTTCATAATGTTTTTGTTCGATAGTCTTTCTTTTACCGCTGCCATAAACAAAGGATGTCGTGTCTATCTCTGTTATCTTTTGATATTGTTCCAATACAAATTC
>CAKSRS010000079.1 GCA_934487205.1 uncultured Clostridia bacterium
GCTTTTCGGATATTCTTTATATTGTCGGCAGCTGCAGCAGCCATCTTTCCATTTATCACATTTCGCCATTGTAAAATGCGGGCACTGTCCGGTGAGTGCCCAACAATCATGAAACGTCCAGACAACTTTAATACCGTACTTTTTTATGTAAGAAAAGAGCATGGGAACATTTACTACCCATAAATGCAGATTGTGTATGTGTATTATATCCGGCTTAATCTTATCTATCTTTTTCAGCAAGCCTAATGTTCCAAACCATGAGCCTATATTATGATATCCGGTTACCAGATGTATAAAATGCGACAAGGCGTTTTCAAATACATTTCCAAAACACCTTAACATGGCATTTTGCTTATCTTTATTCTTCCAGTTTCCGTAAAAGCATGTCACGTCCGCATCAATACTTTTTTTCGCACATTTCGCGATATTTACCATTATATTTCCCGTACTTCCGTCAGGAAGTGTGTTCAGTGACACTATTTTCATACAAATCATTTTCCTTTCTGAAACCGTAGAACATTAACGTAAACGGCAGAAATGAATAAAACATTTCACCGCAATACAACAGAAAAAGTGTTGCAAACAGTCCTGCAGCCACAATATATGATTTCGATATTTTATACATCATTTTATATGTTCCGAAAATCAAAAATGAACCGAACGGAATACCAAATGCTGCCAAATAATAGGAAATTGTATTTGTGTTTGAATTACTTGAAGACGCAAACATCGCATTATTACGTAACTGCATCATCATATCTTCCATCTTATTGGACGATACGCCAAACAGCGGGTTACTCCATGCAACTTTTAACCCCGTAAACAGTGCATTATACCGCGTTTGCGCGGAACTGTTGCCTCCGTCCTCCATTTTTCCGAAAATCATATTATACAAATCGGTATCTTTTCCCATAAAATATAATGCAAGCAACATTGCAATTAAAAGAATATATAAAAACTTTCCTTCATTGGCATTTTCCTTTTTTCTTATAGTCGAAACGAGTATCAACATTGCAAACCCTATCATGCCCGTGGTTGAAAAGGTAAGAACAAGACATAGAATATACAAAGCTGTTCTTTTCTTGTTTCTTTGCCCAAAATAATGAAACTGGAACATTAATGCCAAAACCAAATATACCGCATATGCACCCGGTTCCCAAAAAACACCTGACGCTCTTGCAAAGTCTCTGCCTATATTGTCCTTGCTTGTCGCTCCGAAAAAAATCGTATAATTTATGTGTTTTGCGGTATTGGTTACCGCAGGAAACATTTGAACAAGCTGCGGCGCCAAATATGTAAGTATTTCAACAACCACAGCCACCACGGAAACATAAAACACAAAGTCGTCAAAAATTTCTATGAATTTCCTTTGTGAAAATTGGCAGGTAATTGCATACGCCGCCAGCACCGATATTAATCGGCTGAATGTGGTTTTGTACAGCGCATGGTTTATCACTCCCGATACCAGTATAATCGCCGACATCAGCAGTAACAAAAAAAAGTCAGAATAGTTTTCACTTTTTTCATTCCACTTTACCAATGCAACGGCAAACATCGCAAAACCCATAAACCGCGGAACGTAAAGAAATGCATTGTTAATATTTGTACCAAATATAAGCGTATCTGTAGAGGTATACAGCATAACTAACAGTAAAATAATCAATCCTTTTGACGGATTGCTGCGATTATATTTTACTTCCGATTTCATTTTTTTCTCCTATCATCGTTGCAAATTGTTTTGCCGTAAATTCCGGCGTATTTTCCGCCAAATCCCGGTATAACGTTTCCCTGTCAATCGGAATTTGACTGTATTTCCCCAAAAATGCGGCAATTCTATCAGCATTTATTTCAATATCATCATCTTGATTAATCAACAGCGCTCTTGTGTATTTTTTCAGATATGATATCGAAGAATCGCCATTTTGATAAAAATGTATTATCGGCTTTCCGACGCTCATGTATGTAAAAATTTTGGACGGCAAATAATCCGATTTATAGTTGCCCAGACTTACAAATATATCCGAGGCATACAGTTTTTTCATCATATCGTCATGAGGTATTTCATTGTGTATCTTCACATATTCGCGGTCTTTAATCATATATGACATGTCTTTTCCCGTATACACATGCATTTCGAATTTTTCCTTCAAATAAAGTTTGTCCAGAATTTCCATCATTGTTTTCGGATTTCTCAAATCCGGATAAAACGCACCCGTATATATGAATTTGCAGCACTCTGCATTCTCATTATTTTCAAAAAACACATTATTTCGCACAAAGTTCGGAATATCCAAAAAAACTGTTTTTTCCGCATACTTTTTGTAATTGTGCTCCAAAAAATGTTTCGTATGCGTTTTCATATGGATAATTATGTCCATTTCTTTGTACACTTTTTTCTCCCAGCGTTTTGATAGCGCTGTCAGCCATTTCTCCAAAAAATTTTTCGGATATTTGAATCTGCACGAATACGGGTCAATTTCATATAGTAAAAATTTCGTATTAGGAAATTCTTTTTTTAATCCGGATATTGCATCTGCCGACTCCGTAGGATTAACAACTGCAATTATCGCGTCATAATTGTGTTTTTTCATCAAGCCGGCAACTTTTACGCGAATATCCCGGGATAGCTTTTTGTCACGCACAGGGTAAGTCGCAAGTCTGGTAATTTTTTTTATGCATTTATATATTATTCCTCCGCATTCAAAATGCCGTATGCAAAACTCATTATCTGCAAAATCCGGATCCTCTGCGGACAATATATCTGCCTTTAAATCGCTGTCATTAAAAGATTTAGCAATATTTTTTATACATAACGCATTAGCGCATCGGCCGCTGTAATACCCTTCTGTCACAATCAAGCATTTTTTCATTTCAAATCTCCCGTTTCTTCAAAAGGTTTATTTGTCATCTGCTGCTCTATAATCTTTGCATCGACTAATGTCCTGTAAAAAAAGTTGTATAAATATGTATATACATAGCCTTCTTTTCCGTTTAAAAAATTACCGCAGAAAATGTAAGAATATATAAACATCAACCAACACCTTAAAAAGCACGGCAATTTATAATAAAATCCGAATTTCTTTTTTCTCACGTTTGCCATGACTTTGTCATTCATATTCTGATTATTTGAGGTACCGTCAGCGGTCTTATATTCAAAATAGTCCTGCATTTCACGGGTCGCATACCAATTGAGTTTATTTATATATGTGGTTAAATCCTTAAAGTCATAGTGAATAAATTTATTTTTTGCATGAATTGCCGTTCCGCAGGACAGTATTGTGTGTTCATCCATCTTTCTGTCCTCAATTCTTCCGATTCCGGTCTTAAACAACATGATTTTACGCTTTCTGGTTTTTCCGCCGTGTTTCAGGCATTTGCCCATAAAATACAAATCCGCCGTCATCGAAATGCCGTTTATATCACTGTTCTCGGCTTGTTTCAACAACCCCGACAGCTCGGCACATAATTTTGGCGTGAACCTCTCGTCGGCGTCAAGCCGCAGTATCCATTTTGTGTCAATTCCGGTATTGTCAATCGCCCAATTAAACTGACGTGCATAGTTTTCGAATTTATGTTCATAAACTTCCGCATTCAGATTTTTTGCAAGCAATACCGTATCATCGTCACTCCCGCTGTCCACTACTACTGTTCTTTCAGCAAAATCCGATATTGATATTATGCAGTCCTCTATGTTTTTTTCTTCATTTTTTGTAAGGATAATTGCCGTAACGCTTTCCTTTCCCATGTTTTCATAATCCTTTCTTATCGTCTGCTGTACTTCATCAGCCAAAAACTGCCGCCGTCATCAAGATAATATATTTTCGTAAATTCATTTACGCCGATTCTTCTTTCCTTAACATATCCGTTCTTTTCCAGACATCGCAAACTCGCCTCATTCGTGAGTTTTACGGCGGCATAAATATTTTCGTAATCCTTTTCAAATTCTTTGATTACGGCATCGCCGAGCCGTGCCGCGAGTCCTTGTCCGCGGTATTCCGGAATTGTGTATGAAGGGCCGTAAATCAAATCCTTTTTATTTGCAAAAGGGAATCTGTACCCCCCCCCCCCCCCGAAAATGCAATCGAGGAATAGACTTCGTCATTTATGCCTATCAGATAAACTCTGTACCCGTGCAGTTTCATGGCGAAAAATCTGCCGCGCTGCAGAAATGTCATTTTTCTCATGTTCCCGGATTTTGGAAATTGTTTCAACAGTGTGGGATTGAATACATAATACTTGTATCCGTCGGAATCGGTTTTCAGTAATTTTAAATTATCGGATTTGATTATTTCTGTCATATCAGCTTCTCCCTTTAATTTCCTTTTTGCAACGCCTTAATCCCTGAATCAAAAACGCAAACCACGGCAGCGGGTCGTCCCACGAAAATGTCTGATCCTTTGTATTTTTCAGACTGAACCATGACGGTTTTGCCCTGAACCTGTCGGGTGATTTTAAAAACCACAGAAAGTCGATTTGCGACATTCTCACGCGTATATCTTTTTTATAATCCGACATATCTGAAACTTCAGTCCCGAACTCTTGCTCCAGCGTCTGCTTTACGATGTCAACACCCGCGAGAAATCCTATCTGTGTGCATGCCATAACGCGCGGATTTATTTCCAAAACTTTTACTGCTCCGTCACGCGGGTCTTTTATGAAATCCACGCCGCAGCACCCGCGAAGTCCCATTAATTCAACAAGCTTTTTCCCGTAATCCAAAGCTTGCCTGTCATCAACGGTAACGTTAAATGTTCCCGTTCCGCCCTTTGGCGGAAACCATCTGCAGCTGGCATATATATAATTGCTTTTTACCGCGCCGTGTTCATCAATAAAAATATTTGCGGATAAATTGTACAGTCCGCCCGTTATATATTCCTGAATAACAAAGTCACCCGGATTTATGCCGTCGTTTTGCATATAATCGGCGAGACTGTTTTTATCATTAAAAAATTCAAATCCGCGCGCACCGCATTCACGGCGCGGCTTGACTATTACGGGATAGGTTAAATTGCTGCCGATTACATCGTCGGCGGTTTTGGCATCTGTAATCGTTTTGGGGCACGGAATATTATTTTCCGTACACACCCGCATAACACTCAGCTTATCCTGCGCTTTTTCAAAAACATCATATTCATTAGCCGCTACGGCAGTATATTTCTCAAACTCCGCCTTATTTTCCGACAAAATGCCGGCGGAAAAATCCACTAACGGAAACACAAGATCGTATTTTTTTGTTTTAAGCAATTTTCTTATACATTCTTCTGTTTCATCCTTTCTGTCGATACTGCATACACCCAATATCCTATTATCCGGCAAGCGTGACGCATATGCTATGTCTAACCTCGAATTACACAGCACAGATACTGTACAACCGTGTTGTTTAAACGCTCTCATTATTGGAAGGCTTTGACGGGCATAGCCTTCCAGTATTAATACATGTTTGCCTTTATACGGCATATCATTATTCATCACACATCATTCCGTTCTGAGCGGATTTACCGCTTTATTTAATAAAAAAGTATATTTATTTTCCCCCATGATTGCTTTAAGCACAAAAAATCCGGCATCTACCGCCCATTTCGGAAATTTCAAAACATGTAAGGCTCTGCCGTGATCTTTTTCTTCTGCAATCATTTCCCGGGTATTAAGCAATTTTTCGTCTTTAATAATTTTTATGTTATTCTGAGGTTCTTCCCGCACCCAACAGCACATACTGTCAACAGCTTTTTTTATGTTTAAAACCTCATATTCGTTTCCGCCGCCGATCTGATACGCCCAGTTCGGGTATTTCAGATAATATCGTTTCTGAATATCCCTTTTCACCGTGTCGGTGTATACGGGCGAAAATCTGAATATTGTATATTTGCTCCTGTTTTCAAAACATATTTTCTTTAATGAGTCCTCTGCCAGCGCCTTTGTTTTCCCGTATGATGTCACGGGCGAAACAGGCGTATCCGCATTCACCGGCAAAGTACCCGTAAAGCCAAATACATCAACCGTGCTTATAAATAATACCGGGATTTTTTTCCGTGCCGACGCATTAAAAATATTTGACGCCGAAACTACATTTGCTGCGTAATAATCACCATAACCGAGCTTTCTCCCGTCAAATGCATGCGCCAATGCCGCCAAATGAATAACTCTGTCAATTTTATATGTATCAAATATCTCAGCCAATTTTTCGGAATTTTCAAGATTTACCGTTAAATGCCGATAATTATCTGTACTTTTTTCCACGCGGCAATCAACACCTATGACGCTGTATCCGCGGTTTAACATTTTGTCCCTCAGACTTTTCCCAATCATTCCGCAGCTGCCGGTTATAAGAATAGTTTCCGATTTATTCATACGGATATGCTCTCTCCTTTTTCGGATACCGAACCGATATCTGAAGCGCATGATACCAATTCATTATAAATTTTGTTTGGTTTTTTATTCAGCGCCGACATTAATATGCAAACAACTGTATATATTATCATTTTCAAATCATAAAAAACCGTTCTGTTTTTTATGTAGTACAAATCCAGTTTCAATCTCGTGGGCAAAACCAGTTGGGCATACTCTGTTTCATCTTCTATAGCATCGCCGTATATGTAATCATAAAGCGCCGACGGGCCGGTAAGTCCCGCCTTCGCCGCTGACACAGCCGCATATTCGCCGCCGCGGGTTATTTCCGCCTGCTCCGGTGCTGCCGGTCTTGGACCAACCACACTCATAGTGCCGAGAAAAATATTTATCAATTGCGGAAGTTCGTCAATTTTTAACTCCCGTATAATTTTTCCCCATGCAAAAATACGGTCAACATCTCCCCGAAATGTGTCCTCGCGTGCGTTGCCCACTCTCATTGATCTGAATTTAAACATGCAAACTTCGCGATTGTCTTTTACAACTCGGCGCGCCTTATAAAAAATCGGACCCGGATCCGATAATTCAATGCCGATTATTGCAATCAGCCACAGCGGCGATGTGCCGATTATTCCGATTGCCGATGCAATTATGTCAAATATTCTTTTTACTACATTATATGTAAAATTTTTCATCAGACCATTCTCCGAAATGCACACTCGAAAGCTTCGGCATATTTACAACCGGACTGTGCGCCGCGATATGCCGCCAATCCTTTTATAGCCTCAACACTTCTCGGGTGAGGATACGGGCGCATAACGTCTCTGTACGCACCGAGTGCTTCGATTTTTTTGTCAACCAATTTCTCGCCCACCTCTATAAACAAATTTGGTATAAATCGGTTCATCGCGGTATTTACCGACCATTCCGTTGACGACGGCACTTCCATAAACCACAACTCTATTAACGGTTTTATATCGGGATTTCGCTGAAACAAACGAACCGCCTCCTGGCATGCCATTGATGTGTGCATATGGTCATTATTGGTGTCGGAAGAATGGTGCGTCACAACAATATCCGGCTCTGACTGCCGTATCGACTGTTCGATGAACTGTACCAGTTTTAAATGACTGCTGTTATTCATTTCTATATTGGGAAATTCCCCGTCATATCGCGTTCTTATCCCAACAATGCCGTTGCTCTTACAGATGTCGTTTTTTAAGTCATTATCACCCGGTCTCAGATTTCTCGCGCCTACCTGCGATGACATAATGCATAAATCAACATTATGCTCCTCGTCGGTTAACTTTTTTATACTCGCACCCGCCCCTAAAATTTCGTCATCCGGGTGCGCTACCACAAATAAATAGTTCATTTTTTTCCCTCTGACTTATAAATACATATATTATATAATATCACAAAGATAATTTAAAGTCAATACCCTGGATTTGATTTCTCAAGGGTGCAAAAAAGCAGATATTACAGAAAAAACTCTGCAATATCTGCTTTTTCTTACGCTGTTATTTCATCGGGTATTCCATCAGGAGTTCCTTCTGTCACTTCAACGGGCGGCGTGTTCTTTTCATCAATCAATGTCTGAATTTCCGCCAAATCCTCTGT
>CAKSRS010000080.1 GCA_934487205.1 uncultured Clostridia bacterium
CTTTCTTTGAAGGCTTGTTTGCCATGCCACAAAATCCACAATTATTTATATTTCAATGTTCATGCTAAACTATATTTGTTTTTCAAGAACCACTTGACTTTTATATAGTTAGCTCCTTAAAAGTATTTAAAATCAATTTCACTTTTGTTTAAAATTTCCAGATAATTCTTTGCCTCATTTTTTGCAGCGGAAAGTTCAAGACTTCTGTAATTTCCGCATTCGGTTTCAGATGCACCGAAAACTTCGCCGTCATGCTGAATTATCCGGCGGCAACATTCCTTAACTTCATTTAAAACCGCGTCGTTATCCTCATTGCGCACCAGAAGGTAAAATCCCGTCTGACACCCCATGGGTCCAAAATATATTACATCAAGCGCGGTGTTTCTTATATATGTGGAAAACATATGCTCAAATGTATGCATTGTGATATTATCCATATAATTTCCGCCGTTGGGACGCCGCGTACGCATATCATATGTTGTTATATCGCCGTCTATGCGTGAAATGTAGAACCCTTCGGCAAATTTCCGATGGTCGACGCAAAAACTTGCATTTTTACTGATATCCATTCGTATCTCATTCCTTTCATAATTTTCCCTACATTTTGCAATTATATCACAAAATCTTTTAAATTACAACTGTTTTTTTACTATTGACTAATTATAATATATGTGATAAAATGGTAGAATAAGTTTAATATTGCAAATTTTGCGATTTACAAGCGCATATTAAAGAGGAGACATTATGAAAAAGCGATATGGCGACACCCCGGAGGCTGTCGGAATTATTGCCGCCGCCATTGTACTTTTGGCGTGCAGTATTTATACTTTTTACTACGGTCAGAATATTCAGGGAGCTGTGCTTGCATCAGCGGCTGTTGTTCTCGGAGTATACGGAGCTGTTTTTTCGCGCAGACACAAAAAAAGCTTTTCCGAATACGTTAAAATGCTTACTTCGCGCCGCGAAGGCATGTCGAGCGACGCAATAAGCAAATTCCCGCTGCCGATGGCAGTTTTACAGGTTAACGGTCAGATAAGCTGGTACAACGACCTTTTTGCCGAAATGCTCGGCTCAAACGACCTTTACAATATTGTAATCGGCGACGTTATGCCGGAAATTAAATGGTCGGAAATTCTGAAATCGACAAAAGGGATTTACACCTATGCCGGCTATAAGGGGCACAAATACAACGTTGTCGGCGATATTATAAAGACCGAGGCGTCCACGCCGGAAAAACCTGATTATTCGGTTCTTCTCTATTTTATCGACAAAACGGAAACCGAATCTCTGCGCAGCAGATACGAAAACGAAAAAACGGACATAGCCGTGGTCAACATTGATAATTTTGACGAAGTATTTCAAAAAATGGATGACGCTGATTATCAGCAGACAATTTCGAGCATCAACCGTTATATAGCGGCATGGGCATCGGAAAACAAGGGCGTCCTGAAAAAAACTGAACGCGACCGTTTTTTGATTTTATTTGAGCATCAGTTTTTAAAATCCTGTATACAGAAAAAATTTGACGTTCTCGAAAAGGTGCGTTCTATCGGCGAAACCGTAAAAATGCCGATAACTATCAGTATTGGCGTAGGCGTTGGCGGCACAATTCTTGAAAATAACGACTATGCGCGCGCCGCTCTTGATATGGCTTTGGGCAGAGGCGGCGACCAGGCGGCGGTAAAAGACGCAAGCCAATACAACTTTTACGGCGGCATTGCAAAGGATTATGAAAAAAGCACACGTGTAAAAACACGTGCATTCTCGGTTGCGCTGAAGGACTTTATATCCAATTCGGATAAAGCTATATTTATGGGGCACAGCGCTCTTGATTATGACGCATTCGGCGCGGCAATCGGATTGCAGCGCGCAGTACGCACGCTGGGCAAAGAACCTTATATCGTATTTGATAACTCCCCCGCCGTAAAACTTTTGGCAGATGACTTGGGAAAAATAGAAGAATACCGCGGCATGCTTATTTCGCCCGAAGCGGCGGAAGACATAATAACAATGAATACGCTTTTGGTGGTTCTGGACACACATCGTCCGTCTATGATGCCGAATCCGGCATTGCTGAAAAAAACGACAAAAGTTGTTTTAATCGACCACCACAGGCGCAGTGCGGAATTTTTAACCGATATTTCCCTTGTATATCATGAGCCGTATGCATCTTCCACGTGCGAAATGGCGACGGAAATCCTACAATATATAAATGACAGCAAAAAACTCACTTCTTTTGAGGCAAAATCGCTTTACGTGGGTATATTGATGGATACAAAGAACTTTACCGTAAAAACCGGCGTCCGTACATTCGAGGCAGCATCATACCTGCGGCGATACGGACTTAATACGACGGAAGTGCGCAGACTGTTTAACTCGGACAAGGAAGATTTTCTGCGCAAGGCGGAAATTATAAAAAAATCAGTGAGCCTGCATGAAAAGTATCTTGTTTCCGTATGCGATAAATCATATCCCAACATGAAGGTTATATCTTCGCAGGCGGCGGACGAAATGCTTAATCTGAGCGGTGTTACCGCTGCATTTGTGTTATATCCGCTTGAAGATGACATCTGCCTTTCGGCACGTTCGCTGGGCGATGTGAATGTTCAGCTTATAGCAGAAAAGCTCGGCGGCGGCGGACATGCAACGGTTGCCGGTGCACAGCTCAAAACCCGCAATCTTGACAATGCCTTTGAACAGCTTAAGGCTGCAATCGAAGAATACATTGAAGAAAACAGAAAGGATTAATATTATGAAAGTAATTTTAAATCAGGACATAAAAGGTCACGGAAAAAAGGGACAGCTTGTCGAGGTTTCCGACGGATACGCAAGAAATTATCTGCTCCCCAAAAAACTTGCTCAAGAAGCTACAAGCACCAATATAAACATAATGAACGGCAAGAATGAGTCCGAGGCGCACCGCCAACAGGTTGCACTTGAGGAAGCGCAGTCCCAAAAGGCAAAAATGGAAAGCATTGAGGTTGTTCTTACTGCAAAAGCTGGCGAAAACGGCAAACTTTTCGGTTCTATTACATCAAAAGACGTTGCCGAGGCGCTTAAAATGCAGCATCACATAAAGCTTGACAAAAAGAAATTTGTTATGCCCGACGGTATAAAAGCAATCGGAACAACAACCGTAGATGTCAAAATTCACACGGGCGTTACCGGAAAATTGAAGGTTGTTGTAAAAGAGCAATAATATTCATTGCCAAAGGAGTTTATAAAAATGGCTGATATCAACGCGGAATATGAACTTCCGCATAATCAGGAGGCGGAAAAAGCAGTAATCGGCTGTATTCTGCAAGATAAGCGTGCTCTTATTTCCGCTGCGGAAATAATAAAACCCGATGACTTCTTTTTTGACGCTAACCGTGAAATTTTTTCGGTTGCAATGGAGCTTTTTAATGAAAATAATCCGGTAGATATTGTCACCGTTAATGACCGCCTTGCAAGATATGACAAGCTTGACGCAGTCGGCGGCATTGCATACCTGTCCGCGCTTGCGACAAGCATATCTACAACCGAAAATGTTGCATATTACGCAAAAATCATACAGGAAAAATCCATACTGCGCAAGCTTTCAACCGCGGCAACAGCCATAAATCAGCTTGCCGTTTCACAGGAATCGGACACGAACGTTTTACTGGAACGCGCCGAACAGATAATTTTTGATGTTGCGGAAGGACGTGACCAGACAGATATTGTTCCCGTCAGCGAAATAATGATGTCCACTTATCAGGATATGGTAGAAAATGCTGCAAATCCGGGCGTATTGACGGGTTTGAACACGGGATTTGATGAGCTCAACCGCCGTTGCGGCGGCTTTCACGGCGGCGAATTTATTCTTATAGCCGGCAGACCGGGTATGGGAAAATCAAGTTTTGCCGTTAACATCGCCGAATATGTTTCGATACAGGACAAAAAAACGGTTGCCATTTTCAACCTTGAAATGCCGAAAGATGCAATTTTAAAGCGTATCTTATGTTCTCAGGCACTTATAGATTCGCAGAAAATTCTTTCCGGACGATTTGAAGGTGAAGATTGGACGCGTATGGGTAAAATCCTTGATAAAATTGCGGCAGCTCCGCTTTATATTGATGATTCGCCCCTTATAACCGTATCGGAAATCAGGGCAAAATGTCACAGACTTAAACAAACAAAGGGATTATCCATGATAGTAATCGATTACCTTCAGCTTATGCAAAGCGGCTCAAATACGGAATCGCGTCAGCAAGCCGTATCGGATATATCCCGTTCGCTTAAAGTTATGGCAAAAGAGCTGAACGTACCCGTCATAGCGCTTTCGCAGCTGTCGCGTGCAAGTGAAACCAGAACCGACAAAAGACCTATGCTTTCGGATATTCGTGAATCCGGTTCTATCGAACAGGACGCGGACATGGTAATCTTTCTTTACCGCGATGAATATTACCACCCCGACACGGAAGATAAAAACCGCGCTGAAGTAATACTTGCAAAACACAGAGCCGGCGAAACCGGCATGTTTAAACTTGGCTGGCAGGGAAAATACACGAAATTTATTAACATAGATTACAGAGCACAGGAAGAACCACAGGAATGAACATAATTAAAATTGTTGAAAATACAATATCCGAACATAATATGCTTATGCCGGGCGACCGTGTTCTTGTAGGTTTATCCGGCGGCGCGGATTCGGTTGCGCTGCTGCATATTTTCTGCTCACTTGCTAAGAAATACGGAATATCGTTGGAGGCGGCGCACATTAATCATTGCCTGCGCACAACAGCGGACCGTGATATGCAGTTTTGTATGCAGCTGTGTGACAAACTCGGTATAAAACTTCACTGCCTTACGGCGGACATCAAAAATGGTGCAAAAAAAGCCGGACTCGGCGAAGAAATTTACGCACGCGAGGTAAGATATAGCTTCTTCGACAATATTGATTGCGATAAAATCGCAACGGCTCACAATAAAAATGACGCTGCGGAAACTATTCTTTTACATTTTTTGCGAGGTGCGTCGGTACGCGGACTTTCCGGAATACCTTACACACGCGGCAAAATCATACGTCCGCTGCTCGATGTAAAAAAATCGGATATTTTCGATTTTTGCAATAACAGCGACTATGAATATATGACGGACGAAACCAATCTTGAAAATATATACACGCGCAATAAAATCAGACTAAATCTGATTCCCGAAATAGAAAAGGTATATAACCCTGCATTTATCGATGTAGTGACGCAAAACGCAAAATTGTTTTCGGAAGATGCAGATTACCTTGATTCCGTGGCAAGGCGTGAATACAACGGCAAAATATTTCTTGACAAATTTTCAAGCTATGATATTGCCGTTAAGCGCCGTCTTTTGCAGCTGCATTACAAAAGTGCGGCAAATACCCGGCAGAATTTACCGAACAAATATATTGAAAATCTGCTGCACTTAATAAATAACTGTTCTACGGGGCAAAAAATCAATCTTCCCCATGAATTAACCGCCGGACTGCAATACGGAGAGCTTATTATTGAAAAAAAACCCGCCATATGCCGTTATGAGTATATCATAAAACCCGATGTACTTTTAAAAATTCCGGAAATAGGCAAAACTGTTATTATAACCGAACAAAAAGGCGGCGGAATTTTTCTTGAAAACACCGACGGGCTGACGATACGCAGCAAAAAAAACGGGGATTTTTTCTACCCGTGCGGAATGAAGGGCAAAAAAAAGCTTTCCGATTACTTTACGGACAAAAAAATACCGTCACGCGACCGAAACAAAATTCCGCTTTTGGTTCAGGGCGAAAATATTGTTTCGATAATCGGTATGCGGAATGACAGACGCTTTAATAATTCAAATTTTAAAGAATACAAATTAGAACTAAAGGAGATTTGCAATGCAGACTAAAAACAGAAACATATTTGCATGGATATTGGCAGCTGCAATCCTTATCAGCACATATTCCCTGATATCATCGCTTATGGATACCACGGTACATTCCAACTATTCATCGCTTGTAAAATCAATAAAAAGCGGCATGGTTTCAGAACTGTATATAAGCGGCACAACGGCTACGGCAAAAGTAGGCGACACGATAATGTCATGTGAAATCCCTTCATATGATGTTCTGCAAAATGACGCGGGCGACGAAATTGTCACCATGATTGAAAACGGTACACTGAAATATCAGGTAGCACCGCCGAAAATATCATGGATTGAATATATAATCCCGATTACGTCAATACTTACATCGGTGCTGTTTTTATTTATTTTACTTCAGCAAACCGGCGGCAGAGGTGCGGCAAACTTTACACGCAGCCGCGCAAAACTGAATGTCGATGATACAAAAGTTAAATTTTCCGATGTTGCCGGCGCAATGGAAGAAAAGGAAGAATTAAAGGAAATTGTGGATTTTTTGCGTCAGCCGCAAAAATTTATATCGCTCGGTGCGCGAATACCGAAAGGCGTACTGCTTGTCGGTTCGCCCGGTACCGGTAAAACGCTGCTTGCGCGTGCTGTTGCGGGCGAGGCGGGTGTTCCCTTCTATTCGATTTCCGGCTCGGACTTTGTTGAACTTTACGTTGGTGTCGGTGCGTCAAGAGTACGTGACATGTTTGAACAAGCGAAAAAAACACGCCCATGCATTATTTTTATAGATGAAATCGACGCAGTCGGCAGACAGCGCGGCGCAGGAATGGGCGGCGGACATGATGAACGTGAACAAACGCTTAACCAATTACTTGTTGAGATGGACGGATTCGGCAAAAACGAAGGAATAATAGTTTTGGCGGCTACCAACCGCCCCGATATCCTTGACCCGGCGCTTTTACGTCCCGGAAGATTTGACCGGCAGATTGTAGTTGACCGCCCCGACTCAAGCGGGCGTGAGGAAATTTTGAAAATCCACTGCCGTAATAAAAACGTATCCAAAGATGTGGATTTATCCAAAATTGCAAAATTAACCGTCGGATATACCGGAGCCGACCTCGAAAATCTTATGAATGAGGCTGCGATATTTGCGGCGCGCCGCAACAAAGCGGAAATCGATGAACAGGATATTGATGACGCTAACACAAAAGTCATGATAGGTCCGCAGAAAAAATCGCACGTTGCGACTGCCAAAGAGCGCAAACTTACAGCTTATCATGAAGCCGGGCATGCAGTATTGACGCATCTTATTTCATCAAGCGAAACTGTACGCCAGGTATCCATTATACCACGCGGCAGAGCCGGCGGATACACTATGCACCTCCCCAATGAGGACACATGGTACCGTGGCAAAAAGGATATTGAAAATGAAATTGCAATACTTCTCGGTGGAAGGGTTGCGGAGGAACTCATCATGGACGATATCTCGACAGGCGCATCGTCCGACCTCAAACATGCATCACAAATGGCGCATAAAATGGTTGCCAAATACGGTATGAGCAATAAGATTGGACCCGTATGTTATGAAAATGACGAGGAAATATTTATCGGCCGCGATTACGTTCATTCAAAACAATACTCCGAAATGGTCGCGTCCCAGATAGACAAAGAAATCGAAGACCTGATAAAAGTACAATACGAACGTGCAAAAAAACTTCTTTTGGAAAACTCCGAAAGACTGAAAAATGTAGCAGAAGCTTTGCTTGAAAAGGAAGTCCTTGACAGCGCAGAGTTTTTGGAATATTATAATAAAGAAAAAGGAGACACAAAAAATGAAGAAAGTAACTAAGG
>CAKSRS010000081.1 GCA_934487205.1 uncultured Clostridia bacterium
TATCATAGGTTTACCAAACCGATTGATATTTTTAATATAAAAACATATCTATAAAGATATTATACGAGGAGAAATTGATTATGGAAAATATGGTTAACATTTACCTGTTCGGTAAACAGTACAGTGTACCCGATAATCTTACTATAATGCGCGCGATGGAATATGCCGGATACCAGCTGGTGCGCGGCTGCGGCTGCCGTAACGGTTTTTGCGGCGCGTGTGCAACGATTTACCGTATCAAAGGTGACAGAGAACTGAAAACATGCCTTGCCTGTCAGACAAAGGTAGAGGAGAATATGTATGTTGCTACGCTGCCGTTTTTCCCGCTTGTAAAACAGGTGTATGATATAGAAAAAATTAAGCCGACCGAACAGATTATGATGCAGCTTTACCCGGAGATTTATGCGTGCGTAGGCTGTAATGCATGTACAAAAAGCTGTACGCAGGGGCTTAATGTTATGCAGTATATTGCATATGCCCAGCGCGGCGAGTTCGATAAGTGTGCGGAAGAATCGTTTGACTGTGTAATGTGTGGTGTATGTTCATCACGCTGCCCGGCTGGGATTTCTCACCCGCAGGTAGCAATGCTTGCAAGAAGGCTTAACGGTAAGTATCTTGCGCCGAAAACAAAGCATCTTGAGGACAGAGTTAAGGAAATTAAGGACGGCACATTTACCGAACTGATTGAAAATCTGATGCAAAAGCCGATTGAGGAAATCGAGGAACTCTACAATAACAGAGAAATCGAGAAATAAGGAGGGAAAATTATGTATTCAAAAGAATTTCAGGATTCGCTGAAGGCGGTTGAAGCGGCAAGAAAAGATAATATTGCATATGAGCCCAAGCGCATGACAGCGAAGGAAAAGGACGATTTGCTTGCCGCATATCACCCGGATTACAAAAAGGACGAATTTTCCACTCTGAAAATCGGCCCGAACAAAGGCGAGTCGGTACCGCATGAGCTGTGCGATATGTTACAGGCGCACAGCCGTATTTCGGCGGACGACGTTAATCTTGATGATGTAAAATATGATGTTGATGTGCTGATAATCGGCGGCGGCGGCGCGGGTGCGTCTGCTGCAATCGAGGCTGACGAAGCAGGCGCAAAGACAATGATTGTAACAAAACTGCGTATAGGCGACGCCAACACAATGATGGCGGAGGGCGGTATACAGGCGGCAGATAAGCCGAATGATTCGCCGGCAATCCATTTTGTTGATGCATTCGGCGGCGGACATTATGCCGCAAAGCGTGAACTTTTGGCAAAGCTGGTTTGTGATGCACCCGAAGCAATCGAGTGGCTTAATAATCTTGGCGTTGAATTTGACAAAGAGCCGGACGGAACCATGATTACAACACACGGCGGCGGAACATCACGCAAGCGTATGCACGCGGCAAAGGACTACTCCGGTGCGGAAATCATGCGTACTTTGCGCGACGAGGTGTTAAACCGCGGTATTCCGGTTGTGGACTTTACGGCTGCAATAGAGCTTATTCTTGATGAAAACGGAAAAGCCGCCGGTGCGGTACTTATGAACATGGAAACGCATGAGCTTATGGTAGCGCGGGCGAAAACAGTTATTATTGCAACGGGCGGTGCGGGCCGTATGCATTATCAGGGATTCCCAACATCAAATCACTACGGCGCGACGGCGGACGGTCTTGTGCTCGGTTATCGTGTGGGCGCAAAGCTTTTGTATGCGGAAACATTGCAGTATCACCCGACGGGTGCGGCATATCCGCAGCAGATTTTCGGTGCGCTTGTTACCGAAAAGGTTCGCTCACTGGGCGCAAAGCTCGTAAACCGTGACGGTAAAGTATTTATGCATCCGCTTGAAACGCGAGATGTGGCGGCGGCGTCCATAATAAGAGAATGTTCCGACCGCGGCGAAGGCGTTGAAACGGGCAGCGGCGAGGCTGTATGGCTTGATACGCCTATGATTGAGGAAATCGGCGGCGAGGGTACTATCGAAAAACGTATCCCGGCGATGATGCGTATGTTTGCAAGTTACGGAATTGATATCCGCCGCGAGCCGATTTTGGTTTACCCGACTCTGCATTATCAGAACGGCGGACTTGATATAGATGTAAACGGTATGACGACGAATGTTGAAAACCTGTTTGTTGCGGGTGAGGCTGTCGGCGGAATACACGGTCGTAACAGATTGATGGGTAATTCTCTGCTTGATATTATCGTATTTGGCAGAAGTGCGGGCAAAAATGCGTCTGCACGTGCAAAAGACGTCACGGTAGGCAAGCTTACGCTTGACCATATTGCAAAATTTGATGCAGAGCGTGATGCAGCGGGCATAACGACCGACGCTGTTTCACCGAAACTTCTGCCGGATTACCGTAGAAAATAAATAATAAGAAGGGTTTGGTTAAATAATGATTACGGATTTACTTGAGGCGCTTACGATATTCTGTTTCGGTCTTTCATGGCCGATTTCCATAAGAAAGTCGATAGTGTCAAGAACGGCAAAGGGAAAGAGTCTCTTTTTTGAAGTCTTTCTGCTTATCGGCTATGCATGCGGAATTGCAAGAAAAATCATACAGGTGAATCAAGGCAGCAGCGGGTTTATTTTCTATCTCAGTTTCTTCTTCTATGTGCTCAACTTTATCGAAATCTCAATCGATGTTGCGCTGTATTTCAGAAACAAGAAACTTGATGAAATAGCTGATGCGGCAACATCTGTTCGTGCCTGAATATCGGCTGTGCGGTAGGAGGTTTTATGAAACAGATTGAGGTATCGCGTGCAGCGATGGGGCGTATTCCGACATATTTGGAATACCTGAAAAGCGCCGCGCATAATACTGAGAATATTTCTGCGACGGCTCTTGCCGGGGCGCTCGGCATGGGGGAAGTGCAGGTGCGCAAGGATCTGGCGTCGGTCAGCGGTGCGGGCAGACCGAAAACGGGATACAATGTGCTTGAACTGATTAATTCGCTTGAAAAATTCCTGCGTGATGATAAATCGGGCGGCGTAGTAATTGTAGGCGCGGGCAAATTGGGACGCGCATTGCTTGACTACGGCGGATTTAATGATTACGGGCTTGAAATTTCCGCGGCGTTCGATATTGCCGTCAGCGATGAGGAAAAGAGTGATTGCGGCAAGCCGATATATCCCATGGACAGATTTGCGGATTTTTGTAAAAATAATGATGTGAAGATAGGCATTATCACCGTTCCGAAAAGGGCGGCACAGGAAGTGTGCGATTTACTTGTTAAAAGCGGTATAAAGGCTGTGTGGTGTTTTGCGGCATGCTCACTTTCCGTGCCTGATGATGTTGTCATTCAATACGAAAATATGGCGCTTTCGCTTGCTTATCTTAATAAAAGGATTTAGACATGATTTCTGTGCGTTGCATGACGAAAATATTATAAATCAAAGAACCGGGGCTGCGGCAAAATGTAATTGTTTTGCTGCAGTCCTATTTGTATGCACATCAATTTTTTTACTTTTTCATTGAAGATATTGACATAATGCGTGAATTATCTTGATTTTTATCATACTGTGTGATATAGTCAAATAAAAAATCGGGACGGTGTTAAACACATGAGCTTTATTACGACGGACTTTATGTTAAGAAACGAAACGGCAAAAAAATTGTATCACGGTTATGCCGAAAAAATGCCGATAATTGATTATCATTGCCATATTTCGCCTGAAATGATTGCCGAAAATCACAAGTTTAAGAACGCGTATGAACTGTTTTTGGGCGGCGACCATTATAAGTGGCGGCTTATGCGCTCTGCCGGGATTGCGGAGGAATACATAACGGGCGGTGAAGATGATTTTGAAAAATGGAAGGCATTTTCACGTTGTGTACCGCTTATGATAGGCAATCCGATGTATCATTGGACGCACCTTGAGTTAAAGAGGTATTTCGGCACGGACATACTGCTTTGCGAGGAAACGGCGGAAGAAGTGTGGAACATAGTAAATGAATGTTTAGCGCAAGATAAATTCCGTGTGCGCGGACTTATCGAAATGTCAAATGTTGACGTAATCTGCACTACCGATAAGCCGTATGACACGCTTGAATATCACAAAAAAATAAGAGAATTGAAAGACTTTAAAACAAAAGTTCTGCCGGCGTTTCGTCCGGACTTTGCCGATGTAAATGATAATATTATCGGGCGAATTGACTATTTTCATGAAAACGGCTGTCGGCTGTCCGACCATTCGGTTGATGAAATGACCGATGATGTTATTGAAAAGCTTATATTTTTGGGCAGAGAATATGCCAAGCGAGGCTGGGTTATGCAGCTGCATATAGGCGCATTGCGCAACAACAATACGGCAATGTTTGAAAAAATCGGCGTCGACGCGGGATTTGACTCTATCAATGATTTCAGCATTGCCGAAGGACTTTCAAAAATTTTAGACAGTCTGGAAAAAGATGATTTGCTGCCGAAAACGATTTTGTACACGCTGAATCCGAAGGACAATTATGTTATAAGCAGTATGTTGGGGAATTTTCAAAAAGCTCCGCATGCGGGAAAAATTCAGTTTGGTTCGGGGTGGTGGTTTAACGACCATCGCGACGGAATGGAGGCGCAGATGAAAGCACTGGCAAATCTCGGGCTGTTATCGGAATTTGTCGGCATGCTCACCGACAGCCGCAGTTTTGTGTCGTATACACGCCACGAATACTTTCGGCGGATTTTGTGTAATCTTATCGGCAAGTGGGTTGAGGAAGGCGAATACCCCGACGATATAGATACACTCGGTAAAATTACGGAGAATATTTGCTATTATAATGCAAAAAATTATTTCGGTTTTTAATAAAACCGGCAAATGGGCGCGGGGCGGTTTAACCGCTGCGCGCCCGTTTTGTAATAATTAAAAGCTGTCGTTTATCACGCCTTGCATTTCGGTGATGTCCGGGATATAATCAGCGGTTTTCTCATCGATATTGCCGGGCAGTATAAATGTGTTTATCGTGTTGATTTTATCAATGTTTTTTACAGCGTCGGCGGGGAGGTTCGTGCTTACGGCGGCGAAAATCTTTGCTGCGGATGCAAGTTTATTTTTTGCGCCGTTTTCTTTAAGGTAAGAAAAAACATCGTCCACAAGCTTTTGCTGAAATTCAAGCCGCGAGATATCGCCTTTTTCGTAGCCGCTTCTGTAACGTGCGGAATTTAATAAACCTTTGCCGTCAAGCTGCTGTTTGCCGGCAGAAATCTGAATTTGCAAATCCTGGTGCGGGTCGGAATAATTCATCGGTATGGGAATTTCCGCAAAAACTCCGCCGATAGAGTCAATAATATTTTCCGCGGTGGGAATATCAATTTCAGCGTAGTAATCAATGGGAATTTCAAGGTTTTGCTCAATGCTGCTTTTTAGTGCGTCAATTCCGTTTTGCGCATATATTGTTGATACTCTGCTGTCGGAAAACACAGTACCGCGCGGAATAAATAAAAGTGCAGCGCGGTCGTTATTTATTCCGGCAATTGTGATGCTGTCGGCGCGCCCGCCGCTGTCTTTGCCGACGATAAGTATATTGCCGTCGGTCGGTGCGGTATTTGTGCCGCCGCCAATTATGCCGCTTGCCAAAACGGCGCACGATATCAGCAAAACGGAAACGAAGATACTTATTATCACGGTGGATTTTTTGTGCGGTTTTCGGTTTTTAAACATAATTATTCTCCTTTTCAAAAGTTTTTTGCCGCTTGACATTTGAGATGTCAGTGACGAGCGTAAAATCGACGAGCTGTCAAGCATATCTAAAATCATATGCATGTAATTTTTCTGCTCGGACGATGCAAGTCTGCCGGCAACAAGAGCATCACAGGAGATTTCACATTCCGCGTCAATTTGCCGAAGGATTACATACACAAAAGGATTAAACCAATGCACACAGCTGACAGCCGCAGAAAACCATTTGCACAAAATATCCCGACGATTGTAGTGCGTTAGCTCGTGCATGAAAATATACCGCAAGTTATCGGCATGTAAATCAGTGTCGGGAAGGTACAAAATCGGCTTGAAAATGCCGATAATCAGCGGCGTATGTAAAAGTCCGCATTTTCGCACACGGAGACGGCTCGGGATTTCGAAGTTTGCTGTCTCGGCACGTGAGCTCTTTTGCAACGCACGGCGGAAAATGGCGTATTTTATAAGCATTGATATGAGTTTGCATAAAACGCCCAAAAGCCATATCGCGGAAATGATTGTTAAGCCGTCGGGCGGAATTTTTTTGCTTAATTCATACAAATTGTCTGCCGTGCGGAGCGTTATGCCGTCTTGTGTGTTTGAATATGAAGGCTCGTCAACCATTTCGACAGCTGCTGTCTGCGGAAATGGCTGCGGGGCGCGCTGCGGCATGTTAATGCGTAGCGGCACTGCCATGACAACCAAGACGGAAAGCCATAGGTAATACCGCGCTCCGGGAGTGAAAAATCGCCGCATAATCGGTGAAATACACAAAAGTACGACACTGAAAATCCCGCCGACAACGCTCAAATGTAATACGCTCGTGAAAATCTCGGTAAGCATATAATTCACCGCCTTACTCGTCGAGCAGCTGACGGAGTTCTGCTATGTCCTCTTTCGTAATGCCATCGTTTTTAAAAAGAGACGCCGCCAAATTTTTCACCGAACCGTTATACAGCTTTTCGATAAGCTTTTGCGTTTGTGCTTTTGTATAGTGTTCTCTGTCAATGGCGGGGGAATAGAAATAGGTTTTGCCGTGTTTTTCGGCAATAACCGCGCCTTTCTCCTTCATTCGTGTGAGCATTGTCGCAATGGTGGAATAATTCCATTCGTTTTGCGGAAAGTCGCATAATTCTTGAATTTTTATGGGTTCATCCGCACTCCAAAGCATTTGCATAAGTTCGAATTCCGCGCTTGTAAGCTCGTCTTGTCTTTTCATAAATCGTTCTCCTCGTATAATATCTTTATAGATATGTTTTTATATTAAAAATATCAATCGGTTTGGTAAACCTATGATATAAT
>CAKSRS010000082.1 GCA_934487205.1 uncultured Clostridia bacterium
GGTCACCGGCTCGGACGAGCTGAACCTGCTCTGCTGCATGTTTGCCAAAAAGGCGGGCCACTGCCACGCCATTGCCCTGCCGCCCGATGCAAGGCGTTTTGCCACATCTTCGCCGTGTATGTAGTCAAGGCGGACATTTTTGCTGTCCAGATATTTCTGCAACGTTCCGACAGTAAGCGTACAGCCGGAATTTTTAACATAAACACTTCCGCTTTTTCCGCTGCAATACCAATCTATTTTCTGACCGCCGTTATCCCGGGCAGATGTTTCCGGGTAAAAATCCGAGATGCCGTCGATAAGCGACTCGTCCGCATCGAAAACAACCCTGTGTATCGGTTCAAAATCCAGCGCGCCATCATGAATATTCACTATCTCGACAAGACAAAATCTTGCCGGATGCGTTTTTTTCTGTTCATCTGTAAGGCTTTGTTTTATGTTCTCCCAACACGTTTTCGCTGTTGCAAGCGAATGATTTCCATCACCTACGGCATATGAAAGACCGTCCTCAGCGTTGCTTTCCAGTGCGTCAAGCGCCGATATTATTCTGTTTGCCGTTTCATCGGAAACAAGCGTCCCCTTCAGATGGCCGCCGCCTTCCATAAGGTCGAAATCATACAAAATCTCACCGTCGCACGGCTTTATTACCGTATTCTGTTCGTCATTAATCAAAATCATTATATGCGGCAGTTCAAGCGGCGCATTCTCGCGGATTTTTACGCGCGGCGGAATACGCTCAAGAACCGTACCCTCGGTGGCACGGATTTTGCTTTTTGAGCCGATGTGAAAATCATAGTCCTCCAAATCGACCGTACCGATAATTCCGCGGCGTATTCTGCCGTCCGATTGGGTTCGCTCCACATAAATCATGCTGTTTAAACATTCTTCAAACACGCCGTCCTCAATATATTTGTGCATCGCTGCATTAATTTTTTCTATTCGTCCGTCTCCCTCGGCAAGATACACTTCCGGGAAAACCAAATTAAGCGCCGACGGACTTTCGCCGACATATTCCTTAACCCGTTCCCAATATTCCCTCTCGGAAGTGTACTGGTCGCATGCAACCACGCTCCACTTGTTTAAATCTATCCCCTTTTTCGGAATTAAAATATCCGCTTTATTAAATGTACTCATATTTCTCCGCCTTTCTTAATCCTTTATTATATCGCACGGTGTCGCGTTCGTCACTTTGATAACGTCGGACGGGGACATCAAAAGCGTTACGCCGCACTGTCCGCCCGAAACCGCAATTTTATCAAATCCGAGACAGCTTTCATGAATATAAGTCGGATAACTCTTTTTCATGCCTATCGGCGAAACTCCGCCGCGGATATATCCGGTAAGTCCCAAAAGTTCCTTGACATGAATTAATTCTACCTTCTTTTCGCCCGACGCTTTGGCAAGCTTTTTCAAATCCACTTCGCAGTCTACGGGAATGCATACAACCATTATCCCGCTGCCGCGCGCCACAAGCGTCTTGAATGACCGCTCACACGGGATTCCCGTCAGTTCGGCAATGTGCATGCCGAAATTTTCGCCTACTTCGTCCGCCTGATATTCCACCGATTCATAATTAATTTTTTCCTTCGTCAGCAAACGCATTGCGTTTGTCACTACTGATTTTTTCTTTGCCATAATATTACTCCCCGCATTATTTAAGTTCGACAATCGTTACGCCCATTTCGCCCTCGCCGTATCGTCCCATACGCTGGGATTTTACATGCTTGTTACGTCGGAGCGCGTCGCCGATACCGCTGCGCAGCACGCCCGTCCCCTTGCCGTGAATTACCGTAACGGGCGAAATCCCCGCAAGATAACAATCGTCAATGAATTTTTCAACATTCATGACAGCCTCGTCAAGAGTCTGTCCGCGCACATCAATCTCGGTTGTTACATTCTTTGTTTTAGACGCATATGCATTGGTCGATTTTACATATCTCTCTGTCAGTTCCTTTGCGGAATTGTCCTTTATTTTTTCCAAATTTGTCACATGAACGTCCATCTTTACTATTCCTGCCTGCACACGCACCGTTGCCGGCTGATCCATATCTATAAGGCGCACACTGTCGCCCTCCTTCAGATTTTTCGGCGCCTTGCGGAGGGGCGTTTTAGGTTTTGCGCTGTTTTTCATAGCTTTGTCAAGCTTGTTCTCGCGATTTTTGAGTTTTTCTCGCGATTTTTGAATTTTCTCGCTCACATCGGCAGTTTTACCTTCGATACGCATGCGCTCGAGTTCCTTTATAATTCCATTTGCCTCCTCGCGCGCCTCCAGAACAATAAGTTTCGCCTCGTGCCGTGCGTCCTCCAAAATCCGCGATTTTGTATCCTTAACCTTTTTGCGTTCGCGCTCGGTTTCCGCTTTCAATTCTGTCAATTCACTACGCACGCGCTTTGCATACTCTTTTTCAGACTGTGCCTCGGCGCGGTTCTGTTCAAGGTCGGTTATAACGTCCTCGAATTTTACATCCTCGTCACTTAATATTTCGTTCGCGCGCGCGATAACCGCCTCGGAAAGTCCCAGTCGCCGCGAAATTGCAAATGCGTTTGATTTTCCCGGCACGCCGATAAGCAGCTTATATGTCGGCTGCAAGCTTTCAACGTCAAATTCGCATGACGCATTTTCCACACCGTCGGTTGTAAGCGCAAAAATCTTCAGCTCGCTGTAATGCGTAGTCGCTACAATCGACGCGCCGAACCCGCGCAATGTCTCGAGAATTGATATTGCCAGCGCCGCACCCTCGGTCGGGTCGGTTCCCGCGCCGAGCTCGTCAAAAAGCGCAAGAGAATCGCCGTCAACATTGTTCACAATATCAACAATCTTAACCATATGCGACGAAAACGTCGACAAACTCTGCTCAATGCTCTGCTCATCACCGATGTCGGCAAAAAAGCGCTTAAATATCGCCGCACGGCTGTTATCGTTCGCCGGGATATGCAATCCCGCCGCCGCCATAATCGAAAACAAACCGATTGTTTTGAGCGTTACGGTTTTTCCGCCCGTGTTCGGTCCCGTAACAACAAGTGTGTCGAATTTTTCGCCCAAATATATATCGTTTGCCACAACCTTGCCCTTATCAATTAACGGGTGGCGCGCCTTTTTAAATTCAATGATGCCTTCATCATTCAAAATCGGTTCGGTCGCCTTCATATCAAACGAAAGTTTCGCCTTGCAGAAAATAAAATCAAGTTTCCCGATTATGTTATAATCCGCAAGAATTATACCGGAATTTTCCGCCGTTTCGGACGAAAGCTGCGACAAAATCCGTTCAATTTCCAGCTGCTCCATACCTATAAGATTTCGGATTTCATTATTTGCGTTAACAACGCTCATCGGCTCGATAAAAAGCGTCGCACCGCTCGATGAGGAGTCATGCACTATGCCCGCCACCTCGCCGCGGTATTCCGCTTTTACCGGAATGACATATCTGTCCGAGCGGATTGTCACTATCGCGTCCTGTAAATATTTTTTGTACGTTTCCGAGCGAATCATGGAATTAAGACTTTCCTTAATTTTCGCATTGAGACTGCGCATTTTTCGGCGTATTGCCGATAAATCTGCCGACGCATCGTCCGCAATCTCGGTTTCGGATAAAATTGCCGAATTAATCTTATCCTCCAGCTGCTTGCATGTTATCATGGAATTTCCCAGCCCGTGCAGCAGTTCCGCATCATCTGGCGCATCACCAAGATATGCCTTCATTCTGCGCGCCACATACAATAGCCGCGATACATTCATTAAATCGCGCGGATTTAACAATCCGCCGATTTCCGTCCGCTTTATGCACGCGGAAATATCCGCAACGCCGAGCCCCACCGGCGGATTGCCTATCCTCAGCGCCGTTACGACCGCCTCGGTTGTCTCCTTCTGCGCCGCGCGCGCCGCGTCAAGCGTATCATATGGCGTGAGCGACAGGATTTGTTTTTTTACCGTTTCGCTTTCTGTAAAAGACGCCATCTTTTCCAAAATTTTATCAAATTCAAGCGTTTTAAATGCCGATTGTTTCACTTTTTTCTCCGTTCTGATGTATAAAACACCCTGTATTTCTCAAAATATTGTAATCATTACATATATTATAGCAATTTTTTTAACGAAAAACAATATCTTTATTGCAAAAGTTTAAAATTTGTGATAAAATATTTGTAAATACAGTTAAAACAAAGGAGCCGTTATGGAAACAGAGTTCATGCGCGCCGCTCTGCGTGAGGCACAAAAGGCGGCGGATATAGGCGAAACACCGATTGGTGCGGTAATAGTGCGCGGCGGAAAAATTATTGCGCGCGCTCACAACAAGCGCGAAATCAAAAAGAACGCTTTAATGCATGCCGAAATCATCGCCATAGACAAAGCTTGCCGAAAACTCGGCGGCTGGCGTCTCCCCGGCTGCGATATCTATGTGACGCTTGAGCCTTGTCCGATGTGCATGGGCGCGATAATTCAGGCGCGGATTGAAAATCTGTATTTCGGCGCATATGACGCAAAATCCGGCTGCGCAGGCAGCGTGTGCGACTTATCCTTACTTCTTCCCCATAAAGTCAATGTGACAAGCGGCATCATGCGCGAAGATTGTGAAAATATTATAAAAAGTTTTTTTAAAAATCTTAGAAAGAGGGAAAAATAAAATGCATTTTAATGACCAAACAAAAAAAATCGTATGCCTTGTTTTGGCGGTTGCCATGATAATACCCATTGCAATAGGCATAGTATCAATGTTTATACTGTAAACATACGGAACGGAGTGACAATATGACTAAAAAAAATAATATCCGCGGCATATTGCTGTCAATTTTGGCGGCTATTATCGCATTTTTAATCATTGCCGCAATTGCGGTTTTCGGTTATTATCGTTTTTACATAATGCCTAAATACAATCAGGCTGTTGAGCAGGGCGGCGATACCCGAGAAGAATTAAAAAGCGAAGATATTTTTACCTTTGCAAAATATTTTTCCAATACGCAGTTTTTGGATAATCTGAAGAATTTTGATAAGTCGGCAGCACCGGCTGTTATTGAAGCGCTCAACGAACTGGAACAGGAAAATCCCGCGCCCGACGACGGCTTGGACGACAGCAAAACGACCGCGCCGGCAAAAATTTCCGACGAAGAAATCCGCGAAACAAGCAAAAATGTAAGCAGTACGGCGGAATCATCAGGCAAAAAGAGCGCCTACGACCGTATCATGGCAAGCGCCGACAAGGACGAAATTATGGCGGGCATGTCGATAATTTCCAAAGTGGATATTTCCAAAGTTAACAAGCTGAAAAACGAAGGCAAAACAAGCGAGCTGAAATCATATATAAAAAGCGTCCTGTCGCCGTCGGAAATATCTACCAGCCTGAAACTTTACAACAAATATAAACATTTGCTTTAACAACTGAATAAATTTCTTTTCCCCGTGCATAATAAAATCAGGGAAACGTTCGAAAATTAACGTTTGCCCATATGTCAAAAATGTCTGCACCGCAAATCGCGGCGCACTCTTTTTTGCAGTACGCCTTGTCTGCCCGCGGCATACGCGTACATTTGAAATTGCGGGCAGAAAGGCTATGGGAAAATATTATGAGTTGTAGTTGTAAACCTAATGAAAGCATCAAATGTACTGTAACCGAATGTAAAAATCATTGCAAATCAAAGGATTTTTGTTCTTTGGACTGCATCACGGTAGGCACACATGAACCTAACCCGACAATGACGGAATGTACAGACTGCAAGTCTTTTGAATTATCATAAGACTTTAAAACGGATTGCAAAGGGCGGTGTAAAATACACCGTCTTTTGCTGTTTTTCGGAGGAAATATGGAAAACAATTTTAAATATTCGCTTGACAACAAAAGATATCACACTTGGAACTATTACCTTAAAAATAAATTTGGCTGCAAGGTCTTTAAAATCGCGCTTAACGGCGGATTTACCTGCCCCAACCTTGACGGCACAAAGGGCACAGGCGGCTGTACCTACTGCCTTTCCGGCAGCGGCGATTTTGCGGGCGACCCTTCGCATACCGTGGAAATGCAATTTGAAGAAGTAAAAGCAAAAATGCTGCAAAAATGGCACAGTGCAAAATATATCCCGTATTTTCAGGCAAATTCGAATACATACGCGCCGGCAGATGTTCTGCGCAGTAAATTTGAGCCGGTACTCGCCAAAGAAGGCGTTGTCGGACTTGCACTTGCAACACGTGCCGACTGCCTCGCCGACGATGTACTATCCTACCTCAAAGAACTCAATTCCCGCACTTTCCTTCTGGTCGAACTCGGTCTGCAAACCGTTTTTGACGAAACGGGACGGCGCATAAACCGCTGCCACTCATATGCGGATTTTCTCGAAGGCTACCAAAAGCTGAAAAATCTCGGCATAAAAGTTTGTGTTCACCTGATACTCGGTCTCCCCGGCGAGACGCACGATATGATGACGGAAAGCGCAAAACAGGTCGCAATGCTTCGTCCGGATTGTGTAAAACTTCATCTTCTGCATGTTATGAAGGGTACAAAAATGGCACAGCAGTACCAAAACGGCGAATTTGAGGTAATGTCCCTCACCGATTATGTGAATACCGTTGTCGATTGCCTTGAACTGTTTCATGAGGACACCGTTATTCAGCGTCTTACCGGCGATGGCGGACGAGATGTTTTAATCGCACCCATGTGGAGTCTGAAAAAATTTGTTGTTCTTAACGAAATTGATAAAGAAATGGTACGGCGCAACACATACCAGGGCGCAAAATTTTCAAAATAACCCGATTTATCGGTTTATCAGCGTGTCGATAAACCTATTGACACGCTGACAGACTTTGAAAAAGGAAGGTAAATCTGTTCGGCGTGTACTCGTC
>CAKSRS010000083.1 GCA_934487205.1 uncultured Clostridia bacterium
TTGTCTCGTCTTCAACAACAAGCATACAATGATAAAAACAAGGCGTTAGGTGTCACTCATTCTCAAAAGTTGGATGTTGTGCTTCGGCAATTACAAGAAACCAAACAAGAGCTTGCCGGTACGAAGAGAAGGTTGGAAACTGCTGAGGCCCTGTTGGCTGATACTAACGAGAGAAATCATCAGTTGGAAGCTGAGCGAAAGAAGAATGCTAAGGAACGCAAGGCCTTGGAGGATGAAATAGTTCTACTTCGTGCCGATCTTTGTAATGAGAATACGAGCCTGCAGTTACGTCGTTCAGTGGAATCGGAAGTGTTCAAGAAGCATTGAAATCGGCAATGAACAGTATTTGTCTAGACTCGCAAACAAGTCGGAGTGTCGTACAGGTAAATACCTCAAGGCTTTGTTCAAGGTTCATTCACCTTTTTTCTCATAAATAACTAAACCACATTATGAACGACGTAAAAATTAGCATCCACGACAGTATCGTCCAGGTTCTGCCCAACGCCACAAAGACCGTACAAAACTTCAATGGCGATCAGTTTGCCGAGAAAATTCTCAGTAAGCAGGAAGCCGCTGAAGACAGTTTTTCCGATGTTGACTCCCCCGATGTCGCTTCCCCCTGAAGCCAAGAAACTCGCCCTCTACATTGGCAAGGAAAGCCTCCCGGCCTTCCTCGCTCAGATTCGTGACTGCAACAACGCCACAGAGCTTGCCTTGCTTGTCGTCTCCATGTTTGATCAAGAGACCAAACTCACCGAGGAAATCGTCGTTAGAAGTAGCTTCATCCAGCTCCTGTTGCCCTTCGCCACCAAAATCACTTCTGGTAGAAGCGTGAATAACATACGCGCCCGCATTAATGATGCTTTGATCGCGCGACGTAAGTCTCACCCCAAACATTAATCGCCATGATCGGAATAGAGATAATGATAGCTCAAATAGCTACTGCGGCATACTTTGGCTATAAGCAATGCAAATCATCTGGACGACGCCATTGGAGTCCTTTTGACCTGTTTTTTGTCTCTCGCGCCTCGGCATCAACCGAAGCCTCTGCAAAAGAGCAGGAAGCCCCGTCTTCCAAGGCGGAGCAGTTGGAGAAACCACAGGCGAAGCCATCTGATCCCGTTTTGGAAGAACGCATCGCCCAGGCCGTCATCGACAAACTCAGGCAGAACATGGAACCACAGGTCATCATCAACTTCTTCGGTGGCAATCATATCGTGGCCCCTAATGCTCGGGAAGCCTATCAGCAGTTCCATTCCTCTACCCAACCCCAAAAGGATTGACATCAGACTGATGGCTTACAAAGCATTAATGAACGATTAAAGCTGGATTAACGGTGATTAATGTGCCCGCTTGACAGCTTCTCCGCCAGCCATACCCCTTACTTCGTAAGGATTTGATCTATTAGAAGCAAACCACGATATTTATGTCCCAGCCATAATGGAGCCTGAAAACAAGTCCACACAAGCGATTAGTGCGCAAGTGCATGATTGGGCAGCTGAAAACAGGCAGCTTCGCAAGGAACTTTGTGTCCGTGAAAAGCGAGTAGAGGAGCTGGAGGCTTTGGCTTCAAGCCTGAACAAACAGCTGTGTGAAAAGATAGATCAGATAAATGACATGATGCAAACGCTCATGGCTTTTATAACAGGAGACGGTGCTGTAAACCTTTCGGAATCTCTTCGCCAGTCAATAGTCGCTGAGGTTCGCTCCGAATTTGAGGCTCGTGAACAAGAGCTGGAAAAAGCGTACACTTGTGAGCGGGAGAAACTTACTTCTAAGTTCAATGCCCGTTTAGCAGCCATGCAGAACGAGCTCAATCAGCTGAAAGGAATATATGCTGAGAATGATCCGGCAATCATTTCAGAAAACAAAACTAAATAAATTTAGACGTTTAAAACAAAAAATCATGATTAACGTAGGAATTATCGGATGTGGCTTCGTCGGTGGAGCCCTGAAGGATTGGTTGGAGCACAACAATCCAGAGTGTAAACTATTTATCAGTGACCCCGCAAAGGGATATCATGATGATCTGAGCCACGTGGACATCGCATTCTTGCAGATTCATGTGCCCACGGAAGATGATGGAACACAGGATTTGACGCTCATGAAAGAGCTGATATCAAACCTGCCAGACGTCCCCGTCTTTGTCAGAACCACTATTCTTCCTGGAACCAGCGATATGCTCTCTCGTGAGACGAAGCACCAGGTGTGCTATATGCCAGAGTTTCTCACTGAACGTACGTTTATCGAGGACTTCAAGAGGCAGACTATGGTGTTCACTGGTGCGCATGAATTACTCACAAAGATCTTTGTTGGCAAGAAGTTTACCGTCATGACTCCTTTGGAGGCTGAGCTGACCAAATATATGCACAATGTGTTTGGAGCTTACAAGGTGACTTATTTCAATGCCTGTCGTGAGTATTGCGAGCAGATGGGCGGTGATTGGCGCAAGGTACATACGGGAATGCTCCTCTCGGGCTACATCAATGATACCCACACCTATGTGCCCGGTCCTGACGGTAAGTTTGGTTATGGTGGCAAATGCTTCCCCAAGGATGTCAACGCCTTTGCGAAAATGACGGAGGGCACGCCCCTTGGTACCCTTTTGGAGCATCTCCATGAACTGAATGTCCACTTCCGTGGCGTTGAGGAGCACATATAACATTATACTAATGCGTGCATAGGTGTAGCATATGCTTCTGGTTCGATATCCCCAACGGCACAACGATCGAAATAGAGTGTTTTGAGTATGAAAAAACTCGATTAGAGTAACCTCTCTGACTTTTTGGGATATATCCTAGATGGACGAACTCGTTACAATACGTAATTAGGTAAGTCTTGAGTATTATTGCTCGTTAGGCAATGTTACAAATGTGTATTGATAGTTTTTCGTCTTTGTCGTATATGGCGGAGGCCGTTTTGAAAAACTTATGGCGGTAATTGTGATATCAATAGCTCCTTTGTTTTTTATACACCAATGTCCACTTGAAATCATTAATTTTTAAAAAGCTGACAGGTTTTGCAAGTAATAAGGGAGTGTTTGTCAAGCATTCTTGTATGTGTAAATATGCGTACTGGTCGGTGCTTTCATATTGATACTTTTAAATCGTAAGATTTGTCGATTGGAATCAATTCTAACTCACAGAGTGGTTTTCAATGGTCTTTGTTGCTTGTTGGCAAACTCATGCTTAGATAGTAAATGACATTTTGTGGATAGTAGTGGTTTTATGTAATTCTCACTGAAAGTTTTCTTTCATTCGTTGCGGTTCTTTAATGTGCACGTGTTATCTTTTGTTTCACTATTGATGAAAGGGTGCACGAGTGCGGAAAAATATGCAAGTAGATAGGAAAGGTTTTAAAGTTAGTAAGTTAATAAATGTCAGTTTCAATAATAATCAATGCAGATGATTTGGGTAAAAACAATATTGTCAACGAGGCAATAAGAGAGGCCTTGTCGTTAGGTGTAATAACCTCTTCTACCATTATGGCTAACTCCTCTTCTTGGGAAGAAGTACATGCTATTGTGGATGAAAATCCTCAAGCGTCTTTTGGAGTTCACTTGAATTTGACAGAGGGAAAGGCCTTGACGGCCAGTAGTGTGTTCCATCAGATGAATATTGTGGATAATGATAATTGTTTTACCAAGAGAATTCGCAGCTTCAAGAGCTTTTCGCCAGAGCTCTTGAAGGCGGTTTATGACGAATGGGACGCACAAATCAATAAAGTGATTACCGTAGAAGAAATAGTTGTTACACATTTTGACGGGCATCACCATATCCATAAGGAATATCCTTTTAGAAATGTTTTGATGAGCTTGTGTGAAAAATACAACATTCATCAGGTTCGCAATCGCTATACATCTCCTATAAAAGGTTTTAAAAAAATGGCAATTGACGGTCTTGGGGAGCTCTCTTTAGTTCCGGGGGTGTTGGCCTTGTCACATTCGCTGAGTGGTTTTGGAGGAGTTTTCTCATCTGTTTATTCAATGATGGAAAGCGAAAGCTGGAGAAGAAAAATTAGACGAAAAGCAAGTGTTACAGATTATTTCAATGCATACGAGAGTGAATGTGAGCAGTTGTCAAGGGGCAGGCGCCCACTTGGCGACTGCACTATTGAGTTGATGTGCCATCCAGGGCATCCGGATTATCTTAAAGAATACGAGTTTATAAAGGAGCATACAGTTGAAAAATATTTATCCAATAGCAAACTGATTAGTTATAAAGAACTGGTATGAAGATAGAAATACTTGTATTTCATAGTCCTTCAGTTATTGTAGCAAATGGGAATATGTACCAGTAAACTTTCAAAAGATTCTTAGCTAATGCATGAAGTCGCTTAGTTGTTAAAGAATAAAACATTCAAACACACAGGTAGAGTTAATCCGCTGAAAAGCAGGTGCACTGTATTGGCGGTTTACGATATTCCTGTCACCTATGTTGACACCACTCCCTAAGAGCAGGACTTTTTTAAAAAACCTAACAAAAGCTTGAGGGAAGAATTGATACATTTCGCAGAGTGGTATGAAAGTATTATGGCACAGAAAAGAAATAAACAAAGAATATTATGAGCATTTTTGCAGGTAAAACTCTTATGATAACCGGTGGAACAGGATCCTTCGGTAACGCAGTGTTGAACCGTTTCCTCCGTACAGACATCGGAGAAATCCGCATCTTCTCCCGCGATGAGAAGAAGCAGGACGATATGCGCCACGAGTATCAGGTGAAATACCCCGATGTGGCAAACAAGATCAAGTTCTTTATCGGTGATGTACGTAACTTGCAGTCGTGCCGCAATGCCATGCCTGGTGTGGATTACATCTTCCATGCCGCAGCATTGAAGCAGGTCCCGAGCTGTGAGTTCTTCCCGATGGAGGCCGTCAAGACCAATGTCATTGGCACGGACAATGTCCTGACTGCTGCTATTGAGGCAGGAGTAGGAGCCGTCATCTGTCTCTCCACGGATAAGGCCGCCTATCCCATCAACGCCATGGGTATCACCAAGGCCGTGGAGGAGAAGATCGCCGTCGCCAAGAGTCGCTACTCTGGCAATACCAAGATCTGCTGCACGCGCTATGGCAATGTGATGTGTTCCCGTGGTTCTGTCATTCCCCTGTGGATAGACCAGATTCGCAATGGCAACCCCATCACGCTGACCGAGCCCAAGATGACCCGCTTCATCATGTCGCTGGAGGAGGCCGTCGATCTCGTCCTTTTCGCTTTCGAGCATGGACACAACGGTGACATCCTCGTACAGAAAGCCCCTGCTTGCACGATCCAAACCCAGGCCGAGGCCGTTTGCGAGCTCTTCGGAGGCAAGAAGGAGGATATCAAAGTCATCGGCATCCGCCACGGAGAGAAGATGTATGAGACATTGCTCACCAAGGAGGAGTGCGCCAAGGCCGAGGATATGGGCAACTTCTACCGTGTACCCGCTGACAACCGCGGACTGAACTACGACAAGTTCTTCAAGGAGGGCGACACGAAGCGTTCTGAGATAGAGGAGTTCAACTCCGACAACACCTACCGCCTGAACCTTGAGGAAACCAAGGCCAAGATCGCTTCCTTGGAGTATATTCAGAAAGAATTGAAAGGCGAGGGCAACTTCGTGCAGTAAACGAACACGAATAAATAAGTAGTATTAAGTACGAACACGAATCACACGAATTTAACGAATAAATAAGTAATATTAAGTATGAACGCAGATAGACCTGATTAAACAGATAATATTCGTGTTATTAGAGTAATTCGTGTTCAAATATCATCTGTAGTTTCTAAGACGAACACGAATCACACGAATTAAACGAATAATAGTACGAGCACAGATAGAACAGATTAAACAGATAACATTCGTGTTATTAGAGTTATTCGTGTTCAAATATCATCTGTATTATCTGTGTAATCTGTGTTCGAATTTCGAGTTCAAATAAAATAGTATGAGAATTTTAGTAACTGGTGCCAAGGGCTTCGTCGGCAAGAACCTTTGCGCCCAACTCAATAACATCAAAGACGGCAAGGCCCGTTGCTACGGCGACCTGAAGATCGAGGAAGTCTTCGAGTACGACCTCGACTCCACCCCCGACCAACTCGACGCTTGGTGCAAGGAGTGCGACTTCGTTTTCAACCTTGCTGGCGTCAACCGACCCAAGGACAATGACGAGTTCATGAAGGGTAACTTCGGCTTCGCCTCCACCTTGCTCGACACGCTGAAGGCTCATAAGAACACTTGCCCCGTGATGCTTTCCAGCTCCCAACAAGCTTCCTTGGCGGGCCGTTTCGGCAACAGCGAGTACGGTCGCAGCAAGAAGGCTGGCGAGGACCTGTTCTTGGAGTATGGTAAGGAGACGGGATCCAAAGTCTTGGTCTATCGTTTCCCCAACCTTTATGGCAAATGGTGCCGTCCCAATTATAATAGTGCCGTAGCCACCTTCTGCAACAACATCGCCAACGACCTCCCCATCACGGTCAACGACCCGTCAGTAGAACTCGAACTGCTCTACATCGACGACCTTGTGGAAGAGATGATCCACGCCTTGAAGGGCGAGGAGCACCATTGTGAGTTTGAAGGACTTGAAGTACTTCCTTCAGCAGAAGGCAAGTACTGCTATTGCCCTATCACTCACAAAGCTACGCTTGGTGAAATCGTGGCCCTGCTCCATCAGTTTGCCGATATGCCCAAGACCTTGATGATTCCCGAGATCCCCGCCGACTCCTT
>CAKSRS010000084.1 GCA_934487205.1 uncultured Clostridia bacterium
GCAAATTCGGCGGCGACATAATCACGCCGCGTTTTGAATCGAGCGGACCGCCGCAGGATATGCCGATTGCGTCATTTACACCGAGCTTTTCGACTGCGGATATTATATTTTTAATCGTTTCATCAACCGTCGTGGTTTCAAATTTAATCTTGTCGGCGATGCCGTTTTCATCGCCTACAATCACCGCGCACTTCGTGCCGCCTATATCAATTCCCGTCAGCATATTTTAACTCCTTTTCGGAACGCTTTCCCAGTCCTTCAAAAAGCGTTCTATGCCTGCGTCGGTCAATGGGTGACAAATCATCTGACATATTACTTTATACGGAATTGTCGCGATATGCGCACCTGCCAGCGCCGCGTCAACAACGTCCTCCGGGCTTCTGATGCTTGCCGCGATTATCTCGGTTTTGATGCCGTGTATATCAAAAATTGCCGCAATTGACTCAATCAGGCTGTTGCCGTTTGAGGAAATATCATTCAGCCTGCCGACGAACGGACTGACATAGCTCGCGCCTGCACGAGCTGCCAAAAGCGCCTGTGCCGGACTGAAAACCAAGGTAACATTCGTCTTTATTCCCTTTGCCGAAAGCTGCTTTACAGCTTTTAACCCCTCCGCCGTCATCGGAATTTTGATTACGATATTTTTATGTATTTTTGCAAGCTCCAAAGCCTCTGCGACCATTTTGTCCGCCTCAAGGCTGATAACCTCCGCAGAAATCGGTCCGTCGACAATTGAGGTAATCTCGGTCACAACGTCCTTAAAAACCTTACCCTCCTTCGCGATAAGTGACGGATTTGTCGTAACGCCGCAAATCACGCCCATGTCATTTGCCGCCCTTATTTCATCTACATTTGCCGTGTCAATAAATATTTTCATTTTATTTTTCCTCCTTAATTATTCCAAAAAATCGGTTTCTTTTATATTCGCCCCGTCAACAATAAATGTTTTTATCTCGTTTGCGCCGAAATCTGCCGTAAACTCTGTATCAAACAGTTTGATTTTCACCGAAGTTTTTTTATTCTCAGACTCATAGCATCTTAAAACGAATGCGTCCGAATCCTCGTGCTTTTTCAGTGCGGTGACAACAATGTTTTCTTCCGAAATGCTTATTCCGGAATATTTTGTTCCCAACTTTCCGTGATGGAAAGTTTCAACTATTACTGTCGGACGGTTATTCAGCATCTGTGACTGTTTTTCCGCATCCGCAAATGATTCAAACGGAAATATTGTATATGTAAATTCGTGTTCACCCTGATCCATATACTCGCAAAATTCATCACGTTTTCCGAAATGATCTGCAAAAATTGCACCGCGTAGCACTGTCAGCGACAGCTTATTTTTGTCGGCATCAAAACTGTATTTTGATGTTGTCGCAACACCTACACCCGCGTTACCGTCCTTCATCGCAATCCATGCACCCGACGGTTGTTCGCCGCCGTCTGTTGCTCTTTCGATGTATCCGTAGGGAATTTCATTAAATGCCGTAGGATTTTCACAGCTCACATCAAAGGCAAATTTAAGCATTCTGTGCTTTTCTCTGAAGTTAATTTTAGTTTTTACAATCAGTTTATTATCTCCGTTTTCAAGATAGTAGTCGCGGATAATGTGCGTATTTTCAAAACTCTGTTCACATCTTACCGCCGCTCTTACCGGACCGTTTTCTATAAGCTTTGTGCTTCCGTTTTTACACTCGGCAACACATTTTTTAAAGTCATAGATATCGTGTGCCCACGTGTCACACTCCGTTTCGTCCATAAGCACAGCCGATGTGCCGCAAAGCAGATATTTGTTTGTTTTTTTATCATAAAGCGTGCTGATCTCGCCTGTTTTCCCGTCAAATTCCACGCGAATAAATTCATTCTCCATATGTATATCAGATGTTGAAAGAGCCGTTTCATAGTTTTCCTCCGGCACTTCAAAATACATTCTGTAAACTGCGTAACCCAATGCCGGTATTTTTGCCGTAAATGCTGTTTGATACTTGTCATCACCGTTAGTTTTTGAATCACGTACAGACTGAATTGCAACTTTTTTCCCATTTTCATCAATAACAATCTTTCCGGCATCTCTTACCGTAACAACCGTTTCCACATCATAAGAAAGCGGATTAAATATCACAACCGGTGTTCCAATATTCTCCTCTGTACGCCAAGCAATAACCGGCGGCCATTTCTTATACGGTTTTAACTCTTTCCCATCCATTGTATCTATATTCCACGAAATCTGCTGAAGCGCAAAATTGATATTTCTGTCCGCTATCGCCACAGCCTCACCGTGCAGATACCTTGCGTCCGTGTATGCCTCTTTTATTGCACAGCCACCCATAGTATCGTGGAATTGATTAAACAACACATCCTCCCACGCACGTTTATACTCTTCTGCAGGATACTCCGTACCCATAAGAGTGTTTGAAAGAGCCGAGTATCCCTCTGCTTCAAACAGTTTGTTTTCACAAAGTCTGTTATTCGCCTTTATCTCGCTCATTGCACTGTAACAGCCTTTTGCATGGAACTGCAAATCATCGTGAACAACAGGCACTTCATCATTCTTTACCGCATCAAAATATTCATTGACCGTTGAATATACAAAGCTGTCATCAAGCGTTCTGTGCATTTCATCAAGTAACTCGACAGTTGCACCGCCGCCGTGATTTCCCACTCCGTAAAATGCCATCATATCATGCTTATCCGCAAGGGTTTTAATATTCTCAAAAACCTGCATACGCGTAAGGTCTATGCTGTAACATTCCGGTATGCGATATGTTCTTACCCTGCTTCCGTCCATACTCTCCCAATCAAACAAGTATGCCGGCAAGCTCTTTTCGTGCGGCATTGGGCGCATAAACACATAATTATCCATACCGCTCTTTTTAAGTATCTGCGGCAAATTTCCGTTGTGACCGAACGAGTCGACATTGTATCCGGTATTTGCCTTCACGCCAAACTTTTCCTCAAAGTATCTCTGACTTATCAGCGCGTGCCGCGCAAATGACTCACCTGACGGAACATTACAGTCCGGCTGAATAAACCAACCGCCGACAATGTTCCATCTGCCTTCTTTAACTCTTGCGACAATCTCATTAAACATTTTCTTGTCACTTTTTTCAATCCACATATAATATGCACTGCATGCCGCTGTAAATTTAAAATCCGGAAATTCCTTCATACGGTCAAGTGCACTTCTGAAAGTAGCCTTTATTTCCGTAAATCCCTCCTGCCATTGCCACAGCCACACAGGATCCAAATGCGCATTTCCTATTAGATGTATTTTTTTCATCATTTTGTACTTCACCTCTTGTCATATGCTCTTTACATAATAATATCCAATATCTCCATCAACTCGTCAATCCGATAATCGCACATATCTCCGACACCCGCTTTGTCAATATTGCCTCCCGATATTCCGACGCAGCTAAAGCCCGCAAGCTTTATTGACACAACGCCCGCCGAGCTGTCCTCAATCCCGACCACCTTATGCCGACGCTCAAACTGAATACCCAGTCCCACTCTTGCAGTTTCGGCATAAAGCCACGGGTGCGGTTTCGGTTCAAGTTCACCGAGCGTGCCTGTCTGCCCTTTTCGCAGTGCCTGCCCCGCGGTGATGATGCTGTCATAAAAATCCACAGGGTCACCCATATCAAGCTGCTTAAACGCCGAGATTATCTCCGGCATTGCCTTCTCATAAAGTCCGCTTGTGACAAGCCCGATTTTTATGCCCTCTTTTTTGACTGTCATCAAAAATTCTTTTAAGTTCGGTGCAGGAGTAAATGCATCCTGTTTGCCTCGTCCTTTTAAGATTTCGTCCATTTCGTAGTTTACGATTTCAAAGTAATACTTACGTGCAAGCTCTAAACTTTCGCCCTTTGCGTATTTGTCAATCATATACTGCAAATGCTCGGATACGCTGTGTCCCGAGATGAACGGATCGTCCTCAGTTTCACGTTTAAATTTATTATCGCCCAAAAGCCGTGCGGTTGTCCGCTCAATCACCCACATCCAAAAGCTCTCGCTGTGCACGCTTGTACCATCCAAGTCCATAAGTATTGCCTCGGCTTTAGGCTCAAAGTGCGTTTCATGCATCGGATAAATTGCCGGGTAACCCATTCCGCTTTTGACAACGCATAATTTCTTATCGTCAAATTCAACTATGTCAATCTTTTTATCGTCCGGAGTGAGGATTTTCCTCACTCCATCCTTTCCTGCTTCAAAAAATTCGCTCTTTCTTATTTCGTTCATTATGGTACCTCATTTTTATAAGGATAAAAGAAAATTACAGAGCCTTTTTGCCAATTTTTCTGCTCCGGCATCTGACGGGTGCAGCCCGTCCGGCATATATATTTCCCTTATAATATCTACTTTTGGCTGCAGTCCGCTCGTATTAAACAAATCCAAAACCGGCAATCCGTAATATCCAGCTACCTCTTTTATTATATCGACATATCCGGATAAAGTTACTTCGCGCTTTAAACCGATTTCGTTTACTTCATCATCTTCGCTTACACGGTGGAGCGGCGTCATAAAGATAATATCAGCATTCGGATATTTATTGATAAGTCTTGTACACAAACTGTGCAAAGCACCATAGAATGTATATTCATCACGGGACTTCATGTTGCCGATTTTCGCGTCCCCATGACCGAAATCATTTGTTCCGCCGAAAACCGCAACTATATCCGCATCATTATCCATACCGCTAACCCGGGATAAAAAATCCTGATCCCATATCTCATATTCGCTCTTACATGACTGTTTTGCAATTCTTGTTCCGCCTATACCGTAGTTTGTTACTGTTGCTCCCGATATTTTTCCGAAAACCGATACATAACATTTTTCCGGTGACGACACGCCTGCACCCGCAGTTATACTATCACCGAGAAACAACACCTTTTTATTTTTCAGTTCCATATTAATTACCTCCGAATTGTATTGTTAAGCCGCTCAAATACCAAATTTCATTAATCGTCCGTATAAGACATTCAAGCTCACCGAACTTAATAAAATACTTTGAGATTTCCTCAAAAAGCTCCGATATTTTCATCACATTACCTCAACCGTATAAATCTTACCCTTGCCGACCTTGATTTCAACACTGTTTTTATCTTTTTTCAGGCTTTCGATTTCCTTGCCGTCAAGGCGGATACTTCTTGCACTGTCAAAGTCAAAGCCGATATTTAATTTACCCTTGATTTCCTTATCTGTCGGGTTATAAAGTCTTACCAAAACAGTACCGTTTTCCGACTTTGTAACCGAGCTTAATACGAGATTGTCGCCCTCAATTTCCACAAAGCTCTTATCTGTATCAAAAATACCCTCTTGCTTTCCGAACTGGCAAACTTTCATCGGTGCGGCAAATGCAAGCGCACTGTCATAAAGCTTTGCCTTTTCCCACTTATCGGTATGCGGCATAAATGCATAACGGTAGGTAAATTCTCTCAATGACTGGCTGCTTTCATCACCCGGATACTCCATCCAAAGTCTGTTATCGCAGGCAATTCTAAGTCTTGTACCGCGTACCAGTCCCATAGCAAGCGTCAAATCGTCGCTGTCCTCTAAAACCTCGTAATCCTTTGTTGCGTCCAAAAGCACTGCAAAGCCGTTTTTGTCATCAGCCAAATCGTACCACAGCTGAGCCGGGTGGCGTGCAAGCTCGTTTCCTCTGAGCTCGCCGTCGGTTGACGGTCTTACCGGGTACTCGCAAACCATAAACGAGCCCTCTGCCCAGGTTTTTTCAGCCTTTAACCCTGTAGGCATACAAACCTTGAAATAGTGGTCTTTTGCGGTATTGTTGATTGTGGTTTCAACCTCCAATGCCTTTGCGCCCTTTTTGAGCGTTATTTCAACGTGAATAGGCATATCAACCAAAACATCGCTTCTTACCTGTTTTGCAAAGTCATAATCTCTCGGCAGTTTCATTGTCAGATCAACAGTAAACTTAACGCAAAGCGGACCGTTTACGCTTGTTGACACAACCGCTTTTTCGCCGAGACTGTTTATGATGCGGTCGCAGGGGATATTGTCATACATCCACATATTTCCGCGGTCGCCCACATCCATAAAGTAGTTTAAGTTTTCGTAAGTTTTGCCCGTTTCCTTGTCGGTAATATTGACTGTTCCGTCCGGATTTACTTTAACTCGGATAAACTCATTTTCCGCCTGATTTGCACCCGATAGCATATTGTCAGCCAAAATTCTCGGTGCGTCCCAGTCCTCGTGCGGATAGGGATATTCGTTCTTTTCCGCCCATTTTAATTTGAATGTTTTGTAACCCATTGCCGGAATATCATTTGCCTCAAAGAACAGATGCACCTTTGTGCAATAGAAAGGCATATTGCGGCTTCTCGGGTGATAAATTCCGGCTCTTGTGTTGGCGCTGCGTTCAACCTCCTGCACCTTTACCGGGTTGCCGTCCATATCCTCGATAACGATATATCTAAGGATAATATCTCTCGGCACATCAACATAAGCCTCAACAATTTCCGAACGCGCAAACGATGACGGATTGTGAACCGAAAGGAAATACTCGGTGTCCGAAACCTTTGATGTGTTGATTTCCTTTGTGATATTTTCCAAACCCTTGCGTTCCAATCCTTTTGCGATAAT
>CAKSRS010000085.1 GCA_934487205.1 uncultured Clostridia bacterium
TCAGTTTTATTCAAATCCGTATTATTAATATCAGTATTATTAGAGTCGGATTTGCCGAAGTCAAGAGTTCGGTTTTTTCGAAGTGCAGACTTCGGAATTTCAGAAGTCAAGACTTCGGCATTTTCGACAGACTTCGGTTTTTCAGAAGTCTGGACTTCGGCTGAGTTATCAACACTTTGGATTGAATTTTGACTTTTGCTTATTTGTCAAATTGCACAAACGCAACATTTTTTAACGAAAATACAAACCGCACGGATGCATTAAATCTTGCAAAAATGTGAACAGTATCAAATGCTGACTTAGATTTATTTTATAAAATATACTCCCTATAAACGGCTCTCCTATGCCTTTTACGGCATCTGTGTATCAAAGCAGTCCGCTCATATTACACTTATTTTCAAATTTCAACATAAATTTTCCAAACCCCCTTGCATATTGCATTGATATGGTATATAATTATAATAATACACAAATTCTAATAAACTAACGTAAAGAATAAAAGGAGGAATTATTGTGTTAAAAAAATTTTTAACGGCAGTGCTTTGCGCCTTTATGCTGCTTTGCACTATTGCGTATGCAGCCGATCTAAAGGCGGGTGATACCGCCTATGTTGTATACGGCGGCACTGTAAGCGTTACAAAAAATGCCACTTATTCCGGTGCTATATGTGAGGTCAGCAAAGGAGCCAGAGTGACGATATTGGAAGCTTATGTAGTCGGAGAGGATAACAGAAAATTTCATAAAATTCAGTTATCGGACGGCTCGGTCGGATATATCCTCGCTTATACAACAGCTCGGGAAACAACACCGATACTCGAAGCTGCCGAGACTGCAGAAAAGGAGTTAAACAAACAATGGGCATCTTCCGATCCCAACAAGTATCAGCACGCAATAGAGATGACATTTCTTTCCGATTACATCTACGGCGGAAGCAAAACAACTGAGGGACAGGAAAGAAATTTCTATGCTAAGGTACCTACGGAATGGGTAAGGCACGACCGTCCCGCTTCATTGCCGCTTGTGGGAATGGCGGTTGTACATATTGGCGACGAGGGAAAAATTGGCTCGGTAAAAGCCTCGTTCTACCCTGGCGATCCGCCGATTAACTATCATATCAGACGACTTGATGAACTTAAAGAAATAGGATACGATCCCCCATTTGCTGAATGGACCAGAACAGATGCATACGCTAACACGGCATTTTATGTTACAACAACGAGTGAATTTGAAGTTGTTGCTTATAACGAGAAATGGGTTGCCGTATGGAGCGAAGGCGGTGTTGATGAATCCCGCGGTACTATCAGACAGTGCGGCGAGAAGGACGGTACCGCTTTCACAAGCTGGAAACCGGGAGTATATTTTCTTCCTAGAAACAACTGTTATATTTTAGATATCAACAATCAGGTATCGACGCCTCCCAAAATCGAGGCTGTAGGCAAGGCAACAGGTCTTTTGATGGTTAAGACTACTCCCGATAATACCGATTATGTAAAATCGGGTGTTATTAAAATCAATCAGACACTTCAGATTGTAGACGCTGCTCCGCAGAACGGTCATTATAAGATTTACTATAAGAAAGGTCTTTATTATGTTGACGCAAAGTATGTGAATGCGCAGCTTGCAAACACTTCAAAGCCGACAACACAGTATAAGGCAATAGCGGCCGTTGACTGTGATATTTCCGACGGTTCTTCGGTTGTCGGTTCGGTTAAAAAGGGTACGGCGCTTGATGTTATTGAGCTTAACTACGACGGAACAAATTCAAAAATCTGGTTTAACTCAAAGGAATGCTATATTCTGACAAGCTATCTCGAGGATTTAACCAAAACCCTGTCTGCAGCGGACACGGCAGCGCTAGGTGCACCTATCGGCGTTCTGTCTGTAGATACGCCTTGGGGCGAATGGGGCGCACTGACCTATTCTGCCGAAGGACTTGCAAAGCTGAAAAAATTCCGTTTCGGATATATCAACGTTGATGAGAATCTGATGTCAGAGTACAGTAAGTGGTTTAGTTCAAACAACGGTGATATCAACACAATACACGACAGAGAATGGGTAAATGTATACGGCATCGAAGAATTTTCATTTGACCGTGACGAAGATATGAATGATATTCTGGACCCTGAAGATATATCACCTTGGATTATAACCGGTAAAATCTATACTATTTTCTATAACGGTGAGATTCGCTATCTGGTTCACGAGGACGATATGCACGACACATTCACTTATTATCCCGGAAACGGATTCAGCAAAGACTCCGTTGCTAAAACGCAGACTGTTTGCCTGGACAGCCGCAAATATAACACAGTCGCATATAATATCGATGACAACAACTACTTTAAACTCAGAGATATTGCAAAAATTCTCAACGGAACCATTAAATCCTTTGACGTTACTTATGACAGTGCAACAAATTCTATTGATATGTTGAGTTTTTATGATTACACATCGGCAGGCGGTGAATTAACACCGGGTGACGGTGTTGAAAGAACAGCTCTTTCATCATCGGTATTTTTAACGCTTGACGGCGTGCCGATTAAGGCGACCTGCTATAATATTGAAGGAAATAATTATTTTAAGCTTCGCGATATAACAGATGCTCTGGATTGCCGCGTTGAGTGGGACAAAAACAATCAGATGATTTGGGTCATTCCGGCAAGAACCGCATATGATGATCCTGATGAGATAATGGGTTGATTTTTCGAATAGATTAACTCAAACAAAAATTTTAGCCGCTATAAAGTTTGAAAAAACTTTATAGCGGCTTTTGAATTTGCCGTCCCCCGCAATCACATAAGTGAGACATATTACAGGTATAACCCCAAATTTGTGCATTGAGTTATTTATTACTTGTTGTAATCTGCGCAAAGTTCATTTGCAAGTGCATCAATTTCCACAGTATTCTGTTCATTCATTGCCGATTTAATATGTACTTCATTTTCCGCAAATGTAATGTTCTTGGATTTTTCAAATAAACCTTTCATTACTCTGTTTGCAGTCAATGCCCATGTACCGTTTTCTATAAGACCGATTGTACGTTTTTGATAATTTCTTTCGGTAAGGGCTTCAATAAAAGTCCGCATAAACGGGAAAACATCACCGTTATACGTTGTGGTTGCCAATACAAGCTTATCATATCGGAATGCGTCCTCTACCGCCTCTGCCATATCCTCGCGCGCCAAATCGCTTACAGCAACCTTCGGGCAGCCCTTTTCACACAGTTTATCCGCTAATAGGAGAGCCGCTTTTTTAGTCCCGCCGTAAACTGAAGTATATGCAATCAATACGCCTTTATTTTCCGGCTCATACGCCGACCAAGTATTGTAAAGTCCCAAATAATAATCAAGATTTTCCGTCAGTACCGGTCCGTGAAGCGGACAAATTATTTTGATATCAAGAGCTGCGGCTTTTTTCAAAAGTGCCTGCACTTGGGCACCGTATTTTCCCACTATTCCGAAGTAGTAGCGCCGTGCCTCGCACGCCCAGTCCTCACATGCATCAAGAGCGCCGAATTTTCCAAACCCGTCTGCCGAAAACAAAACCTTGTCACAGCTGTCATATGTTACTATAACCTCCGGCCAATGAACCATCGGTGCGGTGATAAAAGTAAGTTCATGCTTTCCCAGACTCAGCGTACTGTTTTCGCCGACTTCAATTCTTCTGTCATCATATGTTTCACCGAAAAATTGTCCCATCATTGTAAACGCTTTTGAGCTTGCCGCGATTTTTGCGTTTTTATATTTACACATAAAATCCGCAATATTTGCCGAATGATCCGGCTCCATGTGCTGCACAATCAAATAATCCGGCTGCTTTCCACCCAGTTCTCTTTCGATATTTTCGAGCCATTCATCTTTAAATCGCGCGTCAACCGTATCAAATACCGCAATTTTGTCGTCAATAATTATGTATGAATTATACGCCATGCCGTTTTCAACGGCATACTGTCCTTCAAACAAGTCTATATCATGATCATTTACGCCCACATACTTAATATCGTTTGTAATTTTCATAAACTTATCCTCCTCGAATATGTACTGTATTCATTATATCATATTCAAGGATAAATTTCAAGAAATATTACAAAAATATGTCCGCATACATTTATTTTTTCAGCACAGCCGAAATCGCTTCTGCAACACATCTTCCCCCGTTTATTGCCTCCTGCATCGTGTTTCCGTTTGTACCAACCTCCACTATAAGCGAACCTGTTGTCATATGTTCATTAAAACGTTCCTGCCGCACATCAATCGGACGCATAAGCGACGGGTACATTTCGATAGCCTTTGCCTGAATTTGCGACGCGAATTTAAAGTTTTCCTGCCAACTGTCGTGCTGCAACGTGGCATTTGTTCCTACAACCAGCATAACTTGCGCCGTCTGCACACCGTCGATTTCCGTCATTAATTTTACCTTTGTACCGTCCGCTTTGGTTATCCCGTCGCGGTGAACATCAAGCACAACCTTTATCCCTCCGTATTTGTTAAGATTGCTTTGAATTGTTGCGGCGGCGCGTTTATACGAGCCATTGTATGCGGGATAATCATGCACGGTGGTATCATGCACCGTATCAATACCGTTCTTTCGGAAAACCTCCGCCATAGCCTCCCCCACTGCCGTTATATTTTTTGTCTCATCAAGATTTCTGTCCGGTGCGCCCTTTATATAGCTTTCCTCGCTGTAGCTTTCGGTTGTGTGCGTGTGCATTATAAGTATCTGCGGTCCGTTTTCGTCCGTTACAAACGCGAGCGGACTGTTTAAAAAATCCGAAGGATTTACATTTATGTTCGTTGCGTTTGATACTTGCAATCCTTTGTCCGCCCGGCGGCTTTCAGCTTGCATAACCGGTGCCTGTTCGGTCGGCTGCGGTGTATTTTCCGCAGGCACGGGTGTCGGCTTTACGTCACCTAACACAAAAAAATGTTTCAGCAAATCCTTCGGAATTTCGGCTGCTCTTTCGGAAATTTTCTTCATCTTATCCTCTATTCCCGTTTCGGAAGACGGCGTCAGCTGGCTGTCTATTATTTCTTCATAACTGGAAAATGCCGTTATATCTTGTTTTTTCGACATACCGACAGTTATGCATGCGCACACAGCAAAAAGTACCGCGACACACCCTGCACAAATCAGTTTCTTTCTTGTAATTACTATCATTCTTGTCCCTTTAATCAACAATTGCATCTCCTTTTTGCTGTTTATAAATAATACTTTTGTTTGTACGTTTTTATGCCTTGATAAAAATATTTATTTTTTTATTAAAAAATGCTTGATTTTTTATAAAAACAGTGGTATAATATATAAGTTAATTACGGGTGGTCCTCTGCCTCGGTCGGCACGAACGCCTAAGATAAAAAGGAGGGCACAATGATGAATGCAAATGAAATCATTAGCGCTATAACAAAAGACCAAATCAGAAATGATTTACCTGAACTTGTTGTCGGTAACAACGTAAAAGTTTACCAGAAGGTTGTCGAGGGTAACCGTACCAGAACTCAGATGTTCGAAGGTACAATCATTAAAAAGCAGGGCAGCGGAATTGGTGCAACATTCACCGTAAGACGTCTTTCGTACGGCGTCGGCGTGGAAAAGACATGGCCCGTTAACTCACCTATCATTGAAAAGATTGAGGTTTCAAGAAAGGGTAAAGTAAGACGTGCAAGATTGTTCTATATCCGTGACAGAGTCGGCAAAGCTGCCAAAGTTAAGGAAAGAATATAATCTTCCCTTGCAAAAATTGAAGCTGAGGGACATTTAATGTCCCTTTTTGCTTATTGCCGCAAAATTTAAAGAGGTGTATATGATGACTGAAAATAATAACTTACCAAATAATGATGTCGTTAAGGAAACGCAGAATACTTTCAATCTCGGCCGTGAGGTATGGGAATGGTTTTATACCATTGTTCTCGCTCTTGTGATTGCCATTTCAATCAAGACTTTCTTGTTTGATATTGTACGCGTTGACGGACCGTCAATGTATCCTACACTGGTGAATAATGACAGGCTCTTTGTTACCAAACTCGGCTATAAACCAAGCCGCGGCGATATTATTATTTTGGATTCCAACTATAAAAACCGTAGCGAATTTTATAAAGAATACGAAGAAGAAAATGATACAAAGCTCAATTTTTTCTCAAAAATCAGCCTGTATTTTAATCTTGACGATAATTTGAGACGTAAATTTTATGTAAAACGCATAATCGGCATGCCGGGCGATACGATTGATTTGCAAAACGGTCAGGTTATTTTAAACGGCGAGGTGCTTGATGAGCCGTATTATGACGGCATTACAACAATTACCGATTTTGCCACCGAGTATCCGTTTACGGTCAGCGATGACTGCGTATTTGTAATGGGTGATAACCGCCCCAACAGTAAAGATTCGCGTTCTACAGAGCTTGGCGAAGTGCCCATCAAAGCGATTGCCGGAAAGTCTCAGGCTCGCTTGTGGCCGCTGAATTCGATTTCTTTAACAAAGTAATCTTCGGGGTGCCTGCCT
>CAKSRS010000086.1 GCA_934487205.1 uncultured Clostridia bacterium
AAATCAACTTTCAATTAACGGAGAAATCAAAAATTCAATAACTTTATCCAAGGTTTTGCACTACCTCTTTTTGTTATACCTTTTTTGACTTGTTTTCTATTATATCATACTTTTTCAAAAAACGCAATTTCCTATACAGCAAAAAATCGAGGACTTTTCATCCTTGATTTTTGTGACACTTTTTAAACAGCCCCTTTTTATTCTATATTTCGATATGAACAGCGTCACCTGTTTGTGCCGACTTAAATGCCGCCTCCATAACCTTCATGACGCGCAAAGCCTGTTCCGGTTTGATTGTCAGTTCCGCTTTTCCTTCAATTGCGTCGACTAACTGGTCGTAAACCACATCAAGGTTATCGACAACATCTGTCGGCTCGGAAAGCTCAATTGTCTCAACCGTGTCGGGCGTACGCGGCGCCATTGTTTTTGTCGGGCCTGCCTTTATTGTCTTAATTTCGTCCGCCCATTTATCCTGACGTTCCAGGCATCTTACAACCTTGCCGCTGCATGACCAGTCATCAATCTGCAGCGTACCATCCGTGCCGAGCACATACCAGCGCGGGTGCGAAATAAAGTTATTCGTCGATACTTCAATATGCGCTGTAAGTCCGCTTTCAAACGTCATTGTAAGGCGCAGATTATCGTCGACATCGGGGTAGTGAACCGAATACATCTTACAGAATACATTCGTAACCTTTTCGGGAACCATGTACATAATCTGGTCGATAAGGTGAACGCCCCAGTCAAGCATCATTCCACCGCCCTTTTCCTTTTGCGTGCGCCAGCCCGCGGGCACTCCGCGCGAGCCTTCAACGCGCGACTCTATAACATACGGCTTGCCGATAATTCCGCTTTCGACCTGCGAGCGCATAAGCACAAAATCGCGGTTTGTGCGTCGGTTTTGGTCAACGGTGAAGATGCGGTTGTATTTTTTTGCCGCGTCCATAATTTCAAGCAGCTCGTCCGATGTAACCGTGACGGGTTTTTCGCAGATAATGTGCTTTCCGGCGGCAAGGGCGCGGATTGCAATATCCTTGTGTACATCGTTTGTTGCGGACACCAAAATGATGTCAATTTCCGGGTCGGCAAGAATTTCCGCCTCGGAAGAATAGGCAACAAGTCCCTTTTCGCGCGCGGCATCAAGACGTGCGGGGTTTATATCCCACACGCCTTTGATTTTAACTTTTGTATTGCCTTTTGAGAGCTGCTTATAATGGTTTCCCGCCATTCCGCCAAAACCGATAATTCCCAAATTATAGCTGTTTTTTATTGTACTCATAATAATTCACCTGTTTCAATCAGTTTTCCAATGCCGAAAATTGCGGACAATCCGGTGTAATATTTTTCTTAATCGGGCATGCCCATTTTACCGCATTTTTAATAATTCTTTGAACATATTCGTTTTGAAAGGACATGTTTGTCTCGTGCCCGGGCTGGAAGTAGAAAATTCTTCCGTTGCCGCGGACGAAGGTGCAGCCGCTGCGAAATACTTCGCCGCCGTTGTACCAACCCATAAAGATAACTTCCTGCGGCTCGGGAATTTCAAACGGTTCGCCGTACATTTCCTCGGGGTCGAGGACAAATGTTTCGGGAATATCTTCCGCAATCGGGTGGTTCGGCTTTATTGTCCAAATGCGCTCTCTTGCGCCGTCGCGCCATTTAAGATTACAGTATGTGCCGAGAAGTTTGCGGAAAATTTTTGAGTGGTGTCCCGAATGAAGAACTATAAGCCCCATGCCGTTTAGAACATGTTCATAAACACGCTGTACAACCTCGTCGGGAACTTTGTCATGCGCCATGTGTCCCCACCAAAGCAGAACATCGGTGTCGTCCAAAACCTCGTTTGTCAGACCGCATTCGTCGTCATCCAAAGTTGCCGTCCTTACCTCTACATCATCCGACTTCAGAAATCCGGCGATATATGTATGCAAACCGCCGGGGTAGAGTTCGGTAACGCGCGGCTCGCTTTTTTCGTGTTGATTTTCATTCCATACAGTTACTTTCATTTTAGGTCCCTCCGTTACAGACGTACTTCTGCACCTGTTTCGGCAGATTTGTACATTGCCTCAAGAATTTTTATCATGTTTACGCCCTGAATCGGTTCAAAATCGGGTTTTGCGTTATTTAACAGGACATCTGCAAAGTGACGCAGATTTGCCTCATGATGCGGCATGCATGTGTTGTCGTTCGCGGTTACCGGTTCAAGATTAACAAGCTGACCGTAATCTTCGGTAAAAATTTTCAGCTTGCCGGTTTTGCTTGTAAAGCTCGAACCCGCCTTTGTGCCGCGGAGTTCAACAAAACTTTGTTCTTCCTCGATGTTCGACGCCCATGAAAATTCAATCTGCAGGCACGCGCCGTTGTCGAATTTAATAAATCCCATAGCCAAATCCTCAACGTCAAAAGTGCCGTCCTCTTTAGCGTCACCGAAGTGAGAATTAACCGAGTCGGACACATTGCTGTCGGCGAATTTTGTGTATATACAGCCCGAAACCGCAATGGGCGCGGGATTTCCCATAAGCCAGATTGACAAATCAATCATATGTACGCCGAGGTCAATCAGCGGACCGCCGCCGGACTGAGCCTTTGTCGTAAACCAGCCGCCCTTTCCGGGGATACCGCGGCGTCTTTGCCAGCCGCAGCGACCGCAGTAGATTTCACCCATTTTTCCGTCCGCGATATACTGCTTTAAATATTTTGCCGTTGCACGGTAGCGGTTGTTGCGCATTACCATGAGATGACGGTTATATTTTTCCGCCGCTGTTTGCATTTTTTTCGCCTCATCAACCGATACGGCATCGGGCTTTTCGCAGAATACGTGCAGCCCCTTTTCCATTGCCGCAACCGCAATTATCGAGTGCAGATAATTCGGCGTGCAGATATCGACATAATCAAGTCCGTCAACGTTAAGCAAATCATTATAGTCCGTAAATGCCGGAACATCGGGCATATTAAACTCCTTTTTAAACGACTCGATTTTTTCGGGCATTATGTCGCATACCGCCGCGATTTCCACATTATCCATTTTCAGATACCCGGGCATATGCGCGTGTCGGCAAATTCCGCCCAGACCTACAATTCCTACTTTAAGCTTTTTCATAAAATTGTACCTCACAATTATTTTTTTCACCTAAAGTATAGCATATTGATTTTTTTTATGATATAATATACTTAATAAAAAATATCGAAATTTTACGGTGATGATTATGGAAAAGGTACACGAGAAAAAATTCAGATTAAACGGACTTGACAGCTGGATACATTGTATTTACACAAATGTGGCGGGTAAAAATGATGTCGGTTCTGAAAGTGCGACGGAACGGTATCACTATCATAATTATGTGGAGTTTTTATATTCCATAAAAAGCAGCGCGATAGTTTATATTAACGGCGAAAGCTACAGCTTTAAAGACGGCGACCTTATAATAATCAATTCCAACGACTTGCACACGCTTTCATTCCCGGGTGACAGCGAGTATATATGCGTGAAATTTGCGCCGAATATATTGTATGCGGACGAGTCGGCATTTGCGGAATACAAATATGCCGTACCGTTTATAATAGATACGCCGCATCAAATCGTTTTTGACAGCGAATACACGGAAAGAACGGGAATAAGGGATTTGTGTATTGAAATAATGGATGAATGGAACAGGAAGGACTATGCATTTGAACTTGCAATACGCGCGGATATACTGAAAATTTTCACGTGGATACTGCGCTATTGGAAGGCACAGGGGGCGCTGAGTATTGATAAAAATATCCCTGATTCGATAAAAAGAGCGCTGACTTACATTACGGAAAATTATGAAACCGTTACCGAAAAAGACGCGGCGCGCGAAAGCGGGTTGAGTTACAATCATTTTTCGAATACCTTTAAGGCGGCGATGGGACAGAATTTTACGGATTTTGTGCTTTCGGTGCGGTTAAAGGCGGCGGAGCGCCTGCTTATATCGACCGAAAAAAGCATGACGGAGATTGCCATGGAAACGGGATTTACGACGTCAAGCCACTTTATCGCAAATTTTAAACGCCTGAAGGGCGTAACCCCGGGGAAATTCCGCGTGAATTTAAGACGTTTTTAAAAATTTTATTCTTTGCGCAATTTCAACTTTACAAACGAAAAATATCGTGATATAATGTACAACAATGGAGACGTTATATCCGAATGCCGCCATTAAATGCGTTGATTATTCTGCAAGGGAAATGTGTCAGTAAGCGCCGGAATCGCTTACGGTAATGCAGATTTCCCTCCAAAATCGTCCTTCGGGGCGTCGGGATATTCTTCAGTCCCGAATCTGTGTGTGCACGAGCCTTTGCAGTTTAGTCACGCTGTTGAATAAATCCAAAAACAGAGAATCGCACAGTTTTCTGTTTTTTTATACAGTTTACAGGCAAAATTCGCTTATATATGTAATTTATTCAAAAATACCTTTTTCTATTCCCAAAAACAAATCTTCATAGTATAATGATTATAAGGGGCTGAGTTGCCGCTGCGTGCGCGGCGGACATAAATATAAAAAGTTCGGTCTTGTCATTGCGGGGCAGAATGGAGATTGTTATGAAAATTATCAGGATAGAACAAGACAGGATAAAGGTTGTATTGTCAGAAGACGACCTGACTGATATGAACATTGATATAGCGAATCTGACGCCGGATTCACCGGAGCTTAGTCTTTTTCTTTGCGAGATAATGGAGGCGGTTAAGGCGGAAACGGGGTTTTCGCTTGAGTCAGGTCAGGTTATCGTGGAGGCGTCTGCCGCCGACGACGGGATAATCCTGATGCTGTCGCACGCGCGGCGGATTGCCGACCGCGGCAGAATACGCGGAGTGCGTGCCGTGCGGAGAAAGCAGACCGTGATTTTTGAGTTCGGTGAGTTTGATGATATTACGGCGCTGCTGGTTAACATTGACAGAAGTTATATACTGAAAATGCGGCTTTATGTTTGCCGGGACAATTTTTACCTGGCGGTGCCGCGGAGAGGCATACCTGTACTTATTTATGAATATTCCATGCATAACAGACGCGCCTCGGTTGCCGAGAGTATTCTTTGCGAGCACGGCAGACTTATTGCCGAAGGCGAAAATCTTTGTAAAATCGCCGACGCATTAAAAAAGATAAAATAACTATTGCAAAATCTCCGGATATGTGATAAAATAATAATATTATATTGAAAAGGAGAATTTTAGCATGTTTGATTTATTGGCAACGATAGCATATGCCGAGGGCGAGCAAACCGCACAGCAGGCACAGGCAGGACTTATGTCACTTTTGCCGCTGATATTGATGATTGTTATTTTTTACTTTATTCTTATCAGACCGCAGAGAAAGCAGGAGAAAAAGCAAAAGGCAATGCTTGCTGCTTTGCAGATAGGCGATAAGGTTGTAACAATCGGCGGAATTTGCGGAAAAATCACTAAGCTTAAAGATGACGTTGTTTATCTTGAAACGGGCTTTGTCGGAAATCCGAACGAAAAATCAATTATAAAAATGGAACGTTCGTCTATTAAGACGGTGCAGACAATTCACGAAGAAGATGCATAAAAACTACCCTTTCGAATATATATGTACAAATATATGTTTGGGAGGGTTCTTTTTTTGGAAGGAAAAATGTTCAATATAAAAAAACTGTGTAAAGCGGTTTTGCTCTCGCTTATAATAAGCGTGATTTTTGTGGGAATATTTTCGGCGGTGGTATGCTTTACCGATATTTCGGACGGGACTGTTTCGGCGGTTATATTTGCAATTTCCGTTGTTTCGGTGCTTATCGGCGCGCTGGTGTTGGCGAAAAATATCGACCGCGGCGGACTTTTGAACGGACTTTTCACGGCTTTGGGATATTTTGCGGTGCTGACCGCAGCAACGCTTCTTATAAACGGTTCGGTCGGGTTTGATATGCATAATATTCTGCGTTTTGCCGCATGCCTTGGTGCGGGCATGCTCGGCGGAGTTTTGGGGATAAATTCGGTGAGACAATCGTAACCGCCGATGGTTTGCGCTGCCCGTGTAAGAGGCTGTTACAGACTTAACATATAAAAGATGTTTATATCGCATTACCATCACTGGCAGCTGCTTGCGAGCGGTCAGTCTGATACAATCATAACCACCCGTTGGACGGGTGGTTATGATTACTGACAAACCCGTCATTCCCGGGTAGGTTTTTGTCATACATATTAGATTTTTAATCCATATTGATAAAAAGTGCAAATCCCTCTTCCAAAGGATATTTGCAATTCTCTTCATGTTCTGCACAGCTACAGTGAGTAGACACTGTTCGGAAACTCTTTCGTTTCCGCGCATGCGGCAATAGCGCAGACCATGCATTTCTTTTGATTCTGCAAAGCTGCGCTCGATTTTCTCTTTTCGTTTTGCGTATATTTCCTTACCCCCGTCAGTATGTGTGAACACATATACCTCATCCCTATAATCTTCCCACACATGACGGCGAAGGCTTTTTGTTTTTTGT
>CAKSRS010000087.1 GCA_934487205.1 uncultured Clostridia bacterium
TCTGCTATGGCTGGAGCGCGGCGGCGGAGGTTATAACGAATTATCTTGAAGGGAGGGAATAGTGTGGATAACTTAACAGAAATACAAATCAAGCAGCTGCCGGACGGCAAAGCGCATCTTTACGCGCGCATATACGGCGAAGTGTTCGAAAGAGAATACCCGGACGTTACGCTTGCGGTAATAGCATGTGAAGAACTGCTCGAATTTGAAGGAGGCGAAAAGGGTGAAACACGGTAAAAATCCTACAGTAAAACAGAAAATCTTACTAAAAGCATACGGACTTAACCCGGAAAATTGGCTGATATGCAAGAGGTGCGGAAATGAAATTGTAATCGAGCACAGGTATACGGGCACCGTAAGAAAGTTTATGAGGAGCGGCGATGTTTAAGAAAAAAAGAAGTATAAATTTGAGCTATGAGCGGCAAGGGTTTATATTTTTTACGTGTCTTACATACCGCATGCAGCCGCTCAACATTCAAAAACGAATTGAAAATTTATGCGTGGAAGTTGCCGGAGAGGATTTTCAGGCTCTTTTTGCGCTGCTTACTTGTGAATATAAAACTGCGGAGCGGATTGCTGCCGATTATTTTATCCCTATGCGAAAATTATCTGATTATCGAAAAAACTTTTACGAGGAATATGACAGAAAATATATAAATTGTCGGTAACAGACGTTATGAATGGTGTATTATAGCGATAAAGCGAAAGCTTTGTCGCTATTTTCAGTGGAGGTGATTATTATATGGCAAAAGGGAAAAAGAGCGGAGATGCGATGAAGGAACGCGCCTACGCCGAATATGCAGTATGCGGCAATTACAAAGAAGTTGCGAAAAAATTAAAAATCCCATACAGCACCGTGCGTGGCTGGATAAAGGCAAAACCGCCCGATGAACTTGACAATCTTCGCAACGAAAAGAAAAAGGAATTTATAGAAGGCGCAAATGAATTTATCCGAAACGGCGTAAAACTCATGAACAGAAGGGTAAAAACGGCGATTACAAAAGAGGACGAAATCGAAAAAATAATTGATGATATTTATAAACTTGACCCGCGGGAAGTGCCGGAACAGATAAAACAACTTGCAATATCCAAGCTTAGGACACTTCAGGTGCAAGACATAAAATCAATTGCAATCGCTGTCGGCACTATGTATGACAAACGTGCGATTGCTGAAGGCTCACAAGAGGCACAGCAGAAGGGCGGAGTGATATTTTTGCCCCAGGTTGAAAAAAGTCAGTAACCGATAGGGTGAATGGTTTATAATATTCGTGAAAATACAAAAAAAGGAGATGTTTTACATGGCGAATAAGAAAGCAAAAGCGGAAAATACAGCGATTGCACCCGAAACTGCATTGACAGATACGGAAAATGTTGAAACTGCCGATGCGGCAGTGAAAACCGACAGCAAAAAGGCAGGATATGTAAGTTATTGCCTTCCGTTCCTTCCGGGAAAGGAACCGGGGGACAGCCACACCGTCACCGTAAACGGGAAAAATTATCAGGTTCAGTACGGCGAGCGGGTGGAAGTTCCTATAGCCGTGCGTGACATTTTGGAAGAAATGATTGCTCAAAGCAGACTTGTTTCCCAAAAAATGCGGCAGATGGAAGATAATGACCAATGTATCGCAAAATTTAAAAAATAAGCCGCAAGGCTTGTTATAAGCTGCCTCCGAGCTTTATCGGAGAGCACCCACGCAAAGAGGGTAGAGAAAGGGAATTTTTATGGAAGAACAAATCAGAGAAACAGAAATTACAACAGGGGAGGTCGTTTCGCCCCAAGGAGCAGAAATTACGGAAGAGGAAGTCGCTCAACCTCATGCACTCGACATGAATGACGCTGATTTTGACAGTTACATAAACGGACTCAAAGACGGCAGCGGAGCGGAAAACACTGCACCGCCCGCAGAAGAACATGCCGAGGAAAATAAATCCGAAGAAACATCGGAAGAAACACAGCCGTTCAGAGTTTTTGATACACAGGAAGAATTTCAAAACTTTATGGACAAAACGGTTGGAGAAAGACTGCGGGCATCAAAAGAGACAGAGAAAAGATATGTCGAACTTGAAAACCGCGCAAAAAGTATATATGCAGATGATGATAACGCCCTTGAAAAAATGATAGAGGCGGCAGAAATTCAAAAAGCGGAGGAAAACGGCGAAACTGCCGAGGATTTCAGGCACAGACAACAGCTGGAACGTGAGGCGGCATTATACCGCGCATCGCAAAAAGAACAGCAAGACGCGGAAAGCGCCATTCTTGCAAAACAGCGGGAATGGGAACATGATTCCGAACAGCTCAGACAAGTTATCCCGGATTTTGATTTTTTGCGGGCTATGGAAAATAAAGATTTTGCACATTCCGTAATCAATGACGGTATGTCTGTTGCGACTGCTTACATTAAATTTTCCGCTGCCGAGAAAAAACAAACGCCTTCGCCGCGCCGCGAAGTTTATGAGGTCGGCGCCGCTGCCGGAAAAGGCGCCGGCGTCGGAGCGGTTGACCCCGTAAACATGAATGACGCTGATTTTTCTGCTTATATACATGGGATTAAGGATAAAGGATAGTCACGAAAAAATCAGTAATTTTACTGCATACATGCAGTCTGCCGATGATTTTTCCGTGCAATACGAAGAATGGAGGATATTATGGCAGATTTTAACACACAAACAACAACATCAAAGGGCACTCAGCCGCTTTTTGCGCCCGTACTTAACAGATATCTTATTCAGGTTGCCAAACCGTATTTGGTATTTTCACAGTTCGGACAGAAAACAAAAGTGCCGAAAGGCAAAGGAAAAACAGTTCACTGGGATAAGTATATTCCGCTGCCCCTTGCCAAGACACCGCTTACCGAAGGTGTTGCACCTGTCGGAGCGGCGCTCGAAGTTACGCGTATTTCTGCGCAGCCGTATCAGTACGGTAACTATGTAGCAACAACAGATGAATTTGACTTTTACAAGTATGACCCGTCTCCTGAGGTTTTGAAAATCGGTGAAATTTTGGCGGAAAATTCCGCGGAAACGTTTGACAGTCTGACTTGTGATGTTGTAGCCGCGGGAACCAATGTTCAGTATGCGGGCGGAAAGACATCAAGAGGCGCTTTGACCAGTTCTGATGTTTTGACATTTGCAGACATCAAAAAAGCTGTCCGTACACTTAAAAACAACCGTGCAAGAAAATTTGACGGAAAGAATTTTATCTGTATTGTTGACCCGAGCACATCTCACGACCTGACTAATGACACACTTTGGAAGGAGGCAAAACTCCGCGACCCTAAAGACCTTTACGAAGGCGAAATCGGCGAGATGTTCGGCGTCAGATTTATTGAAACAACCGAGACAGAGTCGGAACTTTTAGGAAACTACAATAAAGCCGGATACTTAAAGTGCGAAAGCGGTACGTCCGGCGCGCTTACGGTTGTTGCAGACAGTGCAACGCCTACGAGCTCCCAGGTAAAGGTTTCGACGGCAAATGCGGCAATGTGCGACGGAAAAACGGTTACTGCCGGGGACTACGTTGTGAAAAAAGATGCAACAAACATACACTTTGCATACGTTATCGGAGCGGATTCTTACGGCGTTACAGACTCGAAGGAAAATGTGGAGACCATTACACATGACAAGCACTCGATAGGCGGTCCTTTGGATCAGTATTCGACTATGGGTTGGAAAGGTCACCACCTCGCAAAAATTCTTGTTGACGAATGGCTTGTCCGAATTGAGTGCCGCACAACGGCATAATTTGCACCGGAAGATGGACAAGTTCCATCTTCTTTTTATTACGGGAGGTTTTACACAGTGAAAATTTTGAACTTTTTTGTTTCCGGGCAAACCATTACGCTTAGGGATCGTGTAGATATAGCGTCCGGAGCGGAAAAATATCTATACTGCAAATTTGATTATTCGGATGAGTGGAACGGCGCCGACAAGGCGTATCGTTTTATTTATTCCGACAAGGTGTATTCTGCCGCAGAATCGCTGGCAGGTCTTGTTACAGTGCCTTTTGAAGTAATAAAGCCGCCGTATTTTACAATCGCGGTGGGCGGATATAACGGTGATACATTTATACCGACTATAGGAATAAAAATAAGAGTGTGCAAAAATTCGTTCGGAGACAAAAACGCGGATATTGATGCCGGAGCGGAAGTTACACAAGGAATACTTGCTCAAATGCTGGCTTTATGCACCGAATGTAAAAGCATAGCAGAAGATGCAAAGTCTGCATGGGAAACGCAGAAGGACTTGTGGGACAAACAATTTGATACGTGGGGAACTCAATTTGGCAAAATGGTTTCAAACAGTGTTCCGAGCATCGGTACAAACGGGAATTGGTTTATATATGATAATGATAAAAAAGAATACACCGACAGCGGCAAGCCCAGCCGCGGGATACAAGGTATTCAAGGCGTTCAGGGTCCGCAGGGTATTCAGGGCGTGAAGGGCGACAAGGGTGATGTCGGCGAACAGGGTATACAAGGCGAAAAAGGCGACAAAGGTGATACCGGGGCAAAGGGCGACAAGGGAGACAAGCCTATCCGCGGTGTGGATTACTGGACTGAGGAAGACGTCTCAGCGATTTTGGCTGATTTGGACGGCAAGATTGCCGATAAAGCTGACAAATCAACCACATTAGCAGGATATGGTATAGGCGACGCGTATACCATTTCACAAACAGATGAGCTTTTATCCGATAAGCTTGAAGAAGTAAGCACGGCTGATATTACCGATAATGCCGTTACAACAGGAAAGATTGCTGATAAGGCTGTAACTGCTGATAAGTTGGGCGAAGATGTAAAAAAAACAATGGACAGCAAAGCTGACAAAGCAGACCTAACGAAATATGTAAAGAATACAGACTATGCTACTGCATCAAAGGCTGGTATTATTAAAACAAATGTCTCGTCTGGTACTACTGTAAATGCAGACGGAGAATTACGTATTGCAGAGGCGAGTCGCGCTGATATTGCACTCCGAGTTGGTGATACTAAACCTATTACACCGACATATCTTAACTTTGCAGTAAAGTGTGCCTTATCGGATGAGAAACGTATTTCCGACATGACAGACACTGAACAAGCCAATGCACGGGATGTTATCGGTGCGGCAAGTGAAACCGCATTGCAAGCCTTAAAACACTTGTCAATTCCGCATACAAATGTATCGGGATATCCGCTGTCAATTACAGACAGCCTTACAGACGAAAGTTTGACAGGCTGCAAGGTTTGGGGCGGGTGCGGGAAAAATTTAATACCATATCCGTATTTTAATGAATTTTCAACAAAAAACGGGGTATTATTTTCCGATGAAGGAGAAGGCAAAGTAAGAGTTAACGGAACAGCATCGAAAGATGCAAGCCTTTTGCTAAAATATCGAGGCACAAAGTTTACAATTCCCAAAGGCATGTTTTATTTATCTGGGTGTCCGAAAGGTGGGAGTACATCAACCTATTTTTTGGGGATAGACGGGTACAAAGGTGATACATGGAAATGGAGCTATAGAGATGTAGGAAATGGGATAGCTTTTAATACTGAAAATCTTGAGTACGACAGTATAAATATATATATCAGGGTATTAAAAGACAGCACGGTGAACAATCTCATTTTCAAGCCACAACTTGAATTTGGCAGTACTGCAACCACGTACGAACAATACAAAACCGTCGGCGATTTTGATTCCCTGTATGGCAAATATCAGGTGCCGATAACGGTATGCGGAAAAAACGTGCTTGGTATTGCAGGAATTAACAGCAAAGGAATTTATTCATCTACAATTAGCAGCGGGGTTAAAATTTCGTATGATAAGGATACGCAAATTATAACGTTGAACGGTACTTCCACATCTTCAGTATC
>CAKSRS010000088.1 GCA_934487205.1 uncultured Clostridia bacterium
GTTAAATACCGTGTTTTTATTCACGAAATCATAGTCGCGAATGAGTATTAAAAATATTTTATCCAAAAGAATTTGCGCGGCGGCGGTGTATGCCGCTTTTTTTTGTTTCAATTCATTGCGCAGCTCGATTATGCAGTCGCGAAGTTCTTCCGCATGCGGATTTGTTCGGTCAAGCTGATTTTCAAAGCTGTCGTTGCGGTCAAAAAATATTTTCATAAAAATAGGGTCAGACAGCTTGTTATCAAGCCATAAAATCCGCGGCTCAAAATGCAAACAGATGTAACTTCCGTAAATTTCGGTTATGTAATGACTCTCGTTGCTCGCAAAAAGAAATATGTCGCCGGGAGCAATATCATATTCTTTATTGCCGACTCTGTATCTGCCCGCACCGCTCAGAAAAACCGCTATTTCACATTCGGTGTGATGATGTTCCGCATAATTGCGCTTTATCGGTGCAATTTCGCTGTAGCGAAGTTTGAGGTATGGGTGTGAAAATCGGTCGTATATTATTTCGCTTTCCCGCATGATTAAAGTCTCCAATCGTAATATAGTGGACATAATTGAAAATATATAGGAAGTTATGCAGCATAAAATGAATTATAATGTAATTGTAGCACAGACAGAGTAAATCTGTCAAGCTGAATGATATATTTTTGAAAATTGCGCCGTAATATACGGCGGAACGGAGGAGAACCATGTCGGACAGAAGAAAGATATTGGAGAAATTTGAACAGCAGAGGGAACTGACAAAAAGCCGCGTTGAAATGGGAATAGAACAAAACCGCAAGGGTACGGTTTTGCTGGAAGTCGTTAAGGACGGTAAGGCTGTGCCCAACGTTAAAATTCATTTAAAGCAGAAAACGCATGAGTTTAAGTATGGTGCGAATTTGTTCATGCTTGATGAACTTGAAACGGAAGAAAAAAACGAGAAGTATAAAAAGTATTTTAAAGAGTGTTTCAATATGGCAACGTTGCCGTTTTATTGGAGCGATTTGGAACCGGAAAAGGGAAAACAGCGTTATGAAAAGGACAGTCCGAAGATTTATCGCCGTCCCGCGCCGGATTTATGCCTTGAATATTGCGAAAAGAACGGCATAGAACCGCGCGAGCACGGTTTGGCGTATGACAAGTTCTTCCCGAAATGGCTGAGCAAAACCGATTTATGGGAAAACAAGCGCGAACTTGAAAGACGTTTTAAGGAAATATCGGAAAGATATGCCGATAAAATCCGCACAATTGAGGTGACGAATGAACATGAATGGCCTTTGTGCGGAATGTCGCCGCTTTATGCAAGTGATGATTATTTGGAATTTTGCTATAAACTGGCGGAAAAATATTTCCCGAGCAACGAGTTGGTAATTAACGAAAATACGGCGTTGCGTGCCCAGGGAACACAGCGGGACAAATATTATGCCCTTATAGAAAACACGATTTTAAAGGGTGCAAGAATTGACGCGGTCGGGTTGCAGTTTCATATGTTTTTCAGGCGTGAGGAAGAATATGAGCAGACGCGCTGCGAGTATGACCCGCAAAGACTTTTCCGGATTTTGGACTTGTATGCAAAGCTGAACAGGCCGTTCCAGATTACGGAAATAACCGTTCCGGCATACTCAAATGATGCGGAAGATGAAGAAATTCAGGCGGAAATTATTGAAAATCTGTACAGTATATGGTTTTCGCATGGAAATGTTGAGCAGATTATATACTGGAATTTGGTTGACGGATATGCGGCGTTTGCGCCGATAGGCGATATGACGGCGGGCGAAAATTATTATTACGGCGGACTTTTGAGGCATGATTTGACACCCAAACCGGCATATTACAAGATAAAGGAACTGTTCCAAAAAAGATGGCACACCGACGAGACAGTCACCACAAATGATTCGGGAAAGACATATTTCCGCGGTTTTTACGGGAAATACGATACTGAAATCGAGATTGACGGCAAGAAATATACAAAGGAAATCAGTCTGAGCAAAGATTATTTTGACTACGACGGTATGAAGATAGAATTATAATTTATTCCGCTTTTGGGGCGGAGGAACGGAGAAAAATATGGATGAGAATTTAAAAAGTATGATATCGGAGAATATAAATGTATGCTCCTCGCCGAGCGATCTGAAAATAACGGATATACGGGTCGCTAATATCAACGGCGCACCGAAACATTGTCCGCTGATTAAAGTTTATACAAATCAGGGAATTGTCGGCTACGGCGAAGTGCGCGACGCATCAAGCGCAACATATGCGCTGATGTTAAAATCAAGGCTTGTCGGGGAAAACCCTTGCAATGTTGACAAGCTTTTCCGCAGAATAAAGCAGTTCGGCGGGCATTCGCGTCAAGGCGGCGGAGTTTCGGGAATTGAGATTGCGCTGTGGGATTTGGCGGGAAAAGCATGGGGCGTACCGCTGTGGCAGATGCTCGGCGGAAAATTCCGCGACAAGGTGCGTATGTACTGCGATACCGATGTTGACGGAAAACATACGGGAACCGATATGGGACACGCTCTTAAAAGGCGTATGGAGCAAGGCTTTACGTTCCTTAAAATGGACTTGGGCATCGAATTGATGCTTGACGAACCGGGGTGTCTTAATGCTCCGCTCGGATTTTTGGAGGATATTAAAAAGTATTCCATGAAAGCTATCAATCACCAAAAGGGTTCGGTTGATATGGATATGATGCTCGGCAAAAATTATGAAACATTCACAATTCCGCACCATGCAACGGGCATACATATGACGCAGAAGGGCATGGATTATCTTGAAGATTACGTAAAGCAGGTGCGCAGCGTAATCGGCTATGAAGTGCCGCTTGCGATTGACCATTTCGGACATGTTTGCATTGAGGACTGCATCATGTTTGCAAAGCGTCTTGAAAAGTACAATATTGCGTGGATTGAAGATATTGCGCCGTGGCATTACACAAAGCATTTTGAGAAAATTTCCAATGCAGTTCATGTACCGATTTGCACGGGCGAGGATATTTATCTTGCCGAAAACTTCCGTCCGCTTATGGAAAACGGCGGCGTATCGGTTGTTCACCCCGATATACTGACGGTCGGCGGTGCAATGGAGATGAAAAAACTCGGCGATATGTGCGAAAAGTACGGTGTGGCGATGGCGATACACATGGCGGAAAGTCCGATTGCGTGTATGGCGGCAATTCATGCGGCAGCGGCTGTCCAGAATATTTTGGCGGTTGAATTTCATTCGGTTGATATTCCGTGGTGGAATGACCTTGTGCTTGGTATTGACAATCCGCTCTTTAAAGACGGCTTTGTAAATGTTCCGAATAAGCCGGGACTTGGCATTGACAGCCTGAATGAGGAGCTTATAAAAGAGCACATGCATGAAAAATATCCTAAAGCTTGGGGCGATACGTCTTTTTGGGATAACGAGTGGGCAAATGACAGAGAGTGGAGCTGATGTTCGGAAATTTTACCGGACTTAAAGGAGGAAAGAAAAATGCATTTTAATGACAGAGAGGAAATTATCGCGCTGACACCGCTTTGGCGGGGAGATAGACTTCCGGACGGCAGACCGAAGGTTGATGACAAATATCTGAAGGCGCTTAAAAATCTTACGCTTGAAGAAGTGTGGAAACCGATTTTTGTAAATAGGTATGAAAGTCAGTTTGAGGGGCGCCTGCACACATTGCATAATGACGGACGAAAACTGATAGGCAGAGCGGTTACGGCGACATATTGCCCATACCGCCCCGACCTTGATGAAGTCGCGAAAGATATCGGCAGAAGTGAGGGCAGAACGGGGACATATAATCAGTGGGTTATAGATAATTTGCTTGAGGGCGATGTTCCCGTTATAGATATGTATGATAAAATTTATAAAGGAACGTTTTTGGGCGGAAATCTTACCACAGCTCTGAAAAACAAGACAAAAAATGAAAACGGCGGTGCGGTAATCTGGGGAGGAATACGTGATACCGAGCAGATGAACAAGGTCGAAAACACGCAGGTTTATTACCGCGGAATAGACCCCACGCCGATTCGTGATTTTATTATGACGGGGTATAATACCGCGGCAAGGATAGGCAATGCAATCTGTCTGCCGGGTGACGTTGTATTCGGCGCGGGCGGTGGAGTGCTGTTTATTCCGAGTCACCTTGTCGAGGAAGTTGTCGGCGGTGCAGCGAAAACTCAGGTAAAGGATTTATTCGGATTTGAAATGATAGCACAGAATAAATTTACCACCGCGCAGATAGATAAAAATACATGGACAAAGGACATGCTTGATTTGTTGATGGATTTTATCGAAAAGGATGACCGCGCGGCGGAGTTCCGTAATCTTGACTGGTCGCATGAGTACAATTTGGCGGTAAACGGTGACCCGACCGATACGCAAAGCGCGCTGTAATACATGAAAAGACGCTGTTTCAGCGTCTTTTCGGGGTTGACTATGCCGCACGTGTGGCGGCGGAATGGAGAAAAGTATGTTTGATTTAAACGGAAAAACCGCGCTGATAACAGGTTCCACGCAGGGAATAGGATTTGCGGCGGCAAAGCTTTTGGCAGAGCATGGCGCAAAAGTTTTTGTAAACGGTGTATCGAGCGATGTAAAATGCCGTGACGCAAGTGAAAAAATCCCGGGTTCTGTCCCCGTTCGCGCAGATTTGACAAAAATAAGCGAGATCGACGCGTTGTATGAAAAAACAGGAGACGTGGATATTTTGGTTTTGAATGCGTCGATACAGTATAAACGCGGCTGGGATAATTATACAGAGGAAGAATATGATATGCAGTTTGACTGCAATGTAAAAAGCAGTTATTTCCTTATAAAAAAATATGCGCCGAGCATGAAGAAAAACGGGTGGGGAAGAATTGTTACGGTCGGCAGCGTAAACCAATATAATAATCACCCGCAGCTTGCACTTTACGGCGCAACAAAGGCGGCACAAAAAAAGCTTGTTGAAAATATCGCGCCGGAGCTTGCACCTTTCGGAGTGACAATAAACAACGTTGCGCCGGGGGCGATAAGTACGCCGCGAAATTCCGGAGCGCTTTCGGATACGGAATTTAATAAGAAGGTGGTTGCAAGTATTCCGGCGGGATATATAGGTGCGGCGGAAGATGTCGCGCCGGCAATTCTGTTTTTGTGCAGCGAGGAGAGCCGCTATATCACTGGTTCGGAAATTATTGTTGACGGCGGTATGCATTTATAAAAATAAGCAGCAAAGTAATTTGCTGCTCGAGTCAACCCCGAATTTTGTGTAAAGTCTTTACGAAACCTCCAAGATGATATATAATAAAAATATCATTTTGGAGGTTTTAATTATGCCAAGGTACAAATTAAGTCCCGAAGAACGGGCAGCAGAAAAGAACGCAAGGAGAATTTGCGTAACATCATGAAAGGGCTGGATGTAAAGAATTTTGATGACCTGAAAGATGTGTTTAAGATGATGGTCGGAGAAATGCTTGAAAACGGTCTTGACGGAGAGCTTGATGATGAATTAGGCTATACAAAGTATGATTATCGCAACAAAGAGGGCGAAAACAGCCGTAACGGGTATTCTAAAAAGACCCTTAAAATTACATATTGCTGATGTGTTATAACCTGCGTCAAGCCCTACGGTTTCTACTTTAAATCCGAATTTCTCTATCTGATA
>CAKSRS010000089.1 GCA_934487205.1 uncultured Clostridia bacterium
GTTCTGCGGGATAGGCACAAGTCTTTTGGCAGGCGCGCTCACGCTTGTTATCATGACGCTGCCGACGGTTATTCGCACTACGCAGGAAAGTCTTAAAACCGTACCGCAGGGTTATCGCGAGGGGTCGCTTGCTTTGGGCAGCGACAAGTGGTATATGATAAGGACGGTTGTGCTGCCGAGCGCGGTGGACGGAATTGTGACGGGGTGTATTCTGTCGGTCGGGCGTATTGTAGGCGAAAGCGCGGCGCTTTTGTTTACGGCGGGAATGGCAAACGAGGTCATGGGATTTATCGACGCCGTAAAACCGGGCAGCGCCGGCTCAACGCTCACCGTGGCACTGTATATGTACGCCAAGGAACGCGGTGAATTTAACGTAGCATTTTCAATAGCGGCAATATTATTGGTGCTGACGTTCATAATTAATATTTCGGCAAAATTAATCGGAAAGAAACTGAAGGGGGCGGAATAATGAATATTATAGAAGTAAATAATCTGAATTTGTGGTATTCGCAAAACCATGCACTGAAGGATATAAGCATACAAATTCCGGAAAAGCGGATAACGGCGTTAATCGGGCCGTCCGGCTGCGGAAAATCCACATTTTTAAAGAGTTTAAACCGCATGAATGATTTAGTGGAAGGCTGCAGAATAGAAGGCGAAATTTTAATTGACGGTGAAAATGCATATCGCGATACCGATGTGAATATGCTGCGCAAAAAGGTGGGCATGGTATTCCAGAAGCCGAACCCGTTTCCGATGAGCATATATGATAACATTGCATACGGGCCGAGGATACACGGCGTAAAATCAAAGGTGGCGCTTGATGAAATTGTGGAAAAATCTCTGCGCCGCGCCGCCATATGGGACGAATGTAAGGACAGATTGAAAAAGAGCGCTCTGGGAATGAGCGGCGGTCAGCAGCAGCGGCTTTGCATAGCGCGAGCGCTTGCGGTCGAGCCGGAAATTTTGCTAATGGACGAGCCGACGTCGGCGCTTGACCCGATTTCAACGTCCAAAATCGAGGATTTGGCGGTTGAACTCAAGAAAAAATATACAATTGTAATCGTAACACATAATATGCAGCAGGCGGCAAGAATTGCGGATAAAACAGCATTTTTTCTGCTCGGCGAGCTGGTTGAGTTTGACGATACCGAAAAGATGTTCTCAAATCCGACGGATAAGCGGTGCGAGGATTATATTACAGGGAGGTTTGGCTGATGCGAAAGAAGTTTGATGAACAGCTGCGGATTTTGAATAATGAATTGATTACGATGGGCGCGCTTTGCGAGGAGGCAATAAGCAGCGCAGTAAAGTATCTTATTGAAAACGACGCGGCTATGAAGAAAAATGCGATAGAAACGGAAAAGCAGATTGACAGCAAAGAGCGCGATATTGAAAATCTGTGTATGCGGCTTTTGACGCTGCAGCAGCCTGTGGCAAGCGATTTGCGCGTTATTTCGTCTGCACTGAAAATGATTTCGGATATGGAGCGGATAGGCGACCAGGCGTCGGACATTGCGGAGATTGCCGAATATGCGCAAAGCGATATCCGCGGCATAACGCATATCGAGGATATGGCACGTGCGGCAATAAAAATGGTGACGGAGAGCGTGGAGTCGTTCGTTAATAAGGACGAAAATATGGCGCGCACGGTCATTTTGCACGATAATATCGTGGACGATATGTTTGACAGAGTAAAGGGCGAGCTTATTGACGCGATACGTAAGCCGAATGAAAATGCCGAGGCGCTTGTCGATACGTTGATGATTGCGAAGTATTTTGAAAGAATAGGCGACCATGCGGAAAATATAGCGGAGTGGGTTATCTATTCCATTACAGGCGAGCATGCAGATAAAAAATAAGGTATTGAAAAAAGGAACTTTTCAATGTATAATCAGAGAGGTGCAAAACGCATGAAATAAAAAGTAAATAAAACATCAACAAAAGCAAACAAAGCAACAAAAGCGAATAATAAGGTGATATAACACGGCTCAAAGCCGATGCTATTGATAATGCGGCAAATAGCAAGCTGCTCGGTTGCTTTTGCCCTTACCACGGTTGTATTGATAATGCGATACATTCGGCAGCAGGTGTTCAACTGCGGCTTGAATGTAATGAAATCATGAAAAAGCAGGGATTTGACGATGGACTGACTTTCATAAAAAGTGCAGAAAGAGGAAAATGATTTATTGAATATATGCCGGCTGAGAATGCATGGGTTCATATTATTGCACCGAGGTTTATGTATATAGATTGTTTTTGGGTATCAGGTTCATTTAAGGGACACGGATACTCAAATGATTTGTTAAACAAGTGTATTGAAGATAGTAAAGCAAAGGGGAAAGTCGGACTTTGTATTCTGTCTTCGGCTAAGAAGAAACCTTTTCTTTCAGATCCTAAACATTTGGCATAAACCAGTTATGGAACGAGAATAATCTTTTTGACGAAGTTTAACCCAAAATACAACTAAGCCAGCGTTCGGATTACGTTTACGCATATCAGTAATTAAGTTCAATTCCGATTAAGTATGTTTATTTGGATGGCGGTGAAGTCTATGTGATTTATCTGCCGGGGATTGTAAGGTTCCGCCATACCTTTTTCGCCAACGATAAATATATTGACGATTCACTTTGTAGAGAATTGCAGTTTTTTGTTACACATATAGTGTAATTCCACATATTTTCCGCATATTTCCACATATTTTGTCAAAAAATTCATAAAAACTCTTGACATAGCTTTATTCTTTGTGTATAATATATATGGTGAATTATATATTTGCCAAATACATAAAGAATTGGGTGTTTTATATGGATCAACAAAAAATTGATATGTACATCATGACCAACCAAAAGTATTTCCCTGAAGAAAAGATAATGTACCTTAAAGACAAACTAAAAACAATTGACGAGGAAAAGTTTTCTCTTGCTTCCACGGCTGAACTTAAAGATCCAACAACTATTTTGCTTGTATCAATCTTTTTGGGAACACTCGGCATTGATCGCTTTATGATAGGCGATACCGGAATGGGAATTTTGAAACTCCTCACAGCAGGTTGCTGCGGCATTCTCACAATCGTTGATTGGTTCTCAATACAGAAAAAAACAAAAGACCTAAACTTCAATAAGATTATGGCTCTTATCTGATGAAAAGAAACACAATCAAAAAACATTTTTTGGTCATTGTAGCCGGCACATTATACTTTTTGATGTGCCGGCTTCTTGGTGTTACATGTTTGATAAAAGCAATAATCGGTACAAATTGTCCTGCCTGTGGCATGACAAGAGCAATTTTATCTCTTTTGCACGGAGATTTTGATATGTATTTTAAATACAATCCATTTGCGTTACCATGTGCTCTTTCGGTATTTATTTTGATACACAAGCAGGTTTTTCACATAAAAAAAGTGTGTGGTATTTTGGCTTTTTCGGTTCTTTTGATGAATTTTGTTTATTATATTTTCAAGCTTTAAATGTGTAGAGAAACAGTACGGCTTACGACCGTGCTTTTATTCGGTGTGCCGAAAACGGCATTCACTCCGTTATGCGTGTCTGTTTTGCCGCAGTCTCAAATTAAAATTATCTCATAATTTCATTCATCAATTCTTTAAAAAATTTTTGCGGCAGGCCTTTCTGTTCTTAAATCGACTGTGTAAATAATACATTTTTTACCTCAAATATTTTTTTCGGCAATAGTTGCAATCAATCCATTTTTACCTTTGTTGTATTAAATATGGCGGACGGTGCAATCGAATATGTTGAAAAATACACTGGCAGAGATAACGGACATACTATCTTCTGTCGGAATAAATGTTATCGATAGCTTTTCGGATTTTGACAGAAAACCTTCGTCAGACAACAATATTCAGCTTTTAATCTGCTCTGAAAAGAGTTAGAAGCTACATAACATCTCTCATTTTTTGAATATGGAGGCAAAGTAGTGAATGAATTGCGGGCGAGAGTAATTTCACAGAAAAAAGGAATATACAAAATCAGCAGCGGCACAGAGATAAAAACAGCAACTGTATCCGGCAAATACAGATATGATGTGCAAACGGTATCCGACTATCCTGCGGTCGGTGATTATGTCATTACCGAGTGACCGGAAGATGACAATAATGCGCTGCCGTATTAATGCTTCCGGCATAGGACACGGAACGAAAGGATAAATTGCAAAGTGCAGCCGAATATCTTGGGAAAGCGCTCAAGCCGGGGATTTAGCCTTTTACGGTGATTTATCTCACGTCGGAATCGTTGCAGGAAAGGACGCTGCCGGAAACATTCTTATTATCCGCTTATCAAGCGGCGGGAATAATGTCGTTATCACAACAAACAGCGGCTTTGGCTTTGCGGCAAGACCGAGGTGCTGTTAAAAAGCGAGGAAAATCCTTTTTCAATATAAATTTAATGTAAAGATTTAAAAAAAACTTTTACTCTTATATAAATCTTAACCGATTTTATGATATAATGTATTTTGTTAGAAACTGCACTTAGAGTTACATAGAAATTTTACGGTTGCAGGAGGGCCTTGGAGGTTCGCATGAAAAAAACATTGGAAATTATAAAAGGAATGGCAATTACAGTAACGTTTATTGCCGTTTGTTTTGTGTTATGCCTTGTTATACAATACATATTTGATGACACATCACTTGTGCCGGCAATATTTGTACTTGGGGTTTTTCTTACATCAGTAATTACAAAAGGATATGTTTATGGCATTGTTGCAACAGTTATAAGCGTTATGGCTGTAAATTTTGCGTTTACATTTCCTCTTTTTGCATTTGACTTTACCATACCGGAAAATATAATATCTGCATTAATACTCTTTCTCGTATCAATAATCACCTGCAGTTTGACCATTAAGATAAAAATGCAGGAAATGATTAAAGCGGAAAGCGAAAAGGAACGGATGAGGGCAAATCTTTTGAGAGCAGTATCACACGATTTAAGGACACCTCTCACGACAATTTACGGTTCAAGTTCAGCGCTTCTCGATAATTATGATGATTTTAGCGACGAGCAATGCAAACAAATAATAAAAGGCATTATGATATTTTGGAGCTTGGCGAACAGATGAAGTCTATCGGACTTTTGATTATGCTTGATAATATTTTCAATCGAGTTATGGCAAACCGCAGACGGGGAAAATATACAAGGGTTTATGTCGATGAAGCACACTTGTATTTCAAAAATCCGTACAGTGCGGATTTTCTTTTGAAGTGCTGGAAACGGTTTAGAAAATACGGCGGACTGCTCACGGGCATTACGCAGAACATTTCCGACTGCCTGCTGAATGAAACGGCAAGAGGTATGCTTTCAAACAGCGAATTTCTGCTGCTCTTAAATCAAGCGCCGCCGGACAGAAAAGACCTGTCGGAGCTTTTATCCATATCCGATACGCAGATGAGCTATATCACCAATGCCGGAGCAGGACGGGGACTTATTAAGGTTGGCGGCTCTATTGTGCCGTTTATCAATGAGTTTCCGACAGATACGGAACTCTATAAACTTATGTCGACCAAACCGGGTGAAAGTTGATAACACACTATGTAAGGAGGTTTTTAAGTAGAAGCACAAATTGAAAACATTCTTGATTTGTAGTATGATAGTGTAAATAAAA
>CAKSRS010000090.1 GCA_934487205.1 uncultured Clostridia bacterium
ACGGTGAAGGAAAAATTAGGAGTGGAAATGAAAACGGAAGTTAAAATGCTGGGGGATTTTTAAATGCAGTTTACTATAGTTACCGGCTTGTCGGGAGCGGGCAAGACTCAGGTTATAAGATTTTTGGAGGACGCGGGATTTTTCTGTATAGATAATCTGCCGCCGGTAATAATTCCGCAATTGGCGGAAATGTTTATTTCTATAAACGGAAAATACGATAAAGTTGCCTTTGTTATCGATTCGCGCGTCGGCGATATGATAGGCGAACTTTTAAAGAACCTTAATATATTGAAGGAAAACGGCTATGATTATAAGCTGCTTTTTGTTAATGCAAGCGATGAGGTGCTGGTAAAGCGCTATAAGGAGACGCGCCGTGCGCACCCGATTCCGAGTAAGCTCGGTCTTTTGGACAGTATTAAAAAAGAGAGAAAAATGCTTGAAAAAATATATAATGAGGCGGACGCCGTGGTGGACACGTCGCATTATACGCTGGCACAGCTTTCTAAGGCGCTGCGCAAAATTTATTTTGAGGGCAAGGATACGGAAATTGCGATAAATATAATGTCGTTCGGATTTAAGTACGGTATTCCGCTTGACGCCGACCTTGTTTTTGATGTACGCTGTTTTGCGAACCCGTATTATGTGGACGAGCTCAAGGATAAAACGGGGAACGATAAAGAGGTTCAGGACTATGTAATGTCGACGAGTGCCGCGGCGGAGTTTATGGACAAGCTGTGCGATATGATTAAATTTTTAATCCCGCTGTATATTGAGGAGGGCAAAACGTCACTTACGATTTGCATCGGGTGTACGGGCGGAAAACACCGCAGCGTAACTATGGCAAACAGGCTTGCCGACGTGCTTTCGGAGCATGAAGCGAATGTCATTCACCGCGATATTTTAAGAGGTAAGGCATAATGTCGTTTACGCAGAATATTAAGGCGCAGCTTGCACGCACGGAAAACAACTGTGATTTTTGCGATATCGCGGAACTTTCGTCGATAGTGAAATTATGCACGAGTTATACCGGCGGAAAAATAGTAATTTCCACGGAAAATGAAGATGTGGCGGACAGAATACAAATTCTTTTTGAACGCGTTTTTTCGCGGCGCATTGAATATATAAACAGAAACGGGATATTCAGATTTTATCCCGAATTGGACTTTTTCATGAGCGAGGCGGCGCAGCGGCTGCTGCTGTTTAATGCGGGTAAGGCGGAGATAACGCCGCTTGACTGCTGCCGCGGAGCATATGTGCGCGGAGCATTTTTGGGGGGCGGCTCGGTGAGCGACCCGAAGGTACGCTATCACATGGAATTTGACGCAAAACATGAAACGTACGCCGTTCAGCTCACCGAAATTCTGTCCGAAATGGGAATTAATTCGAAGATAACCGAGCGCAAACGGCATTATATAGTTTATATCAAGGAGTATGAATCCATCGCGGATATTTTAGGTACAATCGGCGCTGTGGGAGCGGCGATGGAGCTTTATAATATTTCCATAGAAAAAGATATCCGCAACGCGGTAAACCGTCAGGCGAACTGCGAGATTGCAAATATAGAAAAAATCACAAAAACCGCGTCTCTGCAAATTGACGCAATCCGCAAAATCGAAAAGCATATGCCGCTTTCCGAACTTCCGGAAACATTGTCGGAGATTGCAAGGCTGAGGGTAAAATACCCCGAGGAAAGTCTTAAAGAGCTGGGCGAGAGGTTGACGCCGCCTTTGGGGAAATCGGGGGTAAACCACCGTCTTAAGCGGATAACGGAGATAGCGGAAAACTTGTAAGGAGGCGTAGCCTGTGAGATTTACACATTTACATACACATACCGAATTCAGCTTGCTGGACGGCGCGTCAAGCGTGAAAAAGATAATTTCACGCGTGAAGGAACTCGGCATGGACAGCTGCGCCATTACCGACCACGGAGTTATGTACGGCGTGGTGGATTTTTATAAAGAGGCGAAAGAACAGGGGATAAAGCCTGTTATCGGGTGCGAAGTCTATGTTGCACCGCGGAGCCGTTTTGATAAAGTGTATGAGTATGACTCAAAGTACAGCCATTTGATTTTGCTGTGCGAAAATTATGAGGGTTATAAAAACCTGTCATATATAGTAACGAAGGGTTTTACCGAAGGCTTTTATTATAAGCCGAGGATAGATTTCGAACTTTTGTCGCAGCATCATGAGGGACTTATCGCGCTGTCGGCGTGTCTTGCAGGGGAAATTCCGAAGGCGCTGTCGGCGGACGATTATGACGGTGCGAAGGCTATAGGCGAGAAATATGTAAAACTGTTCGGAAAGGACAATTATTTTATTGAGCTGCAAGATCATTCCATAGCCGAGCAAAAACGAATAAATCCGCTTTTGGTAAAGCTGGCGAAGGAGCTTGGCGTGGGACTTGTCGCAACGAACGATATTCATTATGCGAATAAAGAGGACGCAAAATATCAGGACGTTCTGATGTGCATACAAATGCAGAAAACCGTCGATGATGAGGACAGAATGAAGTTTGAGACGGAGGAGTTTTACGTAAAATCGCCGGAGGAAATGGCGGAACTGTTCCCGTATGCGCCGGAGGCGATTGAAAACACCGCCAAAATTGCCGACCGATGCAATATGGAGTTTGATTTTAACACAAGGCATTTGCCCAGTTATGATGTTCCGGACGGAAAAACGGCGTGGGAGTATCTGAATGAATTATGTCGCAGCGGATTGAAAAAGCGGTATGATAATGTTACGGAGGAACTTAAAAATCGGCTCAGTTATGAACTTTCGGTAATAAAAAACATGGGATTTGTGGACTATTTCCTCATAGTGTGGGATTTTATCCACTATGCAAAAAGCCACGGCGTGGGCGTCGGTCCGGGCAGAGGAAGCGCGGCGGGAAGTATCGTCAGCTATACTCTTGAAATAACCGATGTTGACCCGATAAAATACAATTTGATTTTTGAGAGATTTTTAAATCCCGAGCGTGTGTCCATGCCGGATATCGACGTAGACTTTGCGCCGGAAGGACGGCAGAAAGTTATAGATTACGTTGTGCGGAAGTACGGCGAAGATAATGTTGCGCAGATTATCACGTTCGGTACAATGAAGGCAAAACTTGCCATACGCGATGTAGGAAGGGCGCTGAATATATCATATGCCGAAACCGATAAGGTGGCAAAGCTTGTGCCGAACGATTTGAATATCACAATCGACCGTGCGCTGGAAGTATCAAAGGAACTTGACGGGATGTATCACAGCGATGCGAAAATCAAGCGTCTTATCGACACGTCGCGCGCGCTGGAGGGATTGGCGCGCCATTCGGGAACGCATGCGGCGGGCGTGGTTATATGTAAAGAGCCTATCGTAAACTATATGCCGCTTCAGACAAATGATGATGTTTTGACAACGCAGTTTGTAAAAGATACCGTTGAAGGTCTGGGACTTTTAAAAATGGACTTTTTGGGACTGCGCAACCTTACGGTAATCAATAACGCGGTTGATATTATTGAAAAAACGCGCGGCGTACGGCTTGATATGTCGAAACTCGACTATGACATAAAAGAAGTTTACGATATGATTTCAACGGGCAATACCGACGGCGTTTTTCAGATAGAAAGCGCGGGCATGAAATCGTTTATGCAGGAACTGAAACCGAACTGCCTTGAAGATATCATAGCGGGAATTGCGCTTTATCGTCCGGGACCGATGGATTCGATTCCGAGGTATATTTATAATAAAAATCACCCTGATGAGGTAAAATATAAACATCCGATTCTTTCAAAAATACTTGACGTAACATACGGCTGTATCGTGTATCAGGAGCAGGTGCTTGAAATCGTGCGGCAGATGGCGGGGTATTCACTCGGCAGCGCCGATATGCTGCGCCGTGTGATTTCCAAAAAAAAGGCGGATAAAATGGCGGTTGAACGTCAGAACTTCATATACGGCAAGCAGGACGAAAACGGCAATACAATAATTGACGGCTGTATCCGCCGCGGGATTGACGAAAAAATCGCGATAGATATTTTTGATGAAATAAACGAATTTGCGAACTATGCGTTTAACAAATCGCATGCCGCGGCGTACGCGTTTGTTACGTATCAAACGGCGTATTTAAAAACTTTTTATCCCGTGGAATATATGGCGTCGCTGATTTCCAGCATAGAAGATACCGATAAAATCAATGCGTATCTCATGAATTGTAAATCGCTGGGTATATCCAAACTGCCGCCGGATATTAATAAAAGCGGGGACAGCTTTACCGTTGAGGGTATGGGAATACGTTTCGGACTCACGGCGGTGAAAAATGTCGGCAAAAGTTTTATAGCCGGCGTTGTGGAGGAAAGAAACCGCGGGGGCGAGTTTAAAGACTTTGCTGATTTTGCAAGCCGCATGGCGGATAAGGATATAAATAAGCGCGCTGTTGAAGGACTTATAAAGTGCGGTGCATTTGACTCTTTGGGGGCGAAACGGTCGCAACTTTTGACGGTGTTTGAAAGCGTTCTGGACGGCGAGGCGGCGGCAAGGAAAAATAATGTTGCCGGTCAGATGTCGCTCTTTGGCGATACTGCGGCGGAGGAAGTGAGCTTTGAGCTGCCGCCGATGGAGGAATATCCGAAAGCAAAATTGCTTGCTCTTGAAAAAGAAAGCTGCGGCATGTATTTTTCCGGACACCCCATGGAAGAATATGCACAAAAGGCAGCAAAACTTACAAAGGTTAATATCGGCGAAATTTTGTCATCATTCGAGCATACCGAGGACGGTGTGCAAAACGGAGCGGTTAAGGATAATGACAGCGTAAAAATCTGCGGAATTATTACAAACCGCAAGAACAAGACAACAAAAACCAATTCACAGATGGCGTTTCTGCAGCTTGAGGATATGTACGGCGGAATGGAAGTTATAGTATTTCCGAAAACGCTGACTTCATATAACGGCGTTCTTGCCGAAGGGAATATAGTCGTTTTGGAAGGGCGAGTCAGTGCACGTGAGGACGAAGAACCGAAAATTTTGTGCGAAAAGGCGGCGCTTTTGGACGATGTCACGCCGGCGGACAATCCTCCGGGCGAAAAAAAGGAAAACATCGCGGAGCTTATAAATGGCAAGCGTGTGCTTTATATTAAAATGGGCACGTATGACGATATTGTGCTCAAAACGGCGGTGAATGTGCTTAAAACGGCGAGGGGCGAAACGCCGGTGTGCTTTTTCGCGGCGGACACGAAAAAGAGAATATATGCCCCGCATGACTGTTGGATTGATGAAAACAGCCATGTTGTGGACGATCTTTTTGGTATCTTTGGCGAAAATAATGTAAAATTTGGATAAAAATTAAAAAATATATTGAAATTTTGCGGAAAATGAGGTAAAATACTGTTTTGTAGAGGAGTTG
>CAKSRS010000091.1 GCA_934487205.1 uncultured Clostridia bacterium
TATATATTGTCACTTGTTATTGCCGGCAATTTCGGTTGGCGGGGCGGATACAGAATAGCTTTTGCCATTCAGCTTATCATAACCTTGCTTTTGTTTTTATCTCTTCCGCTGTGGCGCAAGGCGCACGGCGGTGAAAATGAGTCTGCGGAAAATACACACAAAGATTTATCGTTCGGAAGCGTATTGAAGATTCCGGGGGTAAAAATGATGTGCAGCCTTTTTATTGCCTCCTGTGCCATAGAATGTACCTGCGGCGGTTGGGGCAGTACATTCCTTGTGGAATATAAGCATTTGCCGGCAGAGAAAGCGGCGCAAATCATAATGATTTACTATATTGGAATGACGCTCGGACGATTTTTGTCGGGTGTATTGGCAGCAAAATTACATAGCTGGAAAATAATAAAGTTAGGTCAAATTGTGTTGGGACTCGCTTTGTTGCTGCTGATTCTTCCCGGAGGAGTATATCTGTGTGCGTTGGGAATGTTTTTGATAGGACTCGGAAACGGTCCGCTGTTTCCGAATTTTAATTACTTGACGCCCGAAAACTTCGGCAGTGATATTTCGCAGTCGGTTATCGGTATTCAGATGGCATCGGCATATATCGGAATTATGGTTGCTCCCGCAGTTTGCGGCTTGCTCGGTCAAGTATTCGGAATGGTTATTTTCCCGTTTTATTTGATACTGTTCTACGCTATAATGATACCGGTAACAGTTCGTGTAAAAACGGTGTTAAAAAGAAACGCGAAATAGTGTTTATCCTCAAGAATTAAACATATGTTTTAAGGCAAACTACACGGGTTGTCTTTTTATATGTGCCGAGCATATCAATTATCCGCATTCTGTTTTGATGTAAATATATGCATAAATCAATCAATATCTGCAATACTAAAAACATAACGATTAGAAGGAGTTGATATATTTGTTTAAACACGAAAAAATTCTGTTCCATCCGGTAGGCGTGGAACGTCCCAATCCGCAATATGCCGCTTTGCTTCAGGAGCAGCTCGGAGGAGCAAACGGAGAAATGAAATCCGCTATGCAGTATATGTCTCAGAGTTTTCGTATAAAAGACCCGAAAATCAAGGATTTGTTTATGGATATAGCTGCTGAAGAACTTGGGCATATGGAGATGGTTGCCCAAACAATTAATATGCTCAACGGTCACGATGTTGATGCCGAAAAGGTTCAATCCGGAGAAATTCAGACTCATGTGTTGCTCGGATTAAACCCGGGACTCATAAATGCCTCGGGATATTCGTGGAATGCAGACTATGTTACCGTAACCGGTGACTTGTGTGCCGATCTTCTGAGCAACATCGCATCAGAACAGAGGGCAAAGGTTGTATATGAGTATCTCTATCGGCAGATTGAGGATAAAAAAGTACGGGAAACGATTGACTTTTTGCTTAACCGTGAAGAAGCACATAATCAGATGTTCCGTGATGCCTTTAACGAAGTGCAGGAAAGCGGTTCAAACCGTGACTTTGGCACAACCAAAGCCGCAAGAATGTATTTTTCTCTGTCAAATCCCGGGCCTAATGCATTTGCAGGTAATGAAGTTACTGCACCGAAATTTGAAAATTAAAATTAAAAGCTGAATTCTCGGTTTGAACTTCCGGGTATTCAGCTTTTTTAGTTGCTGATGCTACATATGTTTCGGCAGCGGGAGACAAAAAAATTCTGTTATTTATCCGTATTAATCATTAAAATTTTCCTTAAAACTCTTGACAAGTAACCGTTCGTTTGCTATAATTATAGTAACCGAGCGGTTACTACTGTTTAAGGAGTGAAATTATGGCAGGAAATACTAAAGAGCGAATCTTGGAAACTGCACTTGAATTGTTTGCACAGAGCGGATATTTGGGAACTTCTATGAGCGATATTGCGGGTGAACTGGGAATTACCAAAGGCGCTTTGTATAAGCACTATACGAGCAAACAGGAAATACTTAGCAGCATTGTGGAACGGATGAACAAAATGGACTATGAACGAGCCGAAGAATATGAAATGCCGGAGGCGGAGCCGGACGGTTTTGCAGAAGCTTATTTGCACACACCGATTGAAAAGATTCGTGCCTACGCTATGGCGCAGTTTGACCATTGGACAAAAGAGCATTTCCCCTCAAACTTTCGAAAAATGCTGACATTAGAGCAATACCGTGATTCAAAGCTTGCTAAGCTTTATCACGATTATTTGGCGACCGGTCCCACCGAGTATATGGCGGCAATTTTCCGAAAGCTGACGGATTCAGATGATGCCGCTATGCAGTTGGCGCTTGAATTTTACGGTCCGATGTTCCTGCTATACAGCGTTTACGATGGGGCAACCAATAAAGAAAGCATTGCGCCCCGGCTTCGTGCGCACATTGACCGCTTTATTGAGAAAGTTGAATCAGATTACAGAAAGCCGGGAAATTCATTATGAAAACAAATATAGAAGAAAAACATCGGGTTTTGTGCCCGAAATGCGGAAAAGAAATGAGAAAAGGCTATCTGTTCAGCAGTAAGGACGGCGCATTCAGTTTTGCAAACGAAGCGCCGAGTGCCTTGGAAAATGCAAAAAACGCAGATGGCTTTGTAAAGCTCACAGGGTTGAAGGTCGGCGGCCGCACCAAAGTGGAGGGCTGCTGCTGCGATATGTGCAGAACGATTATCATTTCATACGGAAAGGAAACGACGGAAATATGAAACTCTATTTTGGAAATGCTGTCACTTCGGCGACAACGCTTATGATTCTTGCTCTGCTCGGATTTATCGTCTATTCAGTCTTTAACCGTGCTAATATTGAGTATTGGGGATGCAGAAGTGTTATAGTGCTGGTTTTCGGACTTGTGGTCTGATGCTTTGCGGCAGCACGGGACGGTTTGGATAAGACTATTCAGCACGCCATCGACGGAAGCTACGCACCGGGACTGTTCCCGCTCGTCAGTGTGCCCACCATCGTCGGCTGTGTCGGTGCGCTGCTGATTATCATTGCCGCCATTGCTACGCCGATTGCAAAAACGCAAAAGCTGCGCGAGGTTTGGTTCTATGTGATGTCGAGTGGCGCAGTGCTGAAAATTGTGACGATGGAGATCGCACGAATCATTCTTTGAAGTGAAAATGAACTGTACTTATGCCGCAAATGAATAAGGTCGGAAAATTTATTTTCGGAGAATCGGTGATTCGTCCCAATAGACGGGTGCAACTCCCAACCCAGGCTTTGGATAAATACCATATTGCTTCGGAAGGAAAGGTCTATCTGTTTACCGGGAGCAAAATTACGGGCGGTTTCTGCGCGACACGGCGGGGACTGCTTCTACCGTCAAAGCTGGCACATATTTTGACTGAAACGCCAGCACTTCTAAATTACGATGCTCCTGCCGAGACATTTCTTCCCTACAAGGGTCGTTCGTATTGCTGGACAGCCATTTCAGAGGCTGGCGAGATCACGCTGACGGAAGGAATGATGACATTTCTGCACCTGAAACCGGAAATGCAGCTCCTGTCCATTCGCAGCAGCGATATTGCCTTTACTATGGGCGCAAAAGGGCCGCTTTTGGAAAAGGCGGCACATTTTGACGGTGAGATTCCGCTGTTTTGAGAAAGGGGTCATGAGGATAAAATGAAAGATTTAATAGTATATGTTCACGGAAGGGGTGGCTCAGCTGGGGAAGCTGAGTACTACAAAACGCTCTTTTCTAATAGTGAAGTGATAGGGTTTGATTACCATTCCCAAACGCCTTGGGCGGCAAAGAAAGAGTTTTTCGCTTTTTTTGCCGAAAAGAAAGAGCAATGCAAGCAGCTCACTCTGATAGCAAGCAGTATCGGCGCCTTTTTTGCGTTATCCGCACTGGATGAGACGCTGGTAGACAATGCCTTTTTTATCTCCCCGGTCGTGGATATGGAAGCCCTGATTGGCAACATGATGCAATGGTCGAATGTGACCGAACAAGATCTTGCAGAAAAACGGGAAATCACCACAGATTTCGGAGAAACGCTGTCTTGGGAGTATCTTTGCTATGTGCGCAAACATCCAATTATCTGGCATGTTCCAACCTGTATTCTGTACGGCGAGCGTGATCATCTGACATCAATAGAAACGGTATCCGCATTTGCAACGCAACACCACGCAGAGTTGACTGTCCTGCCCGGCGGCGAGCATTGGTTCCATACCGAGGAACAGATGCAGTTTCTGGCTCATTGGATTAGAGCCCGCAGCTTGAAAGATGTCTGTGGCTGATGATACTTCACGCTGCAGGCTGCAAAACGAGAATCAAAAATATAACTGTGAGAGGCAGCAGGAATGGAACTTCAGGAACTGTATTCGTATATACAAAAATATCAGCCGAACATCTGTCAGATCAGCGTACTGCAAGGTGGAAACGAAATCTACTCCGCAGAATGGAATGGCTACCAGCGGACAGACTGTGTCCATGTCGCGTCCGCAACGAAAAGCGTTATGGCGTTGCTGATCGGTATCGCTATTGACTGCAAAATGATTGGCAGTGTAAATGATAGGGTGCTTTCCTACTTCCCGGAGTATCCAGTCAAACGCAGCGAAAAGACAATTTTTGATGTGACTATCCGGCTTCTGCTTGCCATGCGCGCACCATATAAGGGGCATGGCGAACCATGGACGAAGGTGTGTTCCGGTGAGGACTGGACGAGGGCATCTCTGGACTTCCTTGGCGGAAAGGGTGGCATCACCTATGAATTTGACTATCGGACGGTTTGCCTGCACATTCTTTCAGGCATCCTTTTCAACGCCACCGGGATGAAAACCGTGGACTTTACAAATGAATATCTGTTCTGTCCTCTCGGCATTGCCGATCACAAAAACGCTTACGCCGGAACCGCGCAGGAGCATAAGCTGTTCATAATGGGCAAAGCGCCGAGGAAGCCTGTGTGGCTTGCCGACCCGCAGGGACTGGCGGGCTCCCGGCTACGGGCTGTGTCTAAGTGCCGCAGATATGGCAAAGCTCGGTCAGCTCTGTCTGTAAAACGGCACATGGAACGGGCAAAAGATTATTTCCGCCGAATGGCTTCGGGAAATGCTTTCTCCGTGCAGGATCGAAAGCGGCACTTTCAGCGGAAAGTCTTACGGCTATCTTTGGTGGAGCGTGCACCCGGAAAGAAATGTTTATGCCGCAATCGGTGACAGCGGCAATGTGATCTATGTTGATCCGAACGAGAAAGTTGTGGTCGCAGTATCTGCCT
>CAKSRS010000092.1 GCA_934487205.1 uncultured Clostridia bacterium
TATCATAGGTTTACCAAACCGATTGATATTTTTAATATAAAAACATATCTATAAAGATATTATACGAGGAGAAATTGTTATGAAATTAAAAAATATTACTGTTCAAATAGGGGCATTTCATGATCATTGGCTGCGCAACGGTACGGATAATCCTTCAGTGCTTATAGCTGCCGTTACAAAATATCACTATGACTTTATTTGCCTTATGGATGAAGGTTTCGAAAAAAGATTCACTATAAAAAAACAAGTCGAAGAATGGATTCCGGGGTTTAAAGTACATCTGGGCGAAGAACGAATATATGATTGGGGACATGCCGTTACAGTATCGAATAATTGCACGGACTTCAATTTAGAAAACCAAGATTATGTTGCAGAATTTCTAAATATGAAAAAGCATGGTGGAATTGTTGCACTTGCACACATCGGGTATAATAAAACACTTGAAGAAATAACAAAAAAAGGTGTAATTGACAGCCTTATTGATAACAATATTGTCGATGCCGTTCAAATTGAAAATGCCGCAGATTATGAATATATTAAACATCGCAGCACAACGGGGCAGAAGCTACCGTTAATATCCGGTTGGGATTCTCATATGTTAAATGACAGTCCGGGTATATTTGACTGCGTTTATAACGAATCAGTAGGTGTTCCGGAACACTTTGATCATTCTTCGTTTTTCAGAACCATAGTTTTTGCCGCAGACAACTCACTTGAGGAGATAAAAAAAGCCTTGCAAAGAGGTGAAAGCGTTCTTGAGGATATAAGCACAGGTGAATTATACGGTTCAAAACATCTAATTGAGTTGCTTTTGGAAAATGGTTACGCTGAAAAAATAAAAGAACTTGACTCTCAATATAATAGTTGCAATCTATCTTGTAAAATTCTGCATTCAGGCGATTGTGCAGAACTGAAAATGTCGAAGTGCGGAGTTGTAATGTTGGCAACAGATTCTCACTTAACTCCGCAATCCTTTAAAACAGACGATAACGGAGTAATCCGTTATGAAAATATACCAATGCCTGTTGCACAGAATAACAGTTATCTTCCTATATGTTTGTGCAGCGATAATGTCAGAAGATACTGGGCGGTTAAGGTAGAGAACAGTATTCAAATTGATGTTTTACCTAAATATACGAATGGTAAAACATATTTATGTGTATATGCAAAAAAAGATTTTGAAGGGGATATTATATTTGAACAACCGTATAAAACATCGCGTTCAGTTTCGGCAAAAATGGGCGAAGAATTATGTCTGATTGAAATTGGCAATAATGAAAAAAAGCTTAATTATAAATTTTGTGCTAAAAATAACCGCGGCGAAAAACGTACGTATAATTCGCGGGCCGCACTGTTAAAGATACCTCATAAACATAACGGCTGGGAGAAAGCAGAAAAGATTTGCATAGATTCACAGGAATTTTGTGGGGGATTCGGATCAATACGACCATATCCGGGTAAAGATGTTTTTTCAATTACTGTTTCTTTTTTGTGGGACAGTAATAATTTGTATGTCAAGTATGACATAACAGACAGAATTTACATAGCACCTCCGGAAGGTGCGTTTATGTACACTTCGGACAGTTCGACATTAAATATTGATCCGTTATTTAAAAGGTCTGATTCCAGAAATTCCGGCTGTGAAACGATTTTAGGTTTTCCAAATGGTACTGGCAGAATTTTATGTACACACATTCCTCGATATGAAAACGGGGAAAAATATATTGATAAAGAAGATAATTGTTACCTCAGCGGCGAATTGACAATGGAAAAGACTGAAAACGGACGTATTGTGATGCTTAAGCTGCCGTGGAATCAAATAAGTCCTAAGAAGGTAAAAACAGGCGACTATATGGGAATTACAGTTGGCGGACTTAATGATGAGGGCAGCGGATTGGTCGATAATATGCAGTGGCCATGGCCTGCAGAAAACGGAACGTGGCTGTTTCCGTCAAATTGGGGAGTTATGGTTTTAATCGATTAACCGGGTATTACATAAATACATGGTCATATTGTAACTAAGGCAGGACATACTCACATAACGCAAGCATTTGATAATGTTAAAGCTCAGTAAAAATCAAAAAAAACCAAGCTGCACTGTACAAAGCTTCATACTAAAAAAAAAGAGGTGGCAGGGTATTACTGTTTGCTGATTTTGGATTTGTTGAATACAAGCAGACTGATACAGATTGCAGGTTTACAATAGATATGTTACATTAAACTGCTGCCATATTGTCGTTTTGCCTGCAAAAAATATACAAGCACAGATGAACTCTTTAGGGATTTGGAATCATGAAATATATAATAGAAATGTCCGCCAAATTCAAAAAGGACCACAAGCCGGCAAAGAAATGCGGGTATGACACAAACCTTTTGAACGAGGTTATTGATATTCTTGCCGAAGGTGAAACATTGCCCGAAAAGTATTACGACCACCCTCTGAACGGCAACTATTACGTTTTCCGTGAATGTCATATTCTTCCCGATTGACTGCTTATTTACAGTATTGAAAAAAAGCTTTTAACCTTGGCATTAACCCGAACAGGGACGCATAGCGATTTGTTTTAACATTTAAATCAAAGACATTCATAGCTGCATAAAGCGATTATGACCGTTTTTGCGTTTTAGAACAGTCTGCAAATAAATAGTCATGCGACTTTTTTATAAAAAAGATTTATACAGAAAGATTTATATTGTTTATCATAAAAAACAAGGCTTAAATTCTAAAACCTAAGCCTTATCTTTTTATATCACCGCAAACACTGCAATTAAGTAAACAAATAACTTTGCGCGTATTGTTAAACATCAAATTTTTCACCCGTCGAATACATAACATATACATCGGGATTTATATTGCCTATCCAAACAAGGTCTTTATTATCTCCCTTGTACAGAGTGAAATCGGGGCAGGTTTTTGCAAATCTGCACTGCATTACGGTAAGACTTCCCGTAACATGCTCAACAGCTGTGACGTCATTCAGTCTGAATCTGTAATTATTGTAAAATGCACAGCCGGACATTGTTGCGTCACCCATAATTTTAAACCCAACTTTAGCGGTATCGGCATAGCAGTCGCGAAGCATTGTATCACAGCCGCCGATTGAGAACGCAACCGAATTTTTCAGCATTTCGCAGTCCTCTCCCTCTTTTGCGGGAGGAATTATTCCGCCCCATACATGGCAGCGCGTAAGTCTGTTGGAACCGCCGTTTTCCACCGCAAAACCCGTTGTGTAGTCAATTACAATACAATCGGTATAGTGGCTGTCGCTTTCCGCAGTCGCAATGCCGGTATTTCCCGCCAGCCCCGGCATTGTGCATTTGCAGTAAACATTTGTTGCAATAAGCTCATACCCGTGTCCGCGGTCACCGACTTTAAGTCCGTATCTCTTTCCGTTTAAAAGCGTAATATCTTTTAATGTGAAATGGTGATAATTATTTATGCCCAAACAGCTCGCAAACCCGTTTCCGTTTATAACGCCACCCTTTATAAATATGTTGTAGTCCTCGTTTTCTTCGCCGTCATCACTGCATGAAATCAGGTTTACAAATCCGTCGCCGCCATCATAGAACAGCACGTAGTCCATTTTTTCGCATGCCGTTAAAACTGCTGATTTATGCATTTTTACGGAACAAAAATTTGAGATTACCAGCATTTCGGCAACCTCATAATGCCCCTTCGGAATATACAAAACGCCGTGTTTGCAATCATCTATCGCACGCTGTATTCTGCCGCTGTCATCCTTTTCGCCTTCCAGCCTTTTGTAATCGTCAAGGCACACATCATAAAAATTCATCTTGTTCTCTCCTTTTATATTCATATATTTTAACTGCACCTATTGTCGGTGCTGTTTCCGCTGTTTTATCCGATATGCAAATGATTTTTTTGCTGCATAACGCGCCGAGCAAACTAACCATCGTATTTTTTATCTGCCGTTTACCCGCTATGATTATTTTGTTTTCTTTTGCTTTTATTATAGCGTCGATTTCCGCCTGCAGTACGGCTCCCATAAAGAAGCCGTAAATTTCACGCTCATTCCGTCCAAACATATTTTTCAAAATCCGCGTTTTAAAAAGCGCCGCGTTCAGCCCGCAATCTGTGCAGTACCGATATCCTTTTATCAGATATTCTTCGCTTGTTTCGGACTGCGACAAATTAACCGCGTCTTTTAATATTGTGTCCTGTGACAGCGCCCAAATCATTTCGCCCGTCAGCGTAGTTTTAAAATCGGTAACTCTTCCGCACGAATCTGTCCTTATTATTTTTGAATGTGAGCCCGGCAGTATGTAAAGGCTGTTGTCGTGCAGATTTTCGCCCAAGCCGATAAGCTCCGTCTCCTCGCCGCGCATCATATCCGTATGCTCCAAAGTTTCGTCAGATATCTTTATGCCGGGGATAAATACAAACGGAATATCGGATATTTCTGGTAATACAACCTCATGCATACCGCCGTGCAATTCACATATTCCCGCCGGGGCAGGAATATGCGGCAGACTGCACAGCCCCATCTCGGACGTAATCATTCCCGACGCGAGTATTTTTTCGACATTCACGGAAAGTTCGGAAACCGCATTTTTTATTTCCGATTTTAAATATTCCTTTTTGCCCGACCCTGCACCGACATGAATTTTTATTGTTTTGATTACTTCGTTTTCCATTACAAGGCTAATCCTTGTGTTTGTTGTTCCGCCGTCGATTGTAATATAATTTCCCATATCAATCACCTTTTACAGCCGAAACATATTTTTTTGCAAGCTTGGTTACTGCGGCAAAATCATTATTATCAATCAATTGTTTATCAACAATATTACTGCCTATCCCAAATCCGCAGACACCGGCTTTTAAATAGTCCGCCGTATTTTTATCGTTTACTCCGCCGACGGCAAGCAGCTTTATATGCGAAAGAGGTGCTTTAACCGCTTTTATGTACTCCGTGCCGAGATTCACTGCCGGAAATATCTTTACAAAATCCGCGCCGCATTTGTGCGCCAAAGTTATTTCGCTTGGTGTAAGCGCGCCCGGAATTGAGACCATGCCCAGCTCTTTTGTTTTCTTTATCACTTCCTCGGTTGTGTCGGGCGAAATTATAAATTCTCCGCCGGCGGATTTTGTAAGGCACACCTGTTTCTC
>CAKSRS010000093.1 GCA_934487205.1 uncultured Clostridia bacterium
CTGTTATGCCATCAAAATAAAAACGTCGGACAGTATTTATAAAAAGAAGCGCCAGAACCGATAAGACGGCAGCGGTTGACGAGGTTGGGGGATATCGAAAGTATCGGCGGATACCCTACGGCAGTCATGTCGACAGCATCGGCACAAAACATCGGAGTAATCCGTAAACAAACGCCCATGCAATGAATAACTTACTTGAATACTGACAGGATAAGAAGAAACGGAACGGATTTTATGGTTTCTCCTGTTTTCCCTGCCTGTTATTTTTGTTTAATTTTTTAAATAAAAGGAGAATTTCTATGTGTGGAATAGTTGGATATATCGGTTCTAAAAATGCAGTCGAATTGTTGCTGAACGGACTTGAAAGTCTGGAATACAGAGGTTACGATTCGGCGGGAATAGCCGTTTATGACGGTGAAAAAATCAATATTGCAAAGGAAAAGGGCAGACTTTCGGGTCTGCGTGAAATCTTAGAGAAAAATCCCATTTCGGGAAATGCAGGTATAGGGCACACGCGCTGGGCAACGCACGGCGTGCCTTCGGTTAAAAATTCGCACCCGCATACGAATGAAAAGGGTACGATTGCGGTTGTGCACAACGGTATTATTGAAAATCATGAGGCGCTTAAAAGCTTTTTGCGCGAAAAAGGATATAACTTTATTTCTGAAACAGATACCGAAGTTATACCTAATCTTATCGACTACTATTATGACGGCGACCTTTTGACGGCGGTTCGCAAAACGGCAAAAAAGCTTGACGGCAGCTATGCAATCGGCGTTGTCGCCGCGGCAGAACCGGATAAGATTGTGGCGGTTCGCAAGGACAGTCCTCTTATTGCGGGACTTTCTGCGGAAGGAAATTATATTGCGTCGGACATTCCGGCAATTTTATCGGAAACAAGAGATGTTTATCTCCTTAATGACGGCGAATTTGTGACGCTGACAAAGGATAATGTTTCGGTTTGCGATATTGACGGAAATCCTGTAAAAAAGGAAATATATAAGGTGGAGTTTTCGGCTCAGGCATCGCAAAAAGAAGGCTATGACCACTTTATGTTAAAAGAAATTCATGAGCAGCCGCAGGCAATCCGCAATACGTTGCGCGGCAGACTGGACAAAAATCTGACACTTTCGCTTGATAATATTAAATTTTCAGATAAAATCCGCAAATTGTATATCGTTGCATGCGGAACGGCTTATCATGCCGGATTGGTCGGCAAAAAAGCTATCGAAACATTGGCAAAACTTCCGTGCGAAGTGTGCCTGGCGTCGGAATTTCGTTACGGTGAGCCGCTGATAGATGACAGTACGGCTGTTTTGGTTGTAAGTCAATCGGGCGAAACCGCAGATACGCTCGCCGTTTTAAGAATGGCTAAAAAGCTCGGGAACACGGTGTATGCGATTACCAATGTTGTAGGCTCGTCGGTAGCGCGTGAGGCAGATTATGTATTTTACACGTATGCCGGCCCGGAAATTGCGGTTGCATCTACAAAGGCATATACAACGCAGTTGGTTGCATTTTACCTTTTTGCTATGTATCTTGCGCAAAACCGCAGAACGGTATCGGAAAGCAAATTGACCGATATTAAAAATCAGCTGCTCGATATGGATAGTGTTGTTGCAAAAATTCTGGAAGATGATTCCAATATAAAAGAACTTGCAAAAAAGATTGCCAAGGAACACGATATTTACTTCCTCGGCAGAGGTTTGGACTATTTTGTTGCGCTTGAGGCATCGCTGAAGCTGAAAGAAATTTCGTATATTCACTCGGACGCATATGCAAGCGGTGAACTGAAACACGGACCGATTGCTCTTATAGAGGACGGCACGGTCGTTATTTCGATATGCACCGACCCGGATATCAGCAATAAACTGAACAGTAACGTTAAGGAAGTAACGGCACGCGGTGCGCACACGGTGGGATTCACGTCATGCATGTCGGACGTGTCGGCATATAATGAAGTTTTGCCGCTGCCGCAGATTGACCCGCTGCTTGCGCCGCTGCCTGCAATAATTCCGCTGCAACTGCTTGCATATCATGTTTGCACGGCAAAAGGATTTGATGTGGATAAGCCGAGGAACCTTGCAAAGTCAGTTACTGTTGAATAAATTTGCCCACAGCGCCGTTTTCAGCTCGGGGCGGTACCAACGTACAGCACCGCTCGCATCAAAGCGGCACCGTGAACAAGTTTCTTACAACAGTAAAAAAAGAATTGCCCACAGTGCCGTTTTCGGCTCGTGACGGTACCAACGTACAGCACCGCTCGCATCAAAGCGGCACTGTGAACAAATTTCTTACAACAGGAAAAAAGGAATTGCCCGCAGCACCGTTTTAGGCTTGAGATGATACGGTGGAGATAATGCGAAAAAATGCGAATTATAACATATTACCTTGTGCATTAAGCACGGAAAGGAAAGAAAAAAATGGGAAGATTGTTTGGAACAGACGGCGCGCGCGGCGTCGCAAATCAGGAGCTTACATGTGAGCTTGCATTTAAAATCGGTCAGGCGGCTGCGTTCGTTCTGACAGAGGAATCACACAGAAAGCCCAAAATTTTAATAGGAAAAGACACGCGCATATCATGCGATATGCTGGAATCCGCTCTGGCGGCGGGATTGTGTTCGGTCGGCGCAAAAGTTGTAACGCTCGGCGTTATTCCGACGCCGGCGGTTGCTTATCTGACGCGCAAATACGACGCAGAGGCGGGAATAATGATTTCCGCATCGCATAATTCGGCGGAGTATAACGGAATTAAAATCTTTAATGCGAACGGATACAAGCTCAGTGACGCGATTGAGGAGAGAATAGAGGCAATCATTTTGGACAACAGCGAAGAAATCGACTTGCCGACAGGCGATGATGTAGGTACGGTGGAACACTCCGAAACGGCAGTTGCAGACTATATTGAATTTGTAAAAAGTGTTATAGACTGCGACTTAAACGGCATGCGCGTAGCCATAGACTGTGCGAACGGTGCAAGCTGCAAGACCGCAGCAAAGGTAATATCATCGCTCGGCGGCGAACCGTTTGTCATTCACAATCACCCCAATGGTACCAATATCAATCTCCATTGCGGTTCTACGCATATGCAGGATTTATGCAACTACGTAAAAAATGTAGGCGTAGATATCGGTCTTGCATTTGACGGCGATGCCGACAGACTGATGGTTGTCGATGAAAAGGGCAACGTCATTGACGGTGACAAAATCATGCTGATTTGTGCAAATTATCTGAAAGATTTGGGACTTTTGCGCAAAGATACTCTTGTTATAACGGTTATGTCAAATCTCGGACTTATTTTAAAAGCAAAAGAGCTGGGAATTAACACGGTGCAGACAGCCGTGGGCGACCGATATGTGTTGGAGGAAATGTTAAAATCGGGCTATAATCTCGGCGGCGAAGCGTCGGGGCATATAATATTCTTGAACCACAATACGACCGGTGACGGGTTGGTTTCCGCTCTTAATGTGCTGAAAATTCTAAAAATTTCAGGAAAGAAGATGTCCGAACTTGCGGAAATCTATGAAACAATGCCGCAGTGCATTATTAATGCAAAGGTTTCAAACAGCAAGAAAAAGAATTTTGATAAGGACAGTGTAATTATTGACGAAATCAAACATCTTGAACAGGAGTTTGACGGCAAGGGGAGAGTGCTTGTGCGCGCGTCCGGTACGGAACCATGCGTACGCGTAATGATTGAGGGCGAAAATCTTGATATAATTACGCAGAAGGCGCAATATCTTGCTGCCATAATAGAGGCAAGGCTCGGCTGATTGACCGGAAGATTGCCCGGCGGCAAGGCTGCTGTTTCGAAGTTACAGTATTGGAAAAGTATAAATTTAAGGGCGATTCGCAAAGTGCGGATTGCCCTTAAACTATGGATAAAACGCACCGCTCGGAGTATATCGGTACACCGTAGGGTGCGTTTTGCATTATGCGAAAAATTAAAATAATTTTGCGAGAGCGGTAAAGGTAAAGCAAAAAATTATGCCGAAAAGCGTTGGCAGCAAAATTGCGAGAATTGTCCATTTTATGCTGCCGGTTTCCTTTTTTATTGTGAGCAATGTGGTAGTACACGGCCAGTGCATCAGCGAAAAAAGCATCATATTTACGGCGGTTACCCACGTCCAGCCGTTCTGAATCAGCAGACTGCGCAGTCGGACAATGTCGGTTATGTCGGTAAGAGTCCCGCCGGCAGTGTATGACATAATAATGAGCGGGACAACAATTTCATTTGCCGGTGAGCCGAGGATAAATGCGAACAGAATTGTTCCGTCCAGTCCTATTATCCGTGCCAATGGGTCAAGTGTGTCGGCGCAGAACCGTAAAACTGTGACGTCGCCTATATGCGTGTTGGCGAGAATCCATATAATAAGTCCGACAGGCGCGGCGATGCTGACGGCTCTGCCTAAAACATACAGCGTTCTGTCGAGCACGGAACGTATTATAATGCTGCCGAAATCCGGGCGCCGATACGGCGGAAGTTCCAATGTAAATGATGATGGCTGACCTTTAAGAATTGTTTCGGAAAGCAGTTTTGACGCGATAAAAGTCATGGCAATTCCCAAAAGGACAAATCCCGTAAGTATAAGCGCGCCAGCCGCCGATTGAATAATCCCGGTGCCGGAAAATATAAAAAACATTGTTATTACGGAAATTAGTGACGGGAATTTTCCGTTGCACGGGACGAAACAGTTTGTAAGCGTGGCAATCAGCCGTTCGCGCGGGGAATCTATTATGCGGCATCCGATAACCCCTGCAGCGTTGCACCCAAACCCCAGGCACATGATAGAAGGTCTGTTTGGGTACATAAAAAGTAAGTGAATATGCGGATTTCAGCCGATTGTCTGTATCGGAGCATTACATTTTGTAATGCTCTTTTTACTGTATAGGAAATTGCGTTTTTTGAAAAAGTATGATATAATAGAAAACAAGTCAAAAAAGGCATAACAAAA
>CAKSRS010000094.1 GCA_934487205.1 uncultured Clostridia bacterium
AACGTCGGCAGATTAACCGGATTTGTGCCGGGAATATGGGAAAACGGCACGCCGTACTGTCACGGCGGTGCGTTTAAACTTGTGGCGGATACGGTCGCAGATAGGGCAGAGGACGCGGTAAATTCGTATCTTTTGATTGCACCGGACAGCGAGAAAAATCCGTCGGCATATTCGGGGTGCGAGCCGTATGTGTTCACAAATATGTACTTCGGACCGGATAATATCCGAAAAGGACAAACCTCGTTTGCATGGGTTACGGGAACTGCCGGCTGGATGTTCCGTGTGATAACGCAGAATATCCTGGGATTTACGCCGGAATATGACGGATTTAAGGTAAATCCGTGCATACCGAAAGACTGAGACTATGCAGAGGAGACGCGTAAATTCCGCGGCGATACGTATGTTGTGAGAATACATAACGGCACAGGCGAGAACAAGCTTACATTGGACGGAACATTGGTAACAACAGCCGTAATCCCGCACGTCGGCGACGGAATGAAACATATTGTTGAGGTGTATAGGTAAAAAGAGAGAGGGCGATTTGTTTCGCCCTCTCCCTTTATCGGTGCGGGATAAAAACCGTGCCGCAAATATTTTCGGTTATTTTTTCAAAAAGGAAAAAATTCCGCCGCCGGAATACGGCTCGCTTGTTACGCCGACGAGAGTGTAGCCTGTGGGTTTAATTGCGTCCGCAAGGCGTGATTCGTCGAGCGGTTCGTCGCTTATGATAACCGTTTCGCCTTTGGAATGTGACGACGTAATTTTTTTTACGTCGAACGCATTGCGAATGGTGTCGTTTACATGCGCCTCGCAGTGACCGCACATCATTCCGTCGATTTTAAGTGTTGTTTTTGTCATAATAATTCCTCCATTTTTACCGCAAAAGCGGTTTTTTTTATTTAACGGATTTAACCGTATTTAACGAATTTTGCATAAGTTCAGCCGCAGCGCATTGGTAACGACGCAAACGCTGGACAGACTCATCGCCGCCGCGCCGAACATCGGATTGAGCGTAAGACCGAATCCAACAAAACAACCCGCCGCAAGCGGAATACCGATAACGTTATATATAAACGCCCAGAAAAGATTTTCATGGATATTTCTAAGCGCCGCGCGGCTCAGCCGTATTGCGGACGGCACGTCGGAAAGTCGGCTTTTCATAAGGACGATATCCGCCGCGTCGATGGCAACGTCCGCGCCGGCGCCGATGGCAATTCCCACATCGGCGCGGGTAAGCGCGGGCGCGTCGTTAATTCCGTCGCCGACCATTGCGGTTTTGCCCTGTTTGCAAAGTTCGCGCACGGCATTTTCCTTGCCATCGGGCAGAACGCCGGCGATTACCTCGTCCACGCCCGCCTGTGCGCCTATTGCCTTTGCGGTGCGCTCGTTGTCGCCCGTCAGCATGATTACTTTTATGCCCATGGCGCGCAGATCGCGGATTGCCGCGGGACTGTCCGCCTTTATCGTGTCCGCGACGGCGATTATGCCCATAAGAGTACCGTTTTTGGCGAACAAAAGCGGAGTTTTGCCTTCGGCGGACAGTTTTTCCGCCGCGGATTTGATGTGGGACGGGATTTCGGCGTTTTCGCCGATAAATTTCATACTTCCGCCGATAATTTGCATACCCGCCAGTTTTGCCGTCAGACCGTTGCCTGGGAGAGCCGTAAAATCTGTGACATCAAGCGGAGTTTTGCCGTCTGCCGTGCATTTTTCGATAACGGCTTTTGCAAGGGGGTGTTCGCTTTTCGATTCAAGCGCGAATGCAGTGTCCAAAAGTTCGCTTTCGGCTGTGCCGTCCGATGTGATGATGTCGGTAACTTTCGGTGCGCCCTCGGTGATTGTACCGGTTTTGTCGAGAGCGACAATGCTGATTTTCCCTGCATTTTCAAGCGTTGCGGCAGTTTTGAAAAGTATTCCGTTTTTTGCGCCTACGCCGCTGCCGACCATTATCGCGACGGGCGTCGCAAGTCCGAGCGCACACGGACAGCTGATTACAAGAACAGATATTGCGCGCGCAAGAGCAAAACTGAACTCGCGCCCCAAAATTGTCCATATTATAAAGGTAATAACCGAAATTGATATAACAATCGGCACAAAAACGCCCGATACCTTGTCGGCAACTTTGGCGATGGGCGCCTTTGTTGCCGCCGCGTCGCTGACCATTTTAATTATCTGCGACAGGGTGGTGTCCTCGCCCACGCGCGCCGCCTCGCAGCGCAAAAATCCCGATTGATTGGTGGTGGCGGCGGATACGGTGTCGCCGGGCGCCTTATCCACGGGAATGCTTTCGCCCGTCAGCGCCGCTTCGTTTACGGCGCTTGTTCCTTCCGTAACCGTGCCGTCAACGGGGATATTTTCGCCGGGGCGGACGATAAAGATATCGCCCTTATGCACATCTTTAACGGGGACGGTGACTTCCTTGCCGCCGCGGATTACAACCGCATTTTGCGGTGCAAGCATCATAAGACTTTTCAGCGCGTCGGTTGTTTTGCCTTTAGATTTTGCCTCCAGAGTTTTCCCGACGGTTATCAGCGTCAAAATCATTGCGGCGGACTCAAAGTAAAATTCGTCCATGTATTGCATAACGGCGGCGCTGTCGCCCGCCATTTGCGCGGCGGTCATGGCAAAAAGTGCATAAACGCTCCAAATAAAGGACGCTGACGAGCCGAGCGCGACCAGCGTATCCATATTGGGCGCTTTCCGCCAAAGGCTTGTAAAACCGCTGATAAAGAATTTTTGGTTTATTACCATAATTATAACGGTCAGCAAAAGCTGTACCAATCCCATCGCGACGTGATTCCCGTCGAACCAATGCGGGAGCGGAAAACCGAACATCATGTGTCCCATAGAGAAATACATAAGTATTATCAGAAAAATTACCGACGCGATAAGCCGTTTTTTAAGGCGCGGCGTTTCGGTATCGGCAAGGTCAACGTCGTCCGCGGCGGATTTTTCGCCCTTGATTTTTGCGCCGTAGCCGGCATTTTTCACGGCGGCGATAATACTTTCGCTGCTCGCGGTGCCCTCGACGGCGAGAGTGTTGGTTAACAGACTGACGGTGCATGACGTAACGCCGTCCACGCCCGAGACCGCCTTTTCAACGCGGGCGGAGCAGGCGGCACAGCTCATGCCCGTGACAGTGTATTGCGGCATAAAAAAGCTCCTTTCTATTTCATGAGTTTTTGAATAGTCGTTACAAGTTCGTCCACAACCTCGTCCTTCCCGGCGCGTATGTCGCGGACGACGCAGCTGTGGATATGGCTTGCAAGGATTTCCTTGTTGAATGCGTTCATGGCGGCGCTCACAGCGGCGGACTGAATAAGAACGTCATTGCAATATGCATCGCGTTCAAGCATTGCCTGTATTCCGCGCACCTGCCCCTCAATGCGCTTTAAGCGGTTTATGAGCGCCTTTTTCTGCTCGTCCGTGCGCGTGGTGTGCTTTTCGCACGAGCAGCATTTGTTTTCCTTCATATTTAATTCCTCACTTTAATATTGCCTTTGACGGCAAAAATTAATCAATATACCCCGTGGGGGTAATTTTATTATATACCCATGAGGGGTATTTGTCAAGAAAAATTTCAAAAAAAATTACACCGATTTCCAAATGGCAATCGGTGCACGGGTTATTGATTCGGGTGTTTTCCGCCGGGCGGCAAGCCAAATTCCGCCACATGTGCGCGGTAAAAGGAGGAATATGTGCCGAATCCTGCGCTTTGTGCCGCCTCGCTGAAATTATTCCCGGCGGCGGTGAGCTCGCGCACGAGGGTGAGCCGCTTGCGGCGGATATAGCGGTGTACGGTGAGCCCGGTTGCGTCGCGGAAGATGCGGCAGATGTGGTATTTGGAGATGAAAAACCGCCGTTCAAGCTCATCGAGCGAAAGCTCGTCGGTGTAGCGGTTGTTTATGTAATTAATGATGTGCCGTACGGTTTCGTTGCAGTTGTCCGCGCCGATAAAGGTACATGCGGAATTTATAAGGTACAAAATCTCCACAATGCCGGCGCGGACGATGGGCGAACCGGTGTCGGTGAATCCGTCGGAGTATTTTTCAAGCCGCATAAAAGCGTCGTAAAGACCTGATTTTACGACGGTATCGGCGCAGATTTTGTTTCCGTCGGGATTGTGTGCGGAAAATTGTTTTTCGTACTCGGGGCAGCCGCTTTCGATAAAAAACTGCGGCGAAACATTAAGCACGATACGGCGGTAAAGCGCCGCACCGTTGTGGAAAACGCGGTGCATCTCGTGCTTGCGGATAACGATAACGTCGCGCGGTTCCAAAAGATAGTCCACGCCTTCAACGCGGTAGGAGGAGTCGCCTTCGAGGAACATATAAATTTCGTAATCATCGTGATTGTGCAGACGAAAATGCTCGTTCGTGGGATTTTCGGTTGTGACGGAAGTGATTGTAAAGCTGTGTACCATTGCTTTCGTGCTCCTTTCGGATAAATATAATTTATATTATCATAAATGCGCAATAATTGCAATAATATAATCAATATTTGTATAGAAAAATTGTAAAATTTGTGATATTATTGAGGTAATAAAGGCGTACGAAGGGAGCGAACGCAAATGAATTATAAATTAAGCGGATTTTCGGACGAAATTGCAGAGAACGTCCAAAAACAATTTGAGGTGCTGAAC
>CAKSRS010000095.1 GCA_934487205.1 uncultured Clostridia bacterium
GGGATTTTTTAATGAAAACCAAAAAAAGACCTCAATCAGAGATCCTTTTTTGATTTTGCGACTTTTTAAACAGCCCCTTTTTTGCGCAAAATTTATAGGATATGCACAAATTTGTGATGTAATTAAAGCATTATCGAGGGTTTTATAAAAAATATTACAATTTTTGCAAAAAAATGTTGATTTTTTGATGAATTTGCCGTAAAATAAAAAGTGAAATTTTTTGATTGGGGGTAGATAGATGCAAAATATCATCAGCCTGAAGGACATAAATGTGACCTTCGATGGAGAAACAATTTTAAACAATATCAGTCTTGATATCAAAGACAAGGAGTTCGTAACCTTTTTGGGGCCGTCCGGCTGCGGAAAAACAACGACCTTGCGCATAATCGGCGGATTTTTGACGCCCGACAGCGGTACGATAAGTTTTGACGGGAAAATCATTAACAACGTTCCGCCGCACAAGCGCAATGTCAATACGGTATTCCAAAGGTATGCGCTTTTCCCGCACCTCAATGTTTATGACAACATTGCTTTCGGATTGCGCGTAAAAAAGATACCGGAAAAGGAAATCCAAAAAAGCGTTGCGGAGATGCTGGAACTTGTAAATTTGCGCGGGTTTGAAAAACGAAAGGTGAACAGGCTATCGGGCGGACAGCAGCAGCGCGTTGCGATTGCGCGTGCGCTTGTAAACAGGCCGAAGGTTCTGCTTTTGGACGAACCGCTCGGCGCGCTCGATTTAAAGCTGCGAAAAGAAATGCAGATCGAGCTGAAGGCAATTCAGCAGCGGCTGAAAATCACGTTTATTTACGTTACGCATGACCAGGAGGAGGCTCTTACCATGAGCGATACTGTGGTTGTAATGAATAACGGCGATATTCAGCAGATAGGAACTCCCGTTGACATATATAACGAACCTATTAATGCATTCGTGGCGGATTTTATCGGCGAGAGCAATATTTTGGACGGAATTATGCGCCGTGATTTGCTTGTGGAAATATGCGGCCGCGAGTTTGAGTGCGTCGATAAAGGCTTTGGCGAAAATGTGCCGGTCGATGTTGTTATCCGCCCCGAGGACGTGCGGATAATCGACGTAAATGACGCTAAAATCACCGGCGTTGTTGAAACCGTTACCTTCAAGGGTGTGCATTACGAAATGGTTATTGAGGCTTATGATTATTCATGGCTTGTACATTCCACAAAGGCGGCGGAGTTGGGAAGTGCGGTAGGACTTACCTTTGACCCTTATGATATCCATATTATGAGAAAGATGAGGGACAAGGCATGAACAAGAAACTGATTTCAGCACCGTATGTTGTGTGGACAATAGTTTTTATAGTCGTTCCGCTGGCGATGGTGGCATATTTTGCATTCACCGACGGTGACGGCAGATTTACACTTGACTATATTTCGGAGGTTGCTCAATATTCAAATATATTTGTGCGCTCAATATGGCTGGCGGCTATCGCAACTGCGGTATGCCTTATAATTGCATACCCGGTGGCATTTATTTTGTCTACGATGGAAAAGCGGCATCAGGGGACAATGCTCATGATTGTCATGCTGCCCATGTGGATGAATTTTCTGTTGCGTACTTATGCATGGATGACTATTCTGGGCAACAACGGAATTATAAACTCATTTTTGGGCATATTCGGTCTCGGACCGTATAAGCTGCTTAATACGCAAGGCGCGGTCGTGCTGGGTATGGTGTATAACTACATTCCGTATATGATTTTGCCGCTTTACTCGGTTATGGTGAAAATTGATAAAATGCTACTGGAGGCGGCGCAGGATTTGGGCTGCAGCAGCAAAAAGGTGCTGTTTAAAGTGGTTCTGCCGCTTAGTCTGCCGGGCGTGACGTCCGGGATAACAATGGTTTTTGTGCCGGCTATAAGTACGTTTATTATCTCGCGTATGCTGGGCGGCGGCGGAAATCTGCTGATAGGCGACCTTATCGAAATGCAGTTTTTGGGTAATTCCTATAACCCTAATCTCGGTGCGGGAATATCGCTTGTGCTTATGGTTATCGTTTTGCTTATTATGACAATTATGAACCAGTTTGACAGCGATGACAGCGACAGGGTTCTGATATAGGGAGGTGCGCATATGAAAAGAGTTTCAAAGTTTTATATGGCACTGGTGCTTTTGTTTTTGTATCTGCCCATATTTGTGCTGATTGTGTATTCTTTCAACACAACCAAGAGCCGGACAGTGTTTTCGGGCTTTACGTTTGATTGGTATGTGCGGCTTTTTCAGAATGAGCTTATTTTGACGTCGCTGCGTAATACGTTGGTGATTTCGGTGTGCGCGGCGGTTATATCGACGATTCTCGGTACTGTTGCGGCAATCGGCATTAATAATATGCGTAAATTTCCGAAGGCGGTAATAATGAATATTAACAATATCCCCATTATAAATCCGGAGATTGTAACGGGTGTATCGCTTATGCTGCTGTTCGTATTTTTCGCGGCAAAGATGAATTTCAGTTTCGGTTTCGGAACGCTTTTGATTGCACATATTACGTTCAATGTGCCGTATGTTGTGCTGAACGTTATGCCGAAATTTCGCCAGATGAATCCGAATTTGTACGAGGCGGCACAGGATTTGGGCTGTAACTCGATTATGGCATTTTTTAAGGTTGTCTTGCCGGAAATTATGCCGGGAATTGTGTCGGGTTTTTTGATGAGCTTTACATTTTCGCTTGACGATTTTATAATAAGTTATTTCACATCGGGTGCGACTTCGCAGACGCTGCCGATTACGATTTATTCTATGACGCGGCGCAAGGTAAGCCCGGAAATTAATGCTCTGTCGACGATTATTTTTGTAATAGTCGTAGCTGTGCTGATTGTGAAAAATATTGTTGAGAATAAGAGTGCAAAGGAGGAGGCAAAATGAAAAAATTACTTTCTCTTTTGACGGCGGCTTTTTTGGTACTGTCACTCTTTGGGTGCAGATATCAGCATCTTAATGATGATGAGGAAATCGAACAGCAAACGCTCACTATTGAAAATCCTGAGTTTTACCAAAAATTCAAGGACAAGGGTATCTCGATTAATGTGTATAACTGGGGCGAATATATCTCGGATGGCAGCGATGGTCTGATTGATGTAAATACTGAGTTTACTGAGCTTACGGGCATACAGGTGAATTATTCGACATATGCCAATAATGAGGAGTTGTATGCAAAATTAAAGGGCGGTGGCTCGAATTACGACATAATTATTCCTTCCGATTATATGATTGCAAGAATGATTAAAGAGGGAATGGTGCAAAAGCTGAACTTTGAAAATATTCCGAATTATAAAAATATTATGGATAATTTCAAGGGTAAATTGTATGATCCAAATAATGAATATTCCGTGCCTTATACATGGGGAACAGTGGGTATTATTTATGATAACAGTGCGGTGGATATTCCGGAAGAAGATATCGACTGGGATATTTTGTGGAATGAGGAATACAAGGACAGAATTTTAATGTTTGACAATCCGCGTGACGCATTTGCAATTGCCGAAAAATTGCTCGGCTATTCCATGAATACCGAAAATCCGAAGGAATTAACCGCGGCGGCGGAAAAGCTGAAGGAGCAAAAACCGCTTGTTCAATCATATGTAATGGACGAAGTTTTTGATAAAATGGGTGCCGGGGAGGCGGCGCTTGCACCGTATTATGCGGGTGATGCCGTAACGCTGATGGACGAGTATGACCATTTAAGTTTTGTGACGCCGAAAAGCGGTACTAATTTATTCTTTGACGCGGTATGTATTCCGTCGTGTGCAAAACAGAAGGACGCGGCAGAACTGTATATTAATTTTTTGTGTGAGCCTGACGTAGCATACGCCACAACATCTTATATCGGGTATTCAACACCGAACGAAGCGGCGTTTGAAATGCTTGATGATGAGGTGAAAAATGACGGGATATCATATCTTGACAGCGATTATCTTGATGAGAAAACCGAGGTTTTTGCGAATATGTCGGACGAGGCAAATCTTATGATGCAGAGCCTGTGGACGGATATGAAGTCCACGCAGGAGGACTCGGGGAATAAGTGGCTTGTGCCTATATTTCTGCTTGCGTGCATACTTATGTCAATAGGAATAATTATACGCAGACATATCAGAAATAAGAAAGATATTTTTTAAAAATTGATAAATCCCGAAAGTACGGCATAGCCACTCTTTTGGGATTTATTTTTTATTCAAAAAAAGCTTGACAAATATCAAATTATGATGTATAATAATGTATGTTGACTATGTAGTGCATATGTCAAAGGTTTTGATTATATCTTGATTAAATCTTCTTTTTGTGTTAAACTATAGATGCGGTCAAGATTGATATGCGGATATGGCGGAATTGGCAGACGCGCATGGTTCAGGTCCATGTGAAAGCAATTTCATGGAGGTTCAAGTCC
>CAKSRS010000096.1 GCA_934487205.1 uncultured Clostridia bacterium
TATTTCAATTTATCTATCGTCTGTTCAAGCGGTTCGACATTTTTTGCCGCCGCTCTGTCCTCGTCTCTCAGCGCCTTCATGGCAAGTTCAAGAATTTCACACACGGCAGCCGATATGGTCTCAATTTCCTTCTGCGCTTTTTCAGAAAATACGATATTTTTTTCATGAATTTCCTTCGCAACATCAATAACGTTTATCGCATGGTCGGAAATTCGCTCAACATCGCCGACAACATGCAGAAGTTTTGTAACCTCGCGGCTGTCGTAGTCAGACAGCTTGCTCCCGGCAAGATGTACAAGATACGTGCTCGTTTTATCTTCATATACGTCAACCGTATCTTCACTTTCATGGATTTTTTCCGCAACTTTTTTATCAAAATTTTTCATCAATCCGAGTGCTTCGACAAAAGAATTTTTTGACATATCCGCCATTTCGCAAACAACCTCGCGGCACTTTTCCACGGCAAATCCCGGGATTGACAAAAATCTTTCGTCCAATGTGTCGAATATTTCGCTTTGCCTTTTCTCTGTTTTTCTCTTAACCGTTTTCTTCGCCAGCTCCGCAAGCTGATTACTGAACGGCATCAATACTATCGTTGACAAAATATTAAACACCGTATGGATAATCGCAATATACGCAACTCCAACCCTATCATTCATGAACGGGAACGGCTTAAATACATTAATCAGATAAAATACTCCGGCAGCTATTACGACGCCGATAAGCTTTATTTCCACACATGCCGCCGCCACACGTTTTGAATCGGTATTTCCGTTAATTGACGAAATCACCGGCGTAATGGTAGTACCAATATTTGCGCCGAGAATAATCGGCAGTGCGGTTGCAAAATTAATTGTTCCCGTCATAGAAAGTGCCTGAAGTATTCCGACAGATGCTGAAGATGACTGTATAATCGCAGTTAAACCCAAGCCTACAAGAATACCCATCACAGGATTGGAAAACATCAGCATCATTTTTGCAAACTGCTCGCTGTTTTTCAAGCCCTCCATCGAGCCGCTCATTGTCTCCATACCGAACATCAGCACGCTGAATCCCAACAGAATTGAGCCGACATCTTTCCTTTTATCATCTTTGCCCGCCAAATTAAGTAAAATACCGATAAGCGCTAAAACCGGCGTAAATGATGACGGTTTCAAAAGTTGTATAAAGAAACTGTCGCCATTGATACCTGACAAGCTCAAAAGCCATGCCGTTACGGTTGTTCCGATATTCGCACCCATTATAATGCTGATGGTCTGACTGAGTTTCATTATGCCCGAGTTCACAAAACCGACAAGCATTACGGTGGTAGCACTGGAGCTTTGTATTATTGATGTTACTATAAGTCCCAGCAGAAAACCTTTAAACCTGGTTGACGTCAGCTTGCTGAGAATTGTTTCAAGCTTACTGCCCGAAAGCTGTTTCAAGCCATCGCCCATAACTTCCATTCCGTACAGGAACATCGCCAAACCACCGATAAGTGTCAAAATTGAGAAAAAGTCCATGTTTTTACTCCTTATTTTTGTCTGTAGTTCAGACCTCCATGATAATAGGCATTATCATCGGACTTCTGTTGGTTGTATCGTAAATGTATCTGTAAATACTGTTTCTGATAGAATTTTTAATAGTCGACCAGTCGCTCACGTTAGATGTGCGGCATGCGTCGATGCGTTCCGATGCTATATCCCTGATTTTCGCCATCAAATCCTCCGACTCACGCACATAGACAAATCCTCTTGATATAACATCGGGTCCCGATACGATTTCACCGCTGTTTTGAGAAATTGTCACAACAACAACGATTAAGCCGTCCTGTGCAAGCAGCTTTCTGTCACGCAGAACAATATTTCCGACATCACCGACACCGAATCCGTCAACAAGGATTTTCCCTGCCTGTACCGTACCAGTAACCTTTGCTTCCTTGCTGTTAAGTTCCAGAACGCTTCCGTTTTGCAGTATAAACGTATTTTTAACGCCCATTTTTTCCGCAAGTGCGGCATGCAGCATGAGGTGCCTGTGTTCACCGTGTACCGGTATAAAAAATTTCGGCTTTGTCAATGCCAAAATCATTTTAAGTTCCTCCTGGCAGGCATGTCCCGAAACATGCACGTCCGCCAAGGCTTTATATATTACGTCCGCACCGATTTTGAACAGCTCGTTAATAACATTTGAAACGCTTTTTTCGTTACCCGGAATTGGTGTTGCGGAAATTATTATTAAGTCATCTTTGGTAACTTCGACCTTTCTATGGTCGGAAAAAGCCATTCGCGTCAGCGCGCTCATCGGTTCGCCCTGACTTCCCGTTGTTATAATAACAAGCTTATCCGGCGGATACTTGTTAATGCTGTCAAGATTTATCAAAACACCTTCGGGAACCTTCATATATCCCAAAAGAATTGAAAGCTCAACGATATTTTCCATACTTCTGCCCGAAACGGCAACTTTTCTGCCGTTTTCCACAGCGGCTTTTATAATCTGCTGAACTCTGTGTACGTTCGACGCAAATGTTGCCACTATAATTCTCTTTTTGCATTTTCTGAAAATATTATCAAACTTATCGCCTACCGTGCGTTCACTCATGGCAGAGCCGGGACGTTCAACGTTGGTACTGTCCGACATGAGCGCCAAAACGCCCTCGTTACCGAGTTCACCCAATCGCACAAGGTCAATCATTTCCCCAACAATCGGCGTCGTATCTATCTTGAAATCGCCCATATGAATTACCGTTCCGAGGGGCGTTTTTATCGCCAAAGCCGTCGAATCCGCAATCGAGTGATTGGTGCGGATAAATTCAACCGAGAAAAAGTTTCCGATTTTGAAAACATCTCCCGCTTTAACCCGTACCAGCTTGACCTTCGTCATCATATTATGCTCTTTCAGCTTATGCTCAACAAGACCGATTGTAAGTCTTGTTCCGTAAACCGGGACATTTATCTCTCTCAAAAAATACGGCAGACCGCCGATATGATCCTCGTGCCCGTGGGTAAGAAAAATCCCTTTGAGCTTGTCCCTGTTTTTTTCCACATACGAAATGTCGTTAATAACCAAATCCACGCCCGGCATATCATCGTCCGGGAACGCCATTCCGCAATCTACCATTATCATCTCATTTCCGTACTCAATGACAGTCATATTTTTTCCGATTTCATCAAGACCGCCTAATGGTATAATTTTTAATTTACTTTTTTTTGCCACTATTTTACCTCCGTTATTATTTCCGAACACAGCAATTACTTTTATTATACCACTATTTACCTATGTTAGTCAACTTTTTTTATTAACTATCTCCAAAATTTTATTACATTTATCCGATTAATATATAATTGCATGCCCGAGAAATATAAAAACGCAACAAAATGATAAAAAAATCATTTTGCTGCGTCTCAGCGTGTCGATAAACCTATTGACACGCTGACAGACGTTCAAAAAGGAAGGTAAATCTGTTCGGCGTGTGTTCGTCGGCGTACGATGGTACGTTAGAGTACACGCCGGACGGAAACAAGCATTTCCCGCCATAAAAAAATATCAGGTTTAATTTGGTATTTTTTGACCATATGTATTTTATGGTTTGCTTGTGTTTGACCGACTTTTTGGGCAGTCTAAAACGCAACAAAACGATAAAAAATCGTTTTGCTGCGTCAAAAATTATTTTTCCCTGTTTATTTTAAATGTCAGTCTCATGAGCGAATCGGTAAGATGTACATTTTCAATCGGGACGGGTTTCTTGGTTTTAAGCTCGGCATACGCAAAATTACAAAGCCCTTTTATTCCGCAATCAACAAGCTTATCCGCCGTTTCCTGTATTGCCTCCTTCGGCAGAGCCAGTATTGCTATATCAACATTATTTTCCATTACGAATCCGCACATTTTTTCGGAACTCATCACTGTCATTCCTTTGCATATTTTTCCGACTTTACCTTCATCGCTGTCAAAAATTCCTATAATTTTTATACCGCGCTTTTCTATGCCGGCATAATTGGCAAGGGCTTGTCCAATATGTCCCGCACCGACAATGATTGCGGTATATCCCTTTGAAATCCCCAAAATATCCGCCGTTTCCGTCAGAAGATGTTTTATATTGTACCCGTATCCCTGCTGACCAAAACCGCCGAAACAGTTAAAATCCTGCCGTATCTGACTTGCGGTTACATTCATCTTCTCCCCAAGCGCTTTAGATGAAATTCTTGTAACACCGCTTTTGTCAAGTTCATCAAGGTATCTGTAGTACCGCGGGAGCCGTCTTATCACAACCTCCG
>CAKSRS010000097.1 GCA_934487205.1 uncultured Clostridia bacterium
GAATAGCAGAGTTTAAAGACTTAAAAGATGGAATATACCGTCTGACAGAGACAAAAACCGTAAAAGGCTACAATTTATTAAAGGATCCAATAACCATTAAAATATTTAGGAATCAAGTAACAACAGTAGATGGACAGTCATATGACTTCACCAAAGCAACGGATAAGAATACGATAGAGCTTCAAATCAGCAATCGTATCAAATTCCTTCTACCAAAAACCGGTGGTTATGGAGCAATGTTATTCATATTATGCGGAATGGCGTTCGCAACGCTGGGCTGCTTGATATTTTTCTTGATTACTCTTAGAAAGGAGGTACAATACTCCAGACTTAAGAGACAAAGAAGAAACGCGATTGGCAAGTAACACCTGCCGGTCGCACGTAACACGACAACAATGAAAAAGATATAAGAGAGGAAAAAAGCATGAAAAAAATTAAAAAAATGTTGGCTGGTCTCCTTGGCGCAGCCATGGTGTTGACATCATTCGGCACACCGGCCTGGGCAGCGGGAGAAGATAAGATGCCTACAATTGATACAGCCAAGAAAGGCAGTCTTACAATTTATAAGTATGAGTATAATCCAACAGAAACTTCTGGAGAGTTGAGTGCTGGAACAGGAGAAGCAACAGATGCGAATAATGTTCCAACTGATGCGAAACCGTTAGAAGGAGTAGAATTTACAATCTACAAGATTGCAGAGATTTCACAGACAACTGGTGTAGATGGAAATGTAAAGCTTGAATATAACCCGACAATTAGTGGAATTGCTAGTGATAATTTTAATAAAAATGTAACGGATTATTCTGCTGTATCATCAGCTATTGATAGCGCAATAAATGATGGAACTTTACAACCAGCTAAGACAGCAGCTAAAACAGCGTTGGATAGTGATGGAAAGACTGCTTCAGTTACCTTTAGTGATCTTGACTTAGGTGTATATGCTGTAAAAGAGACAAATGCACCTTCGCAGGTTGTTTCAAAAACTGCAAATTTCCTTGTATCTGTTCCCATGACAAACAAAGCTGGTGATGACTGGCTTTATGATATTAAAGCATATCCGAAGAATGCAACAGTATATGCTGGTATCAATCTTGTAAAGACAGGAACAACAATAAAAGCAGATGGAACAACAGAGAAAATTAATCTGAAAGGTGTAACATTTGCTCTGCAATCAAGACCAACTGGTTCAGCGTCTTCAGTTGCTTGGACAGATGTGACAACTTATACAACAGATAGTAATGGAAGTATTAACGTAACGGGTCTTGCTCCGAACGACTACAGATTTATTGAGACAGGTTTAGGAGAAAATAAAGGATATATACTTAACGGAAAACCATATGAATTTACAGTAGATACTGATGGAAAAATTAAAGTTGGTTCTGCAGCGGCAACTGAAACTGCTTTAATCACTGCAGACAACGAAAAGCCAGATCTCGAGAAACAGGTAAAAAAAGGTACTGGATATGCAAATGCAGCAGATGCCTCAATCGGTGATATGGTAGAGTGGAAAGTGTCTGCATCTGTACCATCAAATGTAGACCAGTTAAATAAATATTCAATCACTGATACAATGTCAAATGCTCTTACATGGGTAGAAGCTGAGGCTGCTCTTACCATTACGTATAAATCCAATGGGGCAACAGTTAGCAATATTACTCCGGCATTTGCTGAGATAACTGATTATACGTTAACAAAACCAGCTGATAATAAAGCTGGCGAGTCGTGGACTATTACATTTACAGATGCAGGAAAGAAGAAACTTAAGGGTAATAATATTAGTTCAATTGAAGTAACTTTCAAAACAAAATTAAATGATAATGCGAAAATTGGCAAAGATGGTAACCTAAACGATGCGCAGCTTGATTACTCAAATGCAATTTATCCTTCAGTAGATCCAACTAATCCTAATGATGGTAAAACCCCTGGTGAGGATCATATCAAGGATCAGGCAATAGTATATTCATTTTCTATTGATGTAACAAAGGTAGATGGAAATAACACTGCAACAACGCTTGAAGGTGTACATTTTGATCTGTATAAATATTCTGGTTCAGCTGAAAGTCCAAGTGAGTCTGATTTAAAAGGTTCTGATGGTAAGAAGATTAATACCACTGATTTGGTAACAACTGCTGATGGTAAAATCACTGTAAATGGACTTGAAAATGGAAATTATTATCTTGTAGAGACAAAAGCCGCTGCAGGTGGTTATAACTTATTAAAAGAACCTGTAAAGGTTGTTATTGCACAGACATATTCTGTTACAAAGACTACAAATATTACTAAAGATGAAAATGGTAATGTGACAAGTACAACAACGGTGGTTAATGAAACATTCACAGGTGGAGATAACAACTCTGGTACCTACAGCGTAACAATCGAAAACCGCAAAGGCTTCACCCTTCCAAAAACCGGTGACATCGGAACTGCAATGTTCCTTATCATTGGTATCGGTGGTATGCTCGCTGCAGTATACATCATGCTCAGAGGAAGAAAGAGAGCCTAGCCAATGGCAATAGCCAAAGAGAGTTTAGATAAGATTTAAGCGAATAAAGTGCTCTTACAGAGCAAAGGGATGACTAACCTTCGTACATACAGACTTACATGTCTGCGTGTGCGGAGGTTACCATTCTATTTTACATTTTTGAAGCGATATGCTAACATTTATTCAACCCCACAGACAGCCATGCAGCTTATGCTGTTGTGGATTTGAATAAGTGCTATCAGAAGCCTTAGGTATAGGAAACAAAGCTATAGGAATACAAGCTATGAAGAAACTGCGAATAATCTTTTGCGCCATCCTCTTCCTCACCGGAATGTCGATTGCGCTCTACCCATATATCAGTAACCGTATAAATGAAAAGCATGCAAGCTCTGCTATCACGAGCTACGACAGTGAGGTGAAGCAGCTGGACGAGGAAAAGGTGGATGCCTTAAAGGAGGCTGCGACCAAGTACAATGACCAGCTGAGTACCGTGGTGTCGGCTGAGAGCACAGAGAGTGAGAGCAGTGCGGTCAGCTATGCAGACCTTGTGGATGTCGGAGAGTCGCTTGGATATATTACTATTCCAAAGATTGATGTGAATCTGCCCATATATAGCGGCACGAGTGATGATGTGCTCGCAAAGGGTGTTGGACATATGGAGCAGTCCAGCTATCCGTTCGGTGGCGAGAGTACTCACAGTGTGCTGACCGGACACAGAGGTCTTCCGAGTGCTGTGCTTTATACGAATCTTGATAAGCTTGAGATGGGCGATGAGTTTTATCTGCATGTGCTCGATGAGATTCTTGCGTACAAGGTGGATCAGATTAAGGTAGTCGAGCCTAACGAGTCGGGAGACCTTGATATAGTGGATGGGAAGGATTACTGTACACTTGTCACTTGTACACCGTATGCGATTAATTCGCACCGTCTTCTGGTGCGCGGTGAGCGTACTGAGTACACAGGCGAGAAGAAGAGTGAGACAAAGAATCAGATGCAGTCTGGCGCACTCACGAAGCGAATAGTGGATGTGTGGCCGTGGATGCTTGTGGCGCTTGCAGTGGCAGGT
>CAKSRS010000098.1 GCA_934487205.1 uncultured Clostridia bacterium
AACGATAACGGCATAACCAAGAAGACATACATATTAAAAATAAACGAAAGCGATCCGCTTGAAATTACAACGCAAAGTAAGTTGGATAATGCAACGGTAGGATCTGAATATTTGCGCAGTTTATCAGTTAATTCGGATATTGCCGCAGCGTGGAGCGTTGCGAAGGATTCATTCCTTCCGGCAGGACTTTCGCTTAACCGAGAAACGGGCGCAATCAGCGGCACGCCAACAGAAAGCGGCAAGTTTACCTTTTTTGTGATTGCCGAATGTGCAGACATGACAGCAACCAAGGAGTTTAATATAACGGTTTTGCCGGAGGGCGGCTGTTCGCATGATAAAATGACTCATATCCCGGGCATTGTGGCAACATGTATTAAAGACGGCGTTGCGGATTATTATTACTGTGATTTTTGCGACAGGTATTATAAGGACGGACAGGGCAAAAATCAGATTTGGGATATCGAGTATGCGCTGCAATCAGAACTTAAAACCGCCGTTATGCACACGGACGAAAATAATGACGGCATTTGCGATTTTTGCAGCAAGCCCATGCCGATATTTGTAAAAGTAAAAGACGAAAAGGATATTGTTTACGGCGGTACATATATATTTGTCTCCGAAATCGGCGGTAAATATTATGCGCTTAAGGCACCGCCGAAGGATGGGAAAACCGGAGAAAGGCGATACCGCGATGTTATGGACGTTGCCGAGATAGTACCCGGTGCAAACGGCGACTTTGATTTTAACTCGCTTGCTGCAGCCGACGCTATAATGCTGAAAACGGAATTTGCCGCCGAATGCGGCTCGCTTGACGCCGGAAAACCGCGCTACGGACTGAGTACGGTTTTCGAAAATACCCGATACGGACTTATGGGAGATTACAATGTTTACAACATGTATCCCAACGAACCTGCAAAATACGGTTATCGGATTGCGCTTGAACCGGATAAAACCGCAAAGATTGCTTCTGTATATAACGAATGCTGGAATGTCGGCTCGGACGGAAAATTGGGAGGCAAAGGCGAGAAAGGCGAAGACGTATTGCCGTATGGAATATTACGCACATTCGATATGAATTATAATAATGAGAACGCAAAATTCATGACGATGCAGACGGAAAGCTATTACAACGGTGAAAAGCAAATTTACAGCGGCGCGCAAATGACGCAATATCCGGTTTATCTGTATAAAATGACCGTGCGTGGAACGGCCGGCGGAAAAAGCTATACGGTATCTGACAGTCAAAATAATGTTAACATATCGGAGTTTCCGGGGATGCTTTCCAATTATCAGGGATTGGAACTTTCAAATGTCAGCGGGCTTACAAACGCAGTAAATATTGCGTTTATCATCGATACGGTCGCTAATGTGCAGACGGACGTGGCCGCGTTGGATACAAGGGCATATGCTGATATATCTGTAAACGGATATACAACCGCAACCGATGAAAAGGGCAATGAAATCGCGACTTCGATTACCTATTCGGTAACTCCTCATTTAAGCATAACCGATGCGGACGGAGAGAAAATTTCAAGCCATGAAATTACTGATGAAAGTCTAAACGGCGCAGAACTGACAGTCAGTTTGCACACCGGCGGAATTGAGCCTCGGCAGGTCATCCATTACAAAAAAGACGGGAAAAAGGAATTTTTCTATCCGGAGTACTCCGAACCGGCAATAAACGGCGCAAAAACCTTTGAATATGAATCGGACGGTCGAGGCGGCGGCTTTGTGACAATCTGTATCACAGACTTTTCAGATATCAAAATTCTTGCGGAAGCCGAGCCGGAAACGGATTATGCAATACGCTATGACGGAAAAACGCTTGCGATAGATTGTGAAAAAGGCGGCGCATATACGATTGTATTTACAAGCTATGATACGAGTGGAAAAATGATGACAGTCAAAACGCTCACAACGGAATTTAACGCAGGAGTAAATTCGGATGTTAAAATTCCGGAAGATTTAACGCTTGAAGCAGGCGACAAAATATTTCTTTGGGAAAATCTTAAAACACTGAGACCGCTTTGCAATGCATATACAGTAAATAAATAATTGTAATATCCATTTTTAGAATGTGGATATAAATAAAAAATTTTAAGGAGGTTCATTATGAAAGGAAGAAAGTTTTTGAAGGTCACGGGTATTCTGATGATTATCGGAGGAGCATTTGGTATCATCGGCGGGATTGTTGCAATGATCGGAGCAGGAGCTTTGGCGGCAGTCCTTGAAACGAGTGCCGGCGGGCTTATGCTTGCAAGTGCGCTGATTCTGGCAAGTGCAGTATTTCAGCTGATTGCCGGAATTATGGGTGTAAAAAACTGTGATAAACCCGAAAAGGCACAAAGCTGCCTGGTTATGGGTGTCATTGTGGCGATTTTAAGCGTAGCCGGAAACGTTATCTCAAATGTTCTCGGCAGCGACTTTAACATTCTGAGCTATGCCACCGGTTTGATTATTCCTGTTCTGTACATAATTGGTGCGGTAAAAAATAAAGAGCCGGCATAAGTAAAATATCCGAATGCTCCCGCCGTCCCGTTTTTGGCAGCGGGAGCATATGTGCCAAAATTTAAGGAGTGATTTTTATTAAAAAATATATTGTTTTTTTAACGGTTTTATTTCTTTTTATTTCCGGTAATATAGTTTGCGTCAATGCCGGCGCAGATATTGCGGTTGGGATAACGATAAACGGGGAGGTTATCGAAACGGAGGTTTTACCCTTTGTGGAAAACGGACGGACGCTCATTCCGGTGAGAGCCGTTTCGGAGCATTTAAAGTACAGCGTTAAGTGGTTCGCAGAGGAACAAAGAGTCGATATTGAATCGCCTTCCGATAACCTTACGCTTTACATAGGCAGTGCAGACTATTACAAAAACGGCGAAAAAGAAACCATGGATGTTCCGGCGGTAATTAAAGACGAAAGAACCTTTGTTCCCCTGCGGCTGGTTGCCGAGGAAATGGGATGCGAGGTTAACTGGGACGAAGAAAATAATATTGCAAATGTAATAAAATATAACATTGTGGAGGCAAAGACGCCTCGTGATATTATACTTAACGCGGCAAGCTATACAAAAATCATTCTTAAGGAGCAGGAATATGATTTATCGGAGCTTGATGTGATAAATATTGATAACCCTAATGTTTTTGCAGACGATACCTTTGAAGGATACGAATATATAATCAAAGACGTATCCAATCTTGTTATAGAAGCACCGGAGGGAATAAGCGCTTCTGTTGTTACTCAGGCTCCCTACGCAAA
>CAKSRS010000099.1 GCA_934487205.1 uncultured Clostridia bacterium
CTTTGCGTTGTAATTTCAAGCGGATCGCTTTCGTTTATTTTTAATATGTATGTCTTCTTGGTTATGCCGTTATCGTTTTCCGCAGAAAGTGTGAAGCTAAGCGTTCCCGTTTCGGACGGAACTCCGGAAATGTCATAATAATGACCGTAACTCCAGTTATAATCCGCTTTTCCGGTAAGACCGTGCGTAAAGCTGTATGCCGTATCGTCTGTTTCACTGACAACCGCCCTTATGTGATCTTTTAAGCTTGGCGGATCATCGCTTACGCTGACTCTCACATTGTATGATTTTCCTACCTTTGCTTCGGGAAGTGCGTCTTTAGAGAAAATCGGTGTTCTCAAATCTTTTTTGCAATGCGCACATATGCCTTTTTCGTTTAAAGCGTGTTCATCGATAATATCCTCGGTTAAATTCGAATACAACGATTTTTTGTGCGCTTTTTTATTTGTTTCGTCGGTATGACAGCAATAGTGCGTAATATATGAAACAACTCTTGTTCCCGTTATATTCGGATAATCTTCGGGAATTTTTCCTTCTTCATAAGGCTCTGCAATATTTTGTTTCCAACGCAAATCATACCAAGAGCCCATTTTATACGCCGGCTCACCGGTTGCAAAAACGGAAGTCTCAACACTGTAGCATGCGGTCATATTTATGTTTGCACCGGCAAGAGCGTTGTCCTCGCAAGGAAGCACAGAACTGTCATTATAACACTTTTGAACGGTGTAGCTTGGAAAATTTCCGAGATGATTTCTCAGCAGTCCCGCAATCGGATATGCAACTGCCGTTTCTCCGCCTTCTCCGGTTAAAGTCACATTTCCGGCGTTATAGCTTGACACTAAAGTGCATCCGCCCCAGTCGATATGACCGACAAGCCCTGCGGCAACTATAGACGCCGCAATCTCGTTTCTGTTTGCGCAGTATTGAATCCGTGTTCCCTCACGCGCCTGATATACAACTCCGGCAGCACCGCTTGCGCGAACCTTTCCGAAATTGATACAGCCTGCAATAATGCCGCCGTCACAGCCGAACGTACCACCGCCGCCCGAATTTCCGACAATGCCGCCTGCATGACCGCTTGTTTCGGTTGCGGATACAAGGGCTTCATTACCGTAAACCTCACCGTAGTTTCTACAGTTTTCAAGCGATACATATGCCTGCGCATAGGTCTGTGTTCTGCCGCCGGTCAAATTTCCGGCGATCCCGCCGGCATAATTATCGCTGATAACCGTACCGTAGTTTTCGCAGTTTTCCGCTTTTCCCGCCATACAGCCGACAATACCGCCAACCATACCCACACTCGACGCACTGCTGTTGAATGAAACATAGCCGCTTCTTCCGACAATCGCCGCACGGTTTATGCAGTTTACAATCGTATCGATACTCATTGCCATTGCAGCTATTCCGCCTGTAGAACCGCTGCCTCCGTATCTATAACCGAGAATAAGGGAATTTTCTCCGACCGTAAGATTTTTCACATGGCCGCTGTAATTGTTATTAGCGTTTTTGTCGCCGATAAGTCCGAAAAATCCGGCATAGCCTATCTTTTCATCATTCACATAAACACCGTTTACAGTGTGACCGTTTCCGTCAAAGGTTCCGGCATATGCCTTTGAACTTGTTCCGATAGGCGTCCATTTGTTCAGCGCAAAAGCCGTTTCGCCGTCATCAATTGCGCCGAGAGTTGTTCCTTTCAGTCCCGAACCGAGATGAAAGTTTTTCCCGTTGTTTTTGGAGACGGTTATTTTGCCGATTTCATGGTTATACGCAAAGGATATTCCGGGATTCAAGTCAATATCTGCCTCAAGGCGTGCGTTTACAGCCTCGCTGCTGCTTGTTCTGTTGTTGACAAAATCGGAAAACCAGTATAAATCCTCCGCACTGTCCAAAAGATAGTAACCGTCAGCGGCTTTCGGCGGTTCTGTGCCTGTTTCTCCGTCAGCAAATGTCGGATTCGGCAAAAGTGTTATTGCCATCATAAAGGCAAGGCAAAAAGACAGCAATTTTCTTTTTATATTCACAAAGCTCCTCCTCATCAATTATTTTATTATTTTCAATTTTTCCGGAGATGATAGTGGTTTTATGTTTTTATGACTGTCAAATATAAATGCCCTAATCTCATCCGAACCCGAAATATTCAATCCAAGATTGTCGAGAGAACTGTCGAGTATTGGATCCGCCTTGCTCAGATTGCATTTTTTTACGTCTGTAAGCCGTCCGTTCTTATAGCTGCCGACAAAAACCGTCGCCTCAAGACCGCAGTTCGAAGCATAGATGCGATAACCTTCTTTTCCGCTGTTCAGCCGCAAAATCGGTTTGTCGGAAATTACATACTTTTCTGCCGGCAAAAGAGGCCTTATCTTATTATCATAGCTGAACATAAACGACCTAATCTCATCCGCATCAGAAATGTTCAGCTCAGATGTACTGATAGAAGTGTCGAGTACCGGCATATCTATTTTGCGGATAACTTTTCTTTTTATGTCCATCATCCGTCCGTTTTTATAGCTTGCTATCCAAACCCACGCGGAAAGTCCGCCGTTTGATGCGTGTATGTGATATTCTCCGTTTTGTTCGAACAGCTGCAAGACCGGTTCTTCAACAAGCTTCGGAATCGTTACATTTTCTTCGTAAAGGCATACGTCGCAGACGTGATGACCGATTCCCTCCTCCGTCAGAGTCGGTTTTTTGGGAAATACCATCTGTCTGTAATGGTGCGGTATCACACGGAGCTTTTCGGAGCAGTCCGGACTCTCGCATTCCAGCCAGTGACTCGTTTCGTCGTGCGCATATGAACTGTTGACAAAGGAGCAGACATGCGTCAACGCTGCTATCGGCGCGGTTTGTTCGTTCCAGCAGCCGGCTTGCGAGCAGATGCGTTTCTTAAGGCC
>CAKSRS010000100.1 GCA_934487205.1 uncultured Clostridia bacterium
ATACTGGAATACTCCCACAAATACCAGGAATCACCTTTTTGCCGAAGCTTTATCGGTCGCGGAGAGTCTGCTCCGGTCGTTTTTAAAAACAACCGGAGGTATCCTTCCTCGACATCCTGCGGTCTGCTGTCCGCAATAACTTCGAGGGTAAGAGGATGACTCGGAACATAGTTGTTTGCCGGAGTCGCACCGTCAAAATAAGCAAGCGGAAGATAACTTTTTCCGCGCAAACGGTCTCTTAAAAACTGAATGTCATAATTGCTGAGCGGTCTCGGACCTCTCAGTGTATTAAGTGCGGCAACACCCGCATCACTGTCCTTCAGATACAGTGCAAGCGCCAACAGAAACATTACACAGGTATTTTCCGGCTTGGAAAGGTCATTCTGCGGCAGAGCAGAAAATTCTTCCGATGTTGTCGGAACAGATGAAACTGTTATCTTCATTGTTACTTGCTCCTTTTCTTATTCATTACATAGTTTTTGCTGTCGCAATTTTACTGTTTATCATTATCATCAAATATGTCACCGCATTCAGGGCAGAATTTCGGCGGATTTTTGGGGTCCTCAGGCTCCCATCCGCATTTATCGCATTTATAGGTCGGTGCGCCCGCAGGTTTCGGATTCCCGCAGTTCTGGCAGAACCTACCCTTGTTGACCGTTCCGCACGAACACGTCCAGCCGTCTGGCGATACCTGCGGTTTTCCGCAATTCATACAGAATTTCCCGGTATTGCCCGTCTGACCGCATTCACAGCTCCAGCCTGCCGCTTGAGACTGCTGTGCCTGTTGCTGAGGCTGCTGTTGCTGCTGACCCATCGCAAAAAGATTGCCTGCATTCATGCCGCCTGCGTTCTGCGCCATACTCATTCCGAAAAAGCCGCCCATTGCACCCATTCCGCCTTCGTTTGCTGCTGCCGTTCTCATAGCGTCTGTCTGCCCGCCGACTATGCGCGCCGCCGCAATATTCGGGTTGGTTGTCATAATGTTTTCCTCCCACTCGGTAATCTTCTTTCTCTGATCCTCGGGGATAGATACACCGTTAATGCTTACGGCGAAAAGCTCGATTCCGCGCTTTTCCCTCCACTCGGCTTTAAGCTCCTCGGAAAGAGCCTTTGTAACTTCTTTTGTATGCGCCGGTATTTCGGAATACATTATTTTCATTGCCGAAATCTGCGCAAATGCCGGTCTGAGAGCGTCCAAAAGCTCGCTCTTTAACATTTCGTCGATTTCCGAGCGGCTGTATACATATTCCACATTACCGCTTACATTTGTATAAAACATAACAGGGTCTGCTATTTTATAGGAATACACGCCGTTGCACCTTAAATCCACCGACAGCTTATAGTTCATAGACTCATCTATCGTTACCCTAAAGGGTACAGGCGAAGACGTACCAAATTTATTTCCGGTTATTTCCTTTGTGTTGAAATAATAAACCCTCTGATCCTTACCGGGTTCACCGCCGAAAGTAAAACGCTTGCCTACCTGCGCAAAGCTTTGTTTAATGCTTTCGCCCAAGCTGCCGCAGAAAATACTCGGTTCGGTGGAATTATCGTAGACAAACTCTCCGGCCTCGGCGCAAAATTCAACAATTTTGCCCGATTCCACGATAATCATGCTCTGCCCCTCATTTATTGAAATGATTGAACCGTTTGAAATAATGTTGTCGTCTCCCTTTTTGTTGGAGCTTCTTTTTCCCACTCGTTTTTCGCCTTTTGCCACAAGTGTGTCGGCATCCAAGCTTTCGCAATAGAAAAATTCTCTCCACTGATCAGCTAAAACGCCGCCGAGCGCCCCTGCACCTGCTTTTAAAAGTCCCATAATTCTGTTCTCCTCTCAATTATTTTATTTTTTATACTCTGTTATATCCCATATATCAGGTGTACATATCAGCCTGCCGTTTTCATCTGTATCAAGCGTGATTTTATGTCCGCCGCGCATGACGATATAAATTTCAACATCGCCGCCGCAGTTTATTATATACGGTGTGCCGTCATGCACTTTTTGCAAATTTTTCTTATCGCCGTTTTGAATCAGCTCGTTTTCCTCTCCGTACCGCGGAATAACAAGATACCATTTTTCTCTGCCGTAATCGTAATGGCTTATTGCTTGGCGTTTTTCCTCTGAAAGTTCTGAAAAAAATTTTTCTACATATTCCTTTGCTGCTTTTTTACCATCATCTCCCTCTCCGAGATATGCGACCGCCCAATAGGGATAGTCATCGATTTCATCGAACGGAAGAGTATTTGCGTATTCTGTACGATGCTCACTGTCGACATACACCATGCCCGGTCCGTCAAGCATAAAAGGTTTTTCTCCGGGAGTCCTGCATCCGAAAATACCGGAAATAACCGTAAATATCGCAATTACTTTCATCAGCCTCACCTTAATCACCCTTTCGGCAATTCAATTCTCATATCGTAGCATAGAATTCTCGAAATCAGTGCTGCGGCTTCGCTCCGTTTAACCTGTGAATCCGGATAAAATGCCATGTATTCATCGCTTCCCACTGCAACTCCTTTATTGTATAGATCCAAAATTTCATATGCGAAGGGCGTTGTGTCATAAACGTCCGGAATATCGGTTATCGGAACATCGTTTATAAAATACGGATTGACGTCGCACCGTGA
>CAKSRS010000101.1 GCA_934487205.1 uncultured Clostridia bacterium
TTGATGGAAGAAGCGTATTCAGAAGGAGTCATGCCGACTACCTTTTTGAATTGCCGGGAGAAGTAGTGGATGGAAGTGTAGCCCAGATGTTCAGCAATCTGGGTGAAATTCATCCGGTTGGTACGGATAAGTTCTTTGGCAGCGTTGATTTTTAGTATAGAAAAATATTCTATGATACCAAGGTTACAGTGCTCTTTGAATATTTTCTGTAGCTGTGAACGTCCAATCAGATTATCCTTGCAGATCTGATCAATCGTAATATGTGTTGTCAGATGACTTTCCAGATAATCAACAATACGTCCGAATACTTCTGCATCGCTTTTGCTTTTTGTAGCCTTTGGAGGTTCTACTTTCGGAAGTTTTTTCGGAAGCACGATCGGATTGGAGTAGCGGCGGATCAGATGGATCAAAAAGTGTTCCAGGTATAATTTGATAAGCTGCTGTGCGCCAAATGCAGCGGATTCTTTTAAAGGCATGTTCTGAAGATAAGGGTCGTCCAGACGGCAGCTAAAACAGCGTCTGGCTTCAATGATGATATTGGCAAGCAGATTGCGTTCCGTCTCATCGATCCGGAGAAGACGGTCATTGAAGAAATACATTGCGTCATCATTGCACTCAAAAGAAATCACTACGAGATTAGGCGCAATACTTCCTGTTGCTTTCACATTATGAAATTCATTTGGCTTATGAAAAACCAGATCACCTTTCTTTAATACGGTGTAAGTTTTTCCGCGTGTTACGCCGACTTCCCCTTTATCGACGCAGACAAATTCCCAAAAATTATGCGATTCACCGGAAAAACTGAAATTGTTCATGTATTCAAAATAGTGAATACTGAAAATCTTTCCAACAGTAATGGAATTATGTAGTTCAACTCCACGATATGCCATGATGTGCTCCTTTCCAGACAGATTTATTTATAATACATGAAAGAATAATAAAATGCAAAAGATTAAGTTGTAAGTTGCTGTTTTGCATTCAGATGTAAAGTAACAGAAGTATGATTTGGAACACTGTCGATAGAAATTCCATAGTCATTTCCTTCGTAAAGCCTTATTTTATTATGTATATTGATCACACCGATATTATCGGAGGTTCCGGAAGGTGAATTGCTTATGAAAGTAATCTCTTCCCCCAGTCTCCGGGTCAGATTCTGCAACGCCTTTTCGGAGAATCCAATTCCGTTATCGGTGACAGTAATGTACAGATCATCAACGGATCTTGTAGTCTTTATGGTGATGATACCGCCTTCCTCAATCTCATCCAGACCGTGGAAAATGGCGTTTTCTACGATTGGCTGCAGAATCATTTTCGGAATCAGGCAGTCTTTCGTATCGTCTGCAATTTCCAGTTTATAAGTAATCCTTCCCTGAAAACGGACTTCTATCATATACAGATATTTGTCAATAATATTTAATTCATTTTCCAGAGGTACGAGAAATGCACCTTTGATGGAATAACGGAATAAATCCGCCATATTTGTGCAGATCTGGGCAACTTCCGGAATGTCATGCATCAGAGAAATTCCACGCATACATTGCAACATATTGTAGAGAAAATGTGGGTTGATCTGGCTTTGATATGCATAAATCTGTGTCTGTTTTTTATTTAATTCCATTTCGTAAATGCGTGCCTGCGATTCAATGTCACGCTGGTTCAGAGAAGAAATCCTGTCAAGCATACGGTTCACATGAGAAGCGATCGAACCAATTTCGTTTTTCTGAGTGATCTGAAGGTTCAGTTCATTGCTTTCATAGTTGAGATTTTCAATGGCATCATTCAGCTGGTGGACCGGATGGATGATCAGGTGCTGTACTGCAAGGATGATCATCAGTATGTATACAAGCAGAAGAATCGCAAGTGTAAGCAAAAGGTGTGATTCTGTACCTTCTGTGAGATGAATCTGTCCGGTATAGGCGACGGCACTGATGTCAAGATTGGTATTGGACAGTTCTTTGGTCTTATGAAATAATTCAAAATCTTCCCGTGCCGAGATATGTCTGCGTGCAACAGCGTTAGAATATAATATCTGTTTTGTATTACGGTCAGATATCGTCAGGGAAATGTCCGTAGCTGTATTTACCAGTTTGTATAGTGCATCAGTCTTACAGATGATTGCAATGTTGCCAACGTATTTTCCAAAGTTTTCGGAAAATGAGGTGAGGTATATCGGTGCAAAATACATCATATAAGGAGTATTTGTTGTTGGCTGTATGTAAAAACGAAAGTAAGATTTCGTGTCGTAACGGCTGTCCTGAAACTGATTTACTGCAAAGTCTTCCATATCGGCAGGAATATAGCTGATCAGGCTTGTTGAAGAAGTCTGGTCCCACATAAGGATGTCTACCAGTCCCGGAGTGTAAGACTGCGCCATGCCGATCAGCTCGGAGTAAGACTGTCTCTGAAGCTGGTGTGAATCGGCGGATGCACTTTCAAGATAAGCCTGTGTCTCTTCTTGGGATGAAAATACGGTGGCCGTTTTTTTCATACTGGTGGTCATAGAAGAGACGTTTACATTAATATTTTC
>CAKSRS010000102.1 GCA_934487205.1 uncultured Clostridia bacterium
CACTGCTCATAGTGATATTTACTGCCGCTTGTTGCCGGGAGCGACACCTTTTCAAAATACCGGTCACGCAGTTCATCATCGGTTTCTTCACTGAAACCGCCTGTTGCTGGCTTATCGTTCGTGACTGACACAATACCTGAAAGGGTAACGGGAAAACGGTTTATTGCGCCTTGCGGAATATTGCCGACAGTGCCAACCGTATCGCAAATTACCGTAACATCAGCCGTTCCGGGCTCTCCAATCTCAACATTCTCGATAGCAGAGAATATAAGGCTGTCTGATGCAACCTTATCTCCAACCGAAATAACACTTCCCGGAGCGCCTGTTACCGTCACCTTTACTTGTGATGCAACACCGGACTTCCTGGTTATTCCTTGCTCGGCGGCCTTGCAGTCGAGATATTCGCCTTGTGCCGTCAATGCAAAACCGTTTTTTAAGATTTCCTCAAGCCGTGCATATGCCGTTTCAAATTCCTCTGATGTCGGCTTTGTCACCTCAATCGAGTAGAGGCTAACTCTTAATGAGCTTCGCCCCTCTCACACCACCGTGCGTACCGTTCGGTATACGGCGGTTCAATTTATATTTCAGTATGTACTTTTAGATAGTGGTCTGTTAGTGATAGCAGACCTCTTTTCTTTAACCTGTCATTATTTATAGCAAATTGTATATACCTCGTCTTGCAAATCTGCTGATAGCCTTTTCTCGTATTTGCACAGTTAAATTGGGCTTAACACCTGCACTATTGCTTGTTGTATCACCCTATCCACCACTGTAGGTATGCCAAGATTTCGCATTTTTCCGTTTTCTTTGGGAATTTTTACTCGTCTTACAGGCTGCGGTTTATACTTTCTCTGTCGGATTTTTGTCAGAATTTCTTCCTTGTTTTCCTTTAGATATTGTTTCAGCTCATCTACCGTAACTCCGTCAATTCCCGAAGCTCCCTTGTTGCGATATACTTGTAAATACGCTTTGTTCAGGTTTTCTTTTGACAGTATTTCATCTAAAAGTTCCATACTCGTTTTCTCCTCTCCTGTCACACGTAGACAAATCATCGATTTTGAGTAACCCTCCGAGATACGCTCGTACTCTCCTCATTAACACATTCTGACTATTGTCTATGCTAATTATTGGTAGTGAAAACACTACAAATTGTTCAGTCCTTCCCGTTTTACCGGTACTATGACCTCTGCTGACTTCTTGCAGCTCGTTGTTACTGCGGATTTCTCCGTCTGCAAGACCTCCCGAGGTAAGACTCTTAACTTTCCTCGTTTACTCGCTTAATTTACTGCATAAGGTTACGCATATCTTTTGGACTTTAGCTTGTTTAGTAGCCTTATCCGCTTATACAGCCTTGATATTAAGTTCTTGTTTATCGAGCCACGATTTTGCTACACACTTTCTCCACTTCTCGCCCCACAACGGATAGCTTGTGCTTCACTAATGGTTGGTTGATATGTACCTCCATAGCGGAGCTTATACGAAAATGTGTGGACGAAAACGCTCACATATCTGTTGACCCAAAGGTTTATGCCGAAAAATATGAGCAACTCGCAGACAGATATGCAAAGACGAAAGATAAGCTTGATAAAACGGAAACGGAAATTGCAAACAGAAATTCAAGGAAAAATATGATTGCGGCATTCCTTGATGAATTGGAAAAGCAAAAGCGCTTGATTACGGATTTTGATACCGGACTTTGGAAGGCGGTGATAGAATCAATGACGATATACTCCAAAGAACATATCGTTTTTAAGTTCAAAGGCGGAACAGAAATCAAGTGGTCGATTGTATAAACAAGAACCCCACAGAGAAACCAAAACGGTGCTTCTGTGGGGCTTTTTTTGCCTGTACATTGAATTTTTGTGCAAATGGGAGAAAGCAGTCGGAAACGATTGCTTTTTTGCCGTTTTTGTGTTAAAATACTCAAAGTTATGTATTGGCATATCGCTAAAATTTTGCACACTTTAAGGAGCTCTTTTTATGGCAACAGCGCTACTTATTATAATATACATCGCCTTTATCGGTTTGGGAATACCTGATTCACTTTTCGGTACAGCTTGGCCTGCAATATATTCTGAGTTTGAACTGCCGATTTCGTTCGGAAGTTTTGTCACGATTATTATATCTTGCGGTACCGTTCTGTCGAGTGTTATAAGTTCAAAAATAATTTCACGGCTCGGAACAAACAAGGTTTCTGCTTACAGTACACTTTTAACGGCTTTGGCTTTGCTCAGCTTTTCTTTTGCACCAAATTTATGGGTAATGTGTTTTTGGGCAATTATCCTCGGAGTAGGTGCAGGTGCGATAGATGTAGCCCTTAATAACTATGTGGCGATTCATTATTCGGCAACACATATGAGTTTTCTGCACTGCTTTTACGGAGTCGGCGTATCCGTAAGTCCTTATATATTGTCACTTGTTATTGCCGGCAATTTCGGTTGGCGGGGCGGATACAGAATAGCTTTTGCCATTCAGCTTAT
>CAKSRS010000103.1 GCA_934487205.1 uncultured Clostridia bacterium
AAGCTTAATTCAACAAGCAAAATTGCTATCGAGTAATTTTATTAAAGAAAGGCTCGTTGCCGCAAAATACGGCAGCGGGCCTTTATGTGCTTATTCTGCAATCCGCAAGTACAGGAATTTAACATCGATGTACTTTATGATTTGTACAGAAATATAAAACCGCAAATCAAAAATGACTTCTATATTTTACTGCATAAACAAATTTATCGAAAAAGGATTTGCAAAACACTCCATATATGTTATAATTATTATGTTACTGCTATACCTATCGGCTTGAGTTTTGACATCTTCTTTGGGATCGTGGCGGACAACATCGGCTTTGGTATGATGCTCGGTGTTGCCATAGGTTTGGGCGGTTCGGTCGGTGTTGCAATGCGAGGAAAGAAGGAAACAAGCAATGAAGAAAAGAAAAACTGTGAAAAATAGCAAAGGATTTTCAAAATACCGTGTGTCAGTCTTGCTGTTTCTGTTGTTTGAAGCAACGGCGGTCACACTATGGCTAACAAAAGATAATCTTTTCTATCTGCTGAATTTCAGCTACATAGGCTGCTGTCTCTCATTGGGGATGGCATTCTTTACTGCCGGGAAACGCTATGCCCGGCATTTTGTGCAACTTGCGGTTGGGTGCTATATATTGCTGTACCTTGGGGTAATCTGCCGTGAAAATATGCAGATCGAGGGCTTCTGGTACTATCTGTTCCTCGGCGTTTTTGAAGCGGCGACCATCCACTATGCGGTGGCAAAGATATTCGGTCCGCTGCTGTTCGGACGCGGTTGGTGCGGCTATGCCTGCTGGACTGCGATGGTGCTGGATTTCCTGCCCTACAAGCAACCGCAGAAACCGCTAAAGGAAAAGCCGGGCGTTCTGCGCTATGTGATGTTCGCCCTGTCTTTAGTACTGGTATCCGGGCTGTTTCTAATGAAAGTTGCAAATTTGGAACAGATTATGTTTTGGCTGTTCCTCGCCGGAAATGTGCTTTATTATATCGCGGGTATTGCATTGGCATTCGTATTTAAGGATAATCGGGCGTTTTGCAAGTATCTGTGTCCCATCACGGTGTTCCTCAAGCCTATGAGTTACTTTTCCTTGCTGCGTGTCCACTGTGACGAGGATAAATGCATTCACTGCAGCAAATGCCTGCGGGTCTGTCCTATGAACGTGGAGGTCAACAAGGAATCCCGCAAGCGGAAAAACGGCACGGAGTGCATTCTTTGCTACGAGTGCACAAAGGCCTGCCCTAAAAAGGCGCTTTATTAAACTTAATTCCACCGATATTCTACCGCCAATGGATGTATTTGTATTGGTTTTTGCCATATACTCAAAGTATCTTAAATACAGGAGGCAAGCTATATGAACCAAACAACTATCGGAAATTACATTGCAAAGAAACGCAGAGAGAAAAATCTGACGCAGGAGCAGCTGGCAGAAAAACTCGGCGTATGGCATAGAGGAATCAAATGTTAATGCTGCATCGGACGGCGGAAGTCTTGAAATCGTCCAGTATAACAGCAATAATGGATTTGCTTATGCGGTGAGCGGCGTTAAAGGAAAGCTTATTGCGATAAATCTCAATTCTGATTTGAAAGGTGACAAAGTTGCTGAATTAAGCGGAACGGAATATGATATCAAAGAGATTATCGCTAATTATGAAAACTTTAAGGACTTTGAATATGGCGATATGACCACTGTTGCGATTTCTCCGGACGGCAGCAAGGCGGCTGTGGCGGTACAAGCCAAGGAATATAACAAAAAAGGTATAGCTGCGCTGTTTGAATGTCAAGCCGACGGAAGTCTTGTGCTTCTTTCAATTGCAAGTTCGGGCGTTCAGCCGGATATGATCACATTTGCGGATGACAAGACAATTCTGACCGCAGACGAAGGCGAGCCGAGAGAAGGAAAAGATAAGGAGGACCCAAAGGGTTCTGTGTCGGTTTTCGGCATAGGTGAGGATAATACATTGACCTCCGAGCAGATATTCTTTGATGAATTTGACAGTCAACGTGCCGACCTTGTCAATGCAGGTGTATTAATCCAAAAAGAAACCGATCCTTCGACCGATTTCGAACCCGAATATATTTCTATAGACGGAAATTCGGCATACATTTCTCTGCAGGAGGCGAATTCGATTGCGGTTCTTGATATTGAACAAAAGAAATTTTCCGCTGTATATCCTTTAGGATTTCAGGATTACGGACAAACAAAAATAGATTTGCAGAAAAACGAAAAGATTGGGTTTAATAATTATGCCAATGTCTACGGAATTAAGATGCCCGACGGAATTTCTACGATAAACATAGGCGAAAAAACATATTTAATTACCGCAAAATACGGCAACGAGCCTTTCTGCTTTTTAAACAGTTCCAAAAATAATACCCAGCGCTGCCGATAATATAATCATTAAAATCGGTGACGGTGTTTTCTTTTTAACTTTTTTGAAGATAATATGTATACACCAAAGCGC
>CAKSRS010000104.1 GCA_934487205.1 uncultured Clostridia bacterium
ACGTTTTATAACGCATGCGCTCGGCATACTCCACATCTACGCGCAGCGAATCTTTATTTTCGAGGTCCTCATTATATTTCTGCGTATCAATTTCCTTTATCCTGCCCTCATCGTCCAACGCATAGAGCACAAACTGCGATTTAAACGCGCCGTTTGCATCAGCCAGTTTAACCATCATATCAGAAGCGGTTTTAGCCATTTGCCCGTCCACTCTGATTTTCTCCGCCGTATATATAAACTCGACTTTTCCGTTCTCACACAGCATTCTTATTCTCAGGCATGTTTCGTCATCATTCATTGTCCCTTTGAGCATATATGCCGCAAAACGTATATTCGACGTGTTATATTCCGCAAATGCAACTTTATCGGCAAAATCAAGGTACAGCTTAACATTGATGCCGACACGCACACCGCTGTCCGCATTACTGTCGGAACAGAAATACTCCGTTTTATCAACTGTGAAATATTTGCCTTCATCTTCTGTCCGAATATTTTCCAGCATGCCTTCCGTGGTTTTTCCGCTCTTTATTATTTCTATGAATTTGCCGTCCTTCGACTTATAAACGCTTAAAACCGCGTTTTCCGAAATATCATCAAATTCTATGCCTACTTCGCCCATTTGCGTCATCTTGATGAACGCGTATTTATCCGGGTCAAGATTTACGCTGTTGCCTGCCGTAACCTTGTCATAGACAGTATATTCCTTGTTGTCAATCGTTCCGGCAACAATGTTAACATATGCCCGCACAACAGCTATGGAGTATTTTCCGTTTTTATCCTCCGCCAGCTTTAACTCATATTCGTCCTTTGACAGGATTTCCGAAACATTTTCCGTAACGAGACCGCCGTTATATATAAGGGAAACGCCCTTTTCTATGTTAACGGTACGAACTCTGTTTACACCGTCCGTATATTTAAGCTGAAAGTTTTCGGGATTAAACACGGCGTCATGATTTACCGTTATGTTCAGAACCTTTGTTTTTCCCGTAAGACTTGCCCATATTACGGTTTTTCTGTCAAGGTGTTCATCATATCGGAAGAAAAACTTTATCTCCTCGCCCATATAATCAAACAACTCGACATCACTTGTGTATTTAACATCGTCAATTATAACTTCGTCGGAATTGTCCCTGATTGTTCCGTCAAGACCTATACAATTCGCCGCCGTAACAGTACCTTTATTATAGTAAATATCATGATTTACGGAAAGCAGCGTTCTGTCCTCATCACCCTTGTTAACCGAGGTTTTGCGGCCGTTTATCATAATATCTTTCGGAATATTCACCGTTGCTGCGTTATAAAGAAGTATAAACATATCACGGCGCGTCATATACTCCGAGCGCGAAACGTTTTTCGTAATGCCGACTTCCTCCGCTGCTTTTGTGTATCCGGCGGGATATGTTCCGAGCGCCTTAGCATACGTTCCGTATCCCATGGCATTCAGCGCGGCGGCACATGCCTCGTTAAATGTTATTTTTTCGTCCGGACGGCAAAGTTTGTCGCCCGATCCGCTTATTACGCCGTTTTCGGTAAGGTAGCTTATCGCCTGATATGACCGGTGATTGGCGGGAACGTCATAGTAATACAATTGCTCCGTCTTATAATCACCCGGATTTAAAATTTTGTACAGTATATCAAAGAAATCCGCCCTGATGGCATTTCCTTCAAAATCCGCATTGTAATCATGATAATCCGCAACGAAACCAAACGTATGCAGCGCGTCGATTGCCTCCGCCGCAACCTCCTGCGAGGCAGACGCGGCATACACGCCGCCTTGTGCAGAAATTATCCCCGACGCCATAACAAGCGTCAGCATAATACTAACAGTTTTTATGAAAAATTTTCTCATCTATTACCTACCTCGTTTTTCTATTAAAGCTTATTCATAACGCCCCAGACCATCTTTGCCGCCTGCGCACGCGTTGCCGTTCCCAACGGGTCAAATTGGGTATCGCTGATTCCGCTTATGATTCCCTCGTTATACATTGCCTCTACAGCGGTTCTTGCATAATCGGAAATGCTTTCCGCATCATCAAATTTAAGCTCCGCTCCGCCGGGATTTTTCCCGTGTGAAACCAATGCGTTATACAGCATCACCGTCATATCCTGTCTTGAAATATTTCTGCCGACGCCAAAAATATTTTCACCCACACCGCTGCATATGCCGTGCGCGGCAGCTATATTAATATAATTTACATACCACGCGCCTTCGCTTGCGTCGGCAAATCGGTTTTGGGTTACCTGTTCATTCTGAAGTCCCAGCGCACATACAACAATTTTTGCAAATTCTTCCCGCGTAATCGCGTCATTCGGCGCAAATCGGTTATCGCCGCGTCCGCTTATGATATTTTTATCATTAAGCGCCGTAATCGCCTCATACGCCCAGTCCACACCTTCAATA
>CAKSRS010000105.1 GCA_934487205.1 uncultured Clostridia bacterium
ATATGGCGAAAGTAAATTTTGCATTCAGTTACCGCAAGAACAGCTACAGCATCCCCTGCCAGTCCATTATATATATAGAAAAATCCGGGCGGAAGGCTTTTATACCTACTAATGCTGGCAAGATATACCAGTGCAATATAACTTTAGATAAAATATGGGAGCAGTTGGACCGACATATGTTTGCGGAAATTCATACGTCTTGTATTATAAATTTATCTGAGATTGCGGAAATTGTACGGGATGAACTTTTGCTAAAGAACGGAGAGACTTTGTATGTCGGACGTGCCTATCGCCAGGAAATCAAGCTGCGTCATTTGCAGTTTCTGAAGGAGCAGTTATGATAGGACTATTTTTTACACTTTTTGCAAACACATTAGATTTTTGGATATTGCGAAAATACCTGCAATGTTTCAGCCATAAGAGAAAGTTGGGTCATTATCAGAGGGTCATACTATTTGTTTCCTGCGTATTGCTCTTAAGTGCTGCAAATTTCTATGGTAATCCAAATGTAAATCTGTTATTCAGTTTTGCAATAATTTATTTATACAGCTTTTCATTCTCATATTCCTGTTTATATCATGTGGTAATGCCTATCCTATACATCGGGCTAGGCTTTGTTTCGGAACCCATAGGCTTCCTTCTGACACGCAGGCTCGGGGCTTATATTTCTCCAGAGATGTCATATTATATCTCTGCGTTTATATGTGAAATAATACGTTACCTGCTGGTACGGGCAATCTGTCATGAATGGTATATCAAACGGCCTGCTTTATCTGCTCATATCAGTCTCCTGCTTTTCCTGATCCCACTTTCAAGCGTGTTCATCAGCTGCATTGCAATATATCTGACCGGAACATATGATAATTTTACAGGAAATATGTTGTGTCTCGCAATTATCCTGATGATCCTGCTGACCAATATCCTTACCTTTGCAATTTTTCACAAATTAAACGTTCTGTTGTCCAGTAATTATGAAAAAGAACTGCTTTTACAAGAAGCCCGGGCAAAGGAGCAGTATTACAAAGAGGTGGAAGAATACAACAAGAAAGTACAGGAGATAAAACATGATTTAAAAAACCGGCTGCTGGCTCTTTATGCAACAGCAGAAAAAGATACCGGCTTTCATACTGAATTCAGGAAGATTTTAGGAGAATTAGAGAATGGAGAAAAAACGATTTATACTTCAAATGTAATCATTAATACGATTCTGAACAGCAAGTTTCATGTGGCTGAAAGAAAAAAAATAAAAGTCAGCACGTCCATTCTTGTTCCTAAAGAAATGAATCTGGATTATAGCGATGCAGGAATCCTTCTGGGAAATCTTTTGGATAATGCTACTGAAGCATGTGAAAAACTTCCGGCAGGCAAGCGTTGGATGTCACTAAACATGCTCTATAAAGAACATATGCTGATATTAAAAGTCAGCAACAGCAAAGATGGGAAGAAAGTAGATATAAACAAGAGTAGGAAGCGGAATCTGGTGAGCAGTGGAATAGGAACACACAGCGTGAAGTGTATAGCAGAAAAATATAATGGAACTGTAAGTTTTATGGATATGGGGGAAACATTTGAAGTATGTGCTGTTTTATATGGTATTTTCTAAAACAGGAGTCATTTTATGTAGATTCAAATTTGAGGAAGAAAGACTAAGTATGACGAAGAGAATTATCTCTCAAGACGACGAGACGAGGTGAAATTTTTTCTGTAAATTCAGATCTTCTATGATAATTGATGCGGCTTAACAGCAGATTTCTGTGTTAAGCCGTTGTTTATTTAATAGCAAAAATAAGCTGGTATGTCAAGAGCGCCCAGAGAAATCTGGGCGTATATTTACTCTTGATATTCCGGCTTTTATTGCTATATCTGTATTCTATTCGGGTACATGATTTCCAGCTCACCACGAACTTTTCTCCAGTTTCGGATTGGCAGTGTCCACTTTTTGACAATCTCGAAAGCGATGCCTGCAATCAGAATAGTTACAGCGTGGGTAACAGCTCCATCTACAGCTACGGCGTACCCGCCTATTAAAAGAGTAAAAAGAAAGCCGGAGGGTTTTATGCCTCTGGCTCTTTTTCCTTCGTTTCTTTTTCAATTTCTGATATGCTTTTTGCAGTAGCTATCATGACTCGCAGATCGTTATCGCTGATCCCGTCCAACAAAGCGTCGAGCTGCCATCGATTGGTAGACTTCTCATTGTCCTCATCGTAAAAAGTGAAAATCGCAATTCATATTTCATATAAGGAAGAAATAACGACCGAGACAGTATGATCGTTAAACCATAAATACAAGAGTGACTAACCTTTTTAACCGTTAAATTGTCCTATCTAATGACAGATAAAGCAAAAGGGAGGATTGGAAAGGTGAAGTATAAGAA
>CAKSRS010000106.1 GCA_934487205.1 uncultured Clostridia bacterium
GCAAGCTGCTTGCGAAGCGAGCGTATTTCCGCTTCAAGTTCACGCTGACGCTTGTCGTTACGATTTTGTCTGTCGGTTGCACCGGGTTGGAAACCGGCACGCTTAAGCCATGATTTTAGAGTTTCAACACATATACCGAGTTCGGCGGCAACTTCTTTTGAAGGACGCCCCTGTTCGGTGACCATTTTGATTGCGCCGCTTTTGAATGTCTCGTCATAACGAGGTGGCATTGTTCCTTTTTTGATCGACATAAAAATTTCCTCCTGTGATTTTGGATTTGTTTGTGTCCATTTCATTATATCACACTTTTTTCTGTCCATCAAATCTGGGAAGACGGCACAACCAGTCTGTCCACTTGCAGGGTTCCCGAAAAGCAATATGCTTTTTGGGAAAAATGAGGAGCAAGGATGCCCAAAGGCAAATTTTGAAAAAAGTTGCCGCAACGGTATTCCTTTGCTCCGACGAGAACCGAGGTTGGGTTCATCGTGAACCTACAAGAAGACTAAAACCTGAATAGGGGATATTGCAAAAGAAATATTATATATGCAAAAGGAGGCTGAATATTATGAATAAATACGAAGAAAAAAGACGGGCAAGAATTGACAGACTTAATGAGGCTGCTGACAGAGCCGAAAAAAGAGCGTCAGATACATACGATTCGGCAAGAAAAATGTCAGAGGCAATTCCTTTCGGGCAGCCGATAATTGTTGGACATCATTCAGAGCGATCGGACAGAAATTATCGTAAACGCATAGACGATAAGTTTGAATCGGCGTTCCGTGAACAGAGCAAAGCTGATGAATTAAGGGCAAAGGCAGCGGCGGCAGAAAATAACACGGCAATATCGTCTGATGATCCCGAAGCAATACAAAAACTTAAAGATAAGCTCCTCGGTTTTGAAGAAAGTCAGGAAAAATGAAGGCTATAAATAAGCATTACAAGAAAAACGGAACTTGCATTGGCTGTGATGGTATAAGTGATGAAAGAGCCGAAAAACTTGACAATGCGGCGAAGAAAAACTATGAAGGCAGACCGTTTCCTACCTATTTACTCACGAATAACAATCAGAATATACGGAGCATGAGGCTGAGAATTGAGGAATTGGAAAAACTGCGAGAACTTGATTTTGAACCTGTTGGGTTTGAAACGGGAAAGGTAATTGTGAATAAGGAGATAAACCGCATTCAATTTTTCTTTGACGGAAAGCCGGACGAGGAAACAAGAGGTGTGTTAAAGTCGTGGGGCTTTCATTTTTCGAGGTACAATAATAACGCGTGGCAAAGGCAGCTTAATTCAAACGGCATTTATGCCGCAAAGAAAGTCCTTGAAAAGCTTGATGAAATAAATCAATCGGAAGAACAGGATATTGATGAGGGACCGACTCTTGGTATGTAACCGAGTATAACTCATTATTTTCCCAATATTCCGCAAACGAAAAGTTACTCATTGTTCCCGGTTATGAAGTAGTCGCAGTACTCTCCTCCGTTTGCCAGCGTCTGTTTTCTGTGCAGTACACCATGCTGAAGGGAGATCATTACTTCATCAAGTTCGCAGAACAGCGGCATAAGTTCGGAAACGTCCAACTTTTTCGTATAGGCACAGATTGGGCAGCGAGTAATGCGGTAGTAGCAGGCACCCTCATACGGCTGTCCCACAAAATCCACTTTGAACGAGGTCGGATACTGTTTTTCCTTTTCCGGCGTGTACCACTTATAATATTTCACAACGCTCTTTTTGTTTTCTGCCTTACCCTTGGCGGTGTTCAGATCGGTTTTCGCAAAATACCATTTGATGTGGTAAAGCGAACGCCGCATCATCTCCTGCACTGTCTCCGGGGGGATTTTTTTCTCACTTGCCACATATGGCGCAACAAAGGCAAGTGCAAACAACTCGTTGTATGCCATAGGGTTGTCGCCACCAATGTCATCTGCCTTTTCCACCAGTTCTCGATAGACCTTTTTGCTCTTTTTCATAATTTCCGAAGCGTACGCTTTGCCATATTTCTCTGTCAGAACCCTTCTCATCGGGCTCTTGAACATCCAAAAATAAAATCCGTTGTATTTCATATCACTTGTCCTCCCACTTAAAGCATCTTTTTCTTGTACACGCAATCACAATACAGACCGCCGGAGGCGAGGGTATACTGCCGAACAAAGTCGGTCACACTGCCGGCTTCGCTCATCGTGTAGTCAAGGCGGCACAGCGCCGGGGTTAGGTCATAAAGTCCCAGATTTTGCATCAACACGCAGATGCCGCATTTGGTGAACCGACATTCGTAGCCGCTGCCGTCCGGGTATTCGAA
>CAKSRS010000107.1 GCA_934487205.1 uncultured Clostridia bacterium
GACTTTAACGGTCTGCAGATTGACGGTGACGTGACAAAGGTTATGAACCCGACTCCGATTGATAAGAAATTCGAGGCTTTCGGCTGGAATGTAATAGTATGCAGTGCACATGATTTTGATGAGCTTGAACGTGCAATTGAAAATGCAAAGAACACTAAAGGCAAGCCGACTGCAATTGTAATGAAATCGGTAAAGGGCAAAAACGTTTCATTTATGGAAAATAACGCGGCATGGCATGGTTCGGTTCCGAATGAGGAACAGTATAATCAGGCAATGGGTGAGCTTGACGCTATAATTTCCGGATTGGAGGCGAACTTGTAATGGCAAAAAGAGCAACAAGAGAATCATACGGTCTGGCACTTGCCGGATACGGTGCCGACAAAAATATTGTTGTGTTGGACGCTGATCTTTCCAAATCAACCAAAACCGATACTTTTAAGAAGGTGTATCCCGAAAGATTTATTAATACGGGAATAGCTGAGGGAAATATGATGAGCGTCGCAGCGGGCATTGCATCTACCGGCAAGACGGTTTTTGCATCTTCATTTGCAATGTTTGCAGCCGGACGTGCGTTTGAACAGATAAGAAATTCAATCGGTTACACAAATCTGAACGTGAAAATCGGTGCAACGCACGCGGGAATATCTGTCGGCGAGGACGGCGGTTCGCATCAGTGCCTTGAAGATATTGCACTTATGCGTTCAATTCCGAATATGGTTGTAATCAGTCCGGCTGATGATATAGAGGCACAAATGGCGGTTAAGGCTGCAATAGAACACAACGGCCCTGTATATCTCAGATTTGGCAGGCTTGCGGCAGAAGATGTAAACAGAGAGGACTATAAATTTGAGCTTGGTAAGGGTGTTGAACTTCGCGGCGGAAATGACGCTGCAATCGTAGCAACGGGACTTACGGTCGGTATGTCACTTGAGGCACATGAGCTATTGGCGAAAGAAGGAATTTCAGCAAGGGTTATCAACATTCATACAATCAAGCCGCTGGACGAAGAAATTATCACAAAAGCCGCAAAGGAAACCGGTGCAATAGTGACAGCAGAGGAACATTACATAATGGGCGGACTCGGAAGCACTGTTTGTGAGGCGGTTTGCAGGAATGCACCTTGTCCGGTGAGAATTATAGGAACGGAAAAATTCGGTCAGTCGGGAAAGCCGGCAGAGCTCTTGGAGCTTTACGGATTGACTGCACAAAATATTGTTAAGAATGTAAAAGATGCAATAGCAATGAAATAGGGAGAGTTATATGAAAGAACTGTTGGAAAGATACCCGGCACTTTACGAGTGCCGGGATAGTATTGAAAAAGCGCTTGATATGCTAACGGATACATACAAAAACGGCGGCAAGGTGCTTGTGTGCGGCAACGGCGGAAGTGCAGCCGACAGCGAGCATATTGTGGGCGAGCTGATGAAGGGTTTTTTGAGTAAACGTGAAGTGACGGACGAACGTATTCCCGAAAGACTCCGCAAAAATCTTCAGGGTGCATTGCCGGCAATATCGCTGCCGAGTCAGTGTGCGATTTTGTCGGCATTTGTAAATGATGTCGAGCCGGATATGATGTATGCACAGATGGTCTACGGATATGCAAAGGAAAATGATTTGGTAATAGGAATATCAACATCGGGTAATTCAAAAAATGTTGTAAATGCCGTTGAGATTGCAAAATGTGTCGGTGTGAAAACACTGTCGCTGACAGGAAAACACGAAAGCAAATTGTCCGAATTGTCAGATGTTACAATCCGTGTACCGGAAACAGAAACCTATAAGGTGCAGGAGCTGCATTTGCCGGTGTATCATTATCTGTGTGCCGGCGTGGAAAAAGCGATGTTTTAAGGAGGCTGCCGATGAAATTAAACGGAAAATGGAAACTGTACGCAATAGAAAACAGCGGAATTATAAATACACCTGAGGAACTTTCAAAATACAGTGCAATTTCAGCGGAAGTGCCGGGAAACGTTGAGCTTGATTTAATAAATGCGGGACTGCTGCCTGAGGATATATACAAGGGGATGAATATTACCCTTGCAGAAAAATATGAAACCTATGAATGGTGGTATGAAACGGAATTTGTAACCCCGAAGCATAAAAATGACTTGATTTTGCGTTTTGACGGCGTAGACTGCTTTGCTGAATATTGGTTAAACGGCAGAGTCATAGGTTCAAGCGATAATATGCTGATTGAACACGAGTTTGATGTTACGGATACACTTAATCCGACAGGAAAGAAAAACATACTGTTTGTAAAAATCCGCCCGGCA
>CAKSRS010000108.1 GCA_934487205.1 uncultured Clostridia bacterium
ATCTGGACAGCAAAAATGTCCGCCTTGACTACATACACGGCGAAGATGTGGCAAAACGCCTTGCATCGGGCGGCAGCGTAGCGTTTATTCTTCCGCCTATGGATAAAAACGATTTGTTTTTGTCGGTTGCAAGAGACGGCGCTTTGCCGAGAAAGACATTCTCTATGGGCGAGGCGGCGGATAAGCGATTTTATATGGAGGCAAAACGAATTAAATAAAGCCGTAGATTTTTCTTGACCTTTAACATATTTTATGTTAAAATAACAGAAGTATCGTTATGATTTGAGCCGCCGCAAGAGCGGCGGAATGGAGATTGTTATGGAGGCTGTAACCAAAGCGTGCCTTAGCAGCGGCACACGCAAAAATTATATAATTAAAATTTCTTTTGTAGGTACAATCAGCATTGCGGGACTTGCGCTGTGCCTGTACAGTGCAATCACGGGAGGATATCTTTTTGCGCTGTGGTATTTTATCGCATTTATATTGGGGTTGTCCTATGTGGTTATACGCATAAACACCGTTTTTCCGACCTATGTTGCATCGGACGGGCATGTGCTTACGCTGTCGTCGTGGGATAACGGCGTTCTGCCGTATAAATTACCGGAAAAACCGAGCTTTATTTCGGATTTTATTCCGTCAAAGGTCAAAACCGATGAAATTGAGGTAAATGATATTCAGGCACTCTACATCGGTTCGTGGAAATATTTGAAGCGCAACCTCAGCGAGGAAAATTATCCGAAAATATTGCTGAGACTGGAGGCGGATAAACATTTTGACAATGTTCTGCGCCGCGCTGATTTTCTGTATGTTTTGGCAAAGAGCGGCGAAAACTGCTTTATGTCGGTGACTGATTTTGACATAAACGCGCTTGCCGATTTGGTGAGCGTTGTAGAAAAGAACTGCATGGGCGTGCAAATTCATATAAATCTGCCAAAGCTTGTGAGGATAAGAGAAAAAATCAAGAAATGAGTGTAAAATTATTTTACATTCATTTTTTTATCAAAAAATAACCTTCATATGCATATACTATCTGTGGCACGGAATATGTGCAGAAAGGGAGGATTATATGACAAGGAAGTATTTTGCGAGAGCGAATACATCGTCGGGCTGTATCAACCTGATTGACAGTAATTTGAAGGGCATGAACATATACACAATCGGCGGAACGTCAAAAAACGCAAAAAGTCAGCTGATGAAAACGGTTGCGTCGCATTTTGAAACAAACGGAATGTCCGTGGAATACATTATTTCACCGTTTGATATAAAGCGGTGCGAAGGAATTGTTGTACGTGAGCTGAAATTTGCCATGACAGACTCGGACATTGCGGACAAAAGTCCGGCTGTGAATATTGACGAGACGCTGCGTATGCGCAGCCTGGAAATAAGCGACGATTATCTGAGGGAACTTGAAGAAAAACGCGACCGATATCTGTGCGGACTTTATGACGCGTATGAAAAAGCAAAGCAAATTCATGACGAATGGGAAAAAATTTATATTTCCAATATGGATTTTGACAGGCTTAACGCATATGGGACGGGTATCATAAGTCAGCTTATCGGAACGGAAGGCGAGAAGGGAAATACGGAAAAAGTTGAACGGTTTTTCGGTGCGTCGACGCCGGACGGCTCGGTAAATTATATAGATAATTTGACGGAAGGGCTTGAGAAACGGTATTTCATAAAAGGCAGACCGGGTACCGGTAAGTCGACATTTTTAAAGAGACTTGCGCGTGCTGCGGAAATCAGCGGATACAATACCGAAATATATTACTGCAGTTTTGATAAAAACAGCCTGGATATGGTTCTTGTGCCCGAGCTGAAGTTTTGCGTGTTTGATTCCACCGCACCGCATGAACTTTTCCCGAGTCGAAAAGAGGACAGTATTCTTGATTTTTACACGGAAGGCGGACTTGTGGGTATTGATGAAAAATTTGATAAGCAGCTGGAGCATATTAAGCGTAAGTACAATTTCCGCGTGTCGGAGGGGACGGCGAATTTAAGGCTTGCGTGCGGATTTGACACGGAGCGGGAGTATTATCTTGAACGTGTTACAGATTTTGACGAATTGTCCAAAACAGCGGATAAAATTATAAGAAAAATTATGCGTTAGCACGGATATAAAAGGCCGCGGCAGAAATATTTTGCTGCGGTCTTTTTTTGGCGGGAGTATTTTTTTAATGTAAAAAATAACCAAAAAATATATTTTTGATTGACATTTTAAAAAAAAACATATATAATACATATGTACTGTTATGC
>CAKSRS010000109.1 GCA_934487205.1 uncultured Clostridia bacterium
CCATATTGGAACCCTCTACAATGTATTCAATTCCATTTTCTTTTGCGATATCACCGATCTTCTCAAACAGTTCTTTTTTACATAAATAACATCTGTTCGGTGGGTTCTGGGAAAAGCCCTCAATCTTCAGTTCCTCAGACTGGCAGTTTACATGTTTAATACCTTCTTTCTCGCAGAATGCTTTCGCTTCATTCAGCTCTCTTTTCGGGAAAGAGCAGGACTGTGCTGTGATCGCAATTGCCTTATCTCCCAGCACATCATGAGCTACTTTTAATAAAAATGTAGAGTCCACCCCGCTTGAGAAAGCAACTGCTACGCTGCCAAGCTCTTTGAGGTATTCTTTTAAATGTTCCAGTTTATTCTCCATGGTTCTTAGTCTCCTGTCTTTTGTTATCAAGAATTTTTATGATCTTGATTAATCATATCATTAAAGTAGGGTTTAATGTCAAGAATATTTTTATTTTAGCTTTTGCCTAAACTGTATTGACTTTAGCACATAATCTGATACATTACAAGTGCTCGTTTGGAGGGCGATCATGGCATACTATTTCAGAACAGAAAACAAAACTGCCTTAACTTTATCTATATCAATCGGTTTCGCTATATGTCCGTTCATTCCCTTATCTAATGCTTTCTTTCGATCTTCCTCAAAGGCATTTGCAGTCATGGCAACAATCGGAATACAGGCTTTATTATGATCCGCCAGATGTCGGATGGTCTGCGTTGCCTTATATCCATCCATGTTCGGCATCTGAATGTCCATTAATATTAGATCAAAACTGCCTGATGGTTCCTGTTCTATTCTGGCGACACATTTAATTCCATCTTCAACACGTTCAACTGCAAGTCCCATATCTTCTAAAATAGTTATTGCAATTTCTGCATTTAAATCATTGTCTTCCGCTAATAAAATACGTTTACCTCTGATATTTGCCCCACCTGTAACATCAGCACATTTATCTGTTATCTGCTGCTCATAATATACCCTATCAGCTATTTTAAATTGAAGAATGACCGTAAATTTTGTTCCCTTTCCCAGTTCACTTTCTACATCAATTGTACCGCCCATCAGAGCAATATATTTTTTTACAATAGGCATCCCAAGTCCAGTTCCTGCAATCTTTCCCATAGTTGTATTTCGTTCGCGTGCAAAGGCGACAAATAACAATGGAAGGAAATCTTTGCTCATTCCTATACCAGTATCCATAATCTCGGTTCTGATGCCCATAAATCCCTCTTTATTACTTGGTATCTCCCTCAATCTTACAGTCACCATTCCACCATGAGGCGTATATTTTACTGCATTACTGATAAGGTTTACAAGAATCTCCTGTACCTTAGTAATATCACACATAATGTGCTGATGTTTAATCTGTACTTCATGAATATAATGAATATCTTTTTTCTTTGCCTCCATTTCGAACACGCCGTTTATTTTCTCCAGAATGTCAGAAACCATTGCATAACTTTCATCCAGTTCCAGCTTTCCGCTCTCAATACGCGCCATATCAAGTACATTATTAATAATCGATAACAGAAGATTTCCTGACTGCTCTATCTTTTCCTGATAATCCAGTAATTTCGAATCTGTCAGTTCTCTTTTCATCAGTTCATTGTAACCCAAAAGTGCATTCATTGGTGTACGAATATCATGAGACATATTATTCAGGAAATTGGTCTTTGCAAGACTGGCATCCTCTGCTTTTTGCAAAGCAATTTCCAACTTGTCATTGAGCTTTTGTGTGTCATTTGCTGCAAGCTTTGCCACAGCTTCTGCTTTCCTTGCTTTCCTTAAAAGCAAGAGGATAATACCAATGATGCCAAGTGCAAAAAATCCTGCCGTGACAAAAAAAGCAAGCATATTATCTTTTACAAAATCATAAAATGTTACCTTATCTGCAGTACTGTCATAGATAGCAAGTGCACTTGTGAGCATATCAGATGGCATAGCCTTCAACGTTTTATTCAGTAC
>CAKSRS010000110.1 GCA_934487205.1 uncultured Clostridia bacterium
CGAGGACTGCGATAAGGCATATGCAAAAATACTGAAAAACGCGGAAGAAATTCAAAAAAGCAAGCTTGAAAATATCAAAAGCAGCATAAAATCAGACGGCGGAACGCTTGTGTATAATCCGAACGGATTTGAGGTAAGCGGCGCAGTAAAGATTGACGGCGTGACGGCATACGCTGAAAATATTCCCGCGTTCGGCTGGCGCGTAATTAAAAATCCCAAAATCACAAACAGCATTAAAGTGAGCGAAAATACAATTGAAAATAAGTTCTTTAAATTGACATTTGAAAAGGGTAAAATCACCTCAATTTTTGACAAGCGGAATAACCGAGAAATCGTAAAACAGGGATATTATGCTAATGAACTTCAGGTGTTTGAGGACTTCCCGAAATGTTATGACGCGTGGGAAATCACAAATTACTATAAGGAAAAAATGTGGACTGTGGACGAGCTTTTTGCGCAGGAAATAATGTCGGACGGCGCAAGAGCGGGCATAAAGCAGACATGGAAGTATCTTGATTCGACAATTGAGCAGAATATATGGCTTTATGACGACATTGACCGCATTGATTTTGAAACCACGGCAGATTGGAAACAGGAGCACATGCTTGTAAAAGCAGCATTCCCGATTGACGTTAATGCACATGAGTCGACATACGATATCCAGTTCGGAAGTCTTGCGCGCCCGACGCATGAAAACACGAGCTGGGACGCGGCAAAATTCGAGGTTTGCGCACATAAGTGGGCGGATATTTCGGATAACGGTTACGGCGTAAGCCTATTGAATGACTGCAAATACGGCTATAATGCCGAGGGCAGTACGCTTAAACTGACGCTTTTGAAGTGTGCGACATATCCAAACCCGAAAGCGGATAAGGAAGTGCATAATTTCACATATTCGCTCTATCCGCATAAGGGCGGAGTTTATGCGGCGGATACGATAAAGTATGCGTATGAATTAAATCAGCCGATGATTGCCGAAAAAATCGAAAAGCATAACGGCGATATGCCGGATAAATTCTCGCTCGTCGGCTGTGACAGCGATGATGTTGTAATCGAAACGGTCAAAAAAGCAGAGGACAGCGAGGATATTGTAATAAGAATGTATGAGTCAAAAAATATGCGCACGAGTGCAAATCTAACGTTCGGATTTGACTTTAAAAAAGCATATATCTGCGATATGCTCGAAAATGAAATTGAGGAAATCGCAGCAAACGGCAGGGCGATTCCCCTTGATTTGGGTAATTTTGAGATTGTAACGGTTAAGGTGAAAAGGTAGGGGAACAATGAAACTCAGTCATTCTAACAGAACGAGAATGCTTAGGAGGTAATTATGAAAATATCAATTAATACTGAAAAAAGAAAGACAAAATGGGAAAAAACATGGAACTTCGGATTTAATACATGCCATGCAGCATTGTGGCTGAGGGAAGACATGCCTTCGCATGCGCTCAGGGCACAAAAAGAAGCCGGCTTCAAGTATGTGAGATTCCATAATACCATATCGAAACATATTGGGGTTTATGATGAAGACAAAAATGGACAGCCGTTGTTAAATTTTGATAAATTTGATACAGTCTTTGATAAAGTGATTGGCATGGGATATATACCATTTTTTGAAATAGGCTTTTGCCCGCCTCTGCTTTCTCAGCATACACGTGAATTGTGTTACTATGAAGCTGATCCGTCCATACCAAAGTCTTATGAAAAGTGGAATGTGTTAATTCGCGGGATTATAAAGCACATAATTGACAGGTATGGAATAGGCGGAATGGAGATTGATAATGGTAAAAAATATTTGGGGCAAGAATAATGACGAATGTTTTTTCAGGCAAAAGGTTT
>CAKSRS010000111.1 GCA_934487205.1 uncultured Clostridia bacterium
AATGAGTTTGTTAAGGACATCAAATACATAGCTGAAAATCCGCCGTATATGAATACGGTAAAAACCGACATTAAAATCGGCGAATACGTGCTAAAGGACGGATATTATTATACAAAGGTGACTTTAACCGCGAAGAATATCTCAGCAGAGCAAATAAAAGGCTGTGTAACATTGCAGGTTTTGCCGTCGCACAGAGCAAAAATAAGCGGTGAAAGGCTTGAATTTGACTTAAATCCGCAGGAAGAAAAAAGTACGGAATATGATGTAATTCTGCCGCCCGGAAAATTCGTCTTTGCCGCACAGTCGGCAGACGCATTTGTGGATTGTGCATGGGAATTTGTGAGCCTTGATATGGTTTTGGGTGAGGATACAGAAAATGCGGCGGAGTATGAATTTATCAACTGCCGCGGCGAATCGGCAGGGAAAATTGCGTTTTCACTAAAGGACGATTTGCTTACGGTAGAATCCGAGCTTTTGAAAACGAAGAAGATAACGCTGTATGCGGCAAATCCGATTGAAACCGCACCGGGACAGGTGATGTTCTCGTGTGAAGAAACGGATTTTGCAAAAGCCCCGGCGGTGATAAACGGCGCACACGGCTTGGAACTGGCACCGCAGCTGCGCTGTCCGGCGGAGATAACGTATGTGTTTGAGAACGAGCCGAAAACGAAGGTAACAAAGCTTGAACTCACGCCGTCATTGAGCGGTGAAATGATAGTGAGCCTTGACACTCTCGGAATAGAGAATATCAATACATTTTGGCTTGATGCAGAAATAGAAACGGATATAGAAAAACGCTATCCAATGTGCCTGTTTGCATCGCAGATGCCGAAGGAAATTTGCCATATGTTTGCGGAGGTAAAAAGAAAATGAAAAAATACGGAAAATTCAATGAAAAAGGGAACGAATACATAATTACGGACTACCGCACACCGCGTCCGCAGATGAACTACATCTGGAACGAGCGTATGCTGTCGGGAATAAACCACTTCGGCGGAGGTGTCGGCTCATATGGAAACCGTGCGGCAAGCTATATTGACGAAAAAGGCAGAGGACGTGCAAACCTTATCAAGGACGGCAACCGCTACTTCTATATCCGCGATATGAAAACCGGTGCATACTGGAATCCCGGCTGGTATCCGTCCAAGACGGACGTTGAGGAATATTCCTGCACTCACTGCATAGGCTATACAAAAATCAGTGCGAAAAAGGACGGCATAAAGGCATCAATCACGGGCTTTGTCGGCACAAAATTACCGGCTGAACAGTGGAAAATCGAGCTTGAAAACACCGACAAATCCGAAAGAGAAATCAAGGTGTATTCGTTTGTTGAGTTTTCTCTTGAAGGCTATGCAACCTACAGCGAATACGATTCATACGTAAGTGCATGGAACAGCGGCAATATGATTTATGCACAGAACACCGCCCAGGAACGTCCGCACGGTTGGTACAACGGATTTATTGCGTCAAGTGAGGACATAACCGGGTTTGAAACGTCAAAAAATGCGTTTTTAGGCTTGTACGGAAGTATATTTGCACCCAAAACGGTGGCAGACGGCAAATGCACAAATTCGCTTGCCGCGTGCGAGCGTATGGTCGGCGTGCTTGAAAATACGTTCACGATAAAGCCGAATGAGAAAAAGACGTTTTATGTGGCAATCGGCAGTGCGGACAGCGA
>CAKSRS010000112.1 GCA_934487205.1 uncultured Clostridia bacterium
CTGCAACCACTGGCTGCTTTGTGATTAAAGTTTGCGTCACGCTCGCCTACGACAGTTTCCCAAATAAGAAGCTGTGTTGCATAAGCGTGAGCAATACTGTTTGCAGCACTTTCGTTCTGCGACCTCCAGCTTGTTGAAATCGTTCCTCGATAGCCGTACTGCAAGATACGACCGATAAAGAGTCTGATTTCATCACCGGAGATAACTCCGTTTGCTGTGATATTATTAAAATAGTTTTCATCGTATTTGTTCATACTCTGACCGGAGCTGAGTGAAACACCCGGCTCGATACAATAGGCAATATTACCGGAATATGAACCAATTGCCTTTAAGTTGGTGTGGGTGGAACTGCCGGTATGCCAACCGTTCTTCAAAGTAAGGTTACTGTGTCCCCACACACCGTCATAATTTGCGTCGCCGTCACGAGGGAAATCAACCATATACACTTTGGTTTTCTCTCCGCTTGCAGCAAACGCTGTGCTTGTCCCAATACTCATAAATGCACTGAGACTGAGAACCGTCGCCATAACAAACGATACGGCTCTCTTGATTTTCGTCTTTACCATCTAAGTTTCCTCCTTAAAATGAAAGAACGCACCGATTATCTCAATGCGTCCGATACTGTATTTTATTTTGTTTTTTAGCAGTAGCTGATATAGATTTCATATTCCGTATCGGATACCTTTTCTGCCCATACCCATACTGCGGTAAATCCTTCTACATTTTTGTATCTGTTCAGCCTGCTTTGAATGTCATCCTTAATGCCTGTGCGTTTGGCATTGGCAGTGATAGGATTATCCCAACAATCCGTAGCGGTACTGTCCAACTCCAAACCGATACTTTGAGCATAACTCTTGGCGTAATTGACATAGGAATTAACATCAAAACTCGGCTTTACTTCTTCCGTCGGTTTTGGCTTTGTGGGTTTCACTTCTTCCTTAACCGTCGGTGTTTCCGGCTTTGACTGCGGTTGTTGCTGTGGCTGTTCCTGTTCTTGAATACTGTCAGGCTTTTTCGTTACCTGAACGGATTCATAGCTTTTTGCAGTTTCCGCCCTACTATCTGCCGTAGAAGAAACATCCGACTTTTCCTGCTGATTCGGCTCTGTTGCTGCTTCACTTGATACCGGTTGCTCCGTCTCGGGAACATCACTTGTATCATCTGCTTTTTCTGTTCCGGTCGTTGTTTTGGTATTACCAGCCGTAGAAGAAATCCTTTTATCCGTGTCATTTCGTGCGGTTTCTTTGGCTGTGTTACCGTTACATCCGGCAAGCAAAATCATCAAGCAGGCAATCATACAAACCATCCATTTCTTTTTCATAAGCTATCGCTCCTTTCGCCTTAATCGTAATCAATCGGGCGAAAAACAGCAAAGGTGCGAATATCCAAACTTTTTATCGTATCAGACATTTTATTTGCACTTCAAATGTGCGAACCCTTTATTAGACAGCTATAAGTTATGAGAGATAGTTATATTCAAGTGAGATAGAATATATATTTTCAGCAGGTAAACAGTAGGTATTAGGGGGGGTAGAGTGTGAGAAGGGGGAGTAACAAAATCGGCTATCTGCTGTCACGGTCTGCCCGTTGCCTGAGATACTTGTTGTAATGCTCCATTGCCTTACACACAAAGTCCTCTGTTTGGC
>CAKSRS010000113.1 GCA_934487205.1 uncultured Clostridia bacterium
AAATGACGCAATCGGCATATCCTGCGGCGGTCCGCTCGATTCAAAACGCGGCGTGATTATGTCGCCGCCGAATTTGCCGGGTTGGGATAATATTGAGATTGTGAAAATGCTGGAGGAGCGGTTCAAGGTGCCGGTAAGTATTCAGAATGACGCAAATGCATGCGCGCTTGCCGAGTGGAAGTACGGTGCGGGAAGAGGTACGGAAAATATGATTTTTCTGACCTTCGGAACAGGATTGGGCGCGGGGCTCATTCTGGACGGCAGGCTGTATGCCGGAACAAACGATATGGCGGGCGAAGTCGGTCATATCAGGATTTCCGACTACGGCCCGGTCGGCTACGGAAAAGCCGGGTCATTCGAGGGCTTTTGCTCGGGAGGCGGGATTGCCGAGATAGGGAAGATGGTCGCACGTGAAAGACTGCAATGCGGCAAAAAGACGGCATTTTGTGCAAATTACGGCGAACTTGAAAGCATTACCGCCAAGAAAATCGCTGATTGTGCGAAAGCAGGAGACGCGGACTCGGTGCGCGTGTATGACATATGCGCGGAAAAGCTCGGCGCGGGACTTTCGATATTGATTGATATTTTAAATCCGCAGAAAATCGTAATCGGCAGTGTGTTTGAACGCAGCGGCGAGCTTTTGCGGGATAAAATGCAGGCGGTAATCGACCGCGAAACGCTGCCGTATGCGAGAGAGGTGTGCGAGATTGTGCCGGCGGCATTGGGCGACTCTATCGGTGATTTTGCGGCAATTGCCGTTGCGGAGGATATAATACAAAAATGAAAAGATTAATGGTTGAACAAGACGGTTCAATGCTCGGACATATGCTGTATATTCCGAAAAATATGTCCGCGGAAATGCCTCTTTTGGTGTATTTGCACGGTGCGGGAGAACGCGGTGATAAGCTTGAACACGTAGAAAGGCATGGTGTACCGTACCTGATCAAAAATGAAAATGCTGAGATCCCGGCAGTGGTGCTTTGCCCGCAATGCCCGGTACAATTTGTCTGGAACAATATTGTTACGGACGTAAAATTGCTGATTGACAAGGTAGCGGAAGATTACGGAATAAAAAAAGACAGAATATGCATAACCGGGTCAAGTATGGGCGGTTACGGTACTTGGGAAATGGGGATTACATATCCGAACTTCTTTTCCGCAATCGCACCTGTTTGCGGCGGCGGAATGCAGTGGCGGTCGGAAAAATTGTTAAGTACATCTGTTAAAACATATCACGGAAATAAGGATGATGTGGTTGAATTGGTTAATTCCGAATTAATGCTGAAAAATATAATCGCCAAAGGCGGCACGGCTGAGCTTGTAGTGCTTGACGGTTTCGGACATAATGACGGCATTTATGAAGCATATAAAAACCGTGATTTGATGGATTGGATACTGAAACAACGCCGAACTGATTTTTCGCCGGTAAAAGAAGTTTGCAGCGAGTATTTCTAATTTATGAAAGGAAGAAAAATGGACGCAAAAAGAAAAACAGAGCTTTCTGTAATAGCAAATAAAATAAGGAAAAATGCTTTGACGGCAGTATACAGTGCAAAATCGGG